>WRKP01000001.1 GCA_009778035.1 Planctomycetaceae bacterium
GATTCCCGCTCATGATTTTTCATTCGGTTACGTCGGAGCCGCTTGCAAGATACAGCCGTCTGGCTATAATCACGAAAAGTAACCCGACTAGGTACATTAGTCTTGTTGTTAGTTCTTGTAACCGGTTACCGCCGGTTGCAAGAATGTTTTTGATTGCGATTTCTGCCGCAATCAATTCTGCTTTCAATATATCACTTATCGAAATATGTCTATAGAAAATCTTTGAACTTTTGCCATTTCTTTTCTTTACCGAATCCCTTAACGAATGGGGATTCTCAAACGTTGTCATTAGGGGATTCCTTCAGGGACGTGGGAACGACTGGACTAACTAAATCCCGGCAACTGATCTAATGCTTGCATCATATCGACCGGCTCAACGTCGATGTATAACTTTGCAGTTAACTGCGGGTTAGAATGACGCATCAATCGTTGTACCATTGTCAAAGGAACACCAGCCGCCGCCAACAGCGTCCCAAACGTTTTGCGAAGGGAGTGAATGTCAATGCACCGACCAGCCGAATCTAGACGTGCGATTCCTGCGGCTTTCAGGTCTGCATAAAAAGGCTTTCGGAGGGAGGCTTGGTTGTGATGAAAAAACCTCTCGTGGGGTTTGATAGCGAGCGTTTCCATCCGCTCTTGGAGAGCCTGTACTAAATCAGCACGAAGAGGCAGAATATCCGCCTTCTTGTTTTTGGTCTTGATGGCTTCGACTCGCAATCGGCATTTCTCAAAATCAATCTGACTCGGCGTGAGTAATGACAATTCCGTTGACCGTAAGCCCGTACCAAGCAGTAATTTGTAAATCAAGACTCGCTCTTCGGGACTCCCGACTTTTTTGGTGATGCCTTTTGCCGCCGCTGTTAAGAAACGTTCAACTTCCTCTTTGGTCATTGCCCGACGAAGTTTGCGGCGATCAAGTTCCGTGTTCAAATGCCGAATGCTCCTGATGGGATTGATAGATAAAATGTCCGTGTCCACAAGATACTGAACAAAACATCTGACTGCCGATAAATAGGAATTGATCGTGCCAGCCGCCCGTTTTTTATTGTGGATTTCGTTCGCAACCCAACGCTCCACAGTTTCACGTCGGATTTTTGCGAGAGAGTCGATTTCGCAGTCAGAGAGTAGCGAGAAAATCTTCCGAAAAGCATCGTCAATGGTTCTCTGGGTAAGACCATTGGCGAGCATTTTAGTACGGTATTGATCCAAAAGTCCGTCAAGCGGCGTATGCTTGACTTGTGCCTTGTCCAATTCTTCACGGGTGATGATCCCCGTCTTAATCCGAGCGACTTCTTTTTCGTATTGGGCAAGTATCTGCTCCGCAATTTTGCGGTTTGTTTCTTTGGTGGGGATACGCCGGATATTGTCGTTCTCGTCTTTGAACTTTGCCGTCCAAGTATCGACTTGCACACTCACCCGATCCGTCCCCTACAATTTGTCGGTACGTTTTTTCTTCTGACTGTCTATGTTACCGTTCCATTTCGTCCGACGGTCGCTCCGACCAGCATTGGCATGATTTTCCAAACCCGAATCAATGATCCCATTGCTCTAAAAAGTTGCTTGATTGTTGTTCTAATTTTCTGAAAAAGAGTATATCATAGTGTTAAGAATATAGGGAAGAGGGAAGAAGGGTTAAAGAAAATAAACACTAAAAAAAGCCTAAAAATGTTAATTTTATAGGCTTTTTTTAGTGTTTATTTTCTTTAACCCCCCCGCTCCTGCCAAACCCTACTCAAACTGCATCAGTGTCTTGATGTGGGGCGTTTTAATTGTCTCCCGACCACCAAGACCAAGCAACTCCATCACGAATACCGCTCCGACAACTTCGCCGCCGATTTCCTCAATCAACTGTCGGCAGGCTTCCATTGTCCCGCCCGTCGCCAACAAGTCATCCAATAGCAATACCTTGTTGCCCGGTGCGACCGCATCGGTGTGAACTTGAATGGTATTGGAGCCATATTCCAAATCGTAGGATTTGGAAACCGTCGAGTGAGGGAGTTTTCCGGGTTTGCGGATTGGTACGAGGCCAGCACCGAATTCGAGGGCGAGCGGAGCGGCAAAGACAAATCCGCGGGCTTCTGGAGCCGCAATGTAGTCGAACCGACCCCATTCTTTGACGGTATCGGTCAGTTGTCGGATCGTTTCTTTGAATGCGTCGGGATGCTGGATGAGCGGCGTGATGTCATAAAATAGAATGCCCTGCTTGGGGAAGTTGGGGATCGTTCGGATATGCTTCGTAAGGTCTGTCATCAATTTTTTAAGTTTGCGTTAAGCGTCTGAACGACATATTGTACCGTATTTAGAGCGTATTTCAACAAAAAAGCCGTCATCCCGGCGAAAGCCGGGATCCAGAGGAGTGTCTTGCAAGTCGCTCGGCTGGGTTCCGGCTTTCGCCGGAATGACAGGAAGGACGAAAACGCGTCCAGAGCAAGTTGAAACTCGCTCTAGAAGCAAGTTTAGTAGGCATTTTTTCCTTGTAGGCGGCTCCGCCAGCGTTATTCCGTTGCACGCGGTTGGTCTGCCGACTGGTCCCAATACGGCGACAAACTGCGAAGCCGAGCAACAATCTGCGGAAAATGCTCGATTACCGTATCAATTTCCGCCTCCGTCGTGTACCTGCTCAAACTAAAACGAATCGATCCATGCTTTGCCGTGAACGGAACATCCATTGCCGTCAAGACATGCGACGGCTCCAACGAACCCGATGTGCATGCCGAACCACTCGAGGCACAAATCCCCCGGCCGCTCAACTGATACAAAATCCCCTCGCCCTCAATGTAATGCACCGCGATATTCGAAGTGTTCGGCATCCGTTCCGCTCCCGCCCCGTTCACTTCGACGTGCGAAATTTTCTGCAAAATTGCGGATTCCAACTTATTTCGCAACTTTTCGATCCGTTTGGTATCCTCGGCATGCGTCGCCGCCGCAATTTCGACGGCCTTCGCCATTCCCACAATGTAAGGAACATTTTCCGTTCCGCCTCGCCGACCGGATTCCTGATGTCCGCCAATCATAAACGCCCGGCACGGCGTCCCCCGGCGAATATACATCCCGCCGATCCCTTTGGGAGCGTGAAACTTATGTCCCGAAAAGGCCAGCATATCGACTTGGCGAAACGGGCCGTTCATCTTGATAGGCAACTTCGTAACGCTTTGCGTTGCGTCGCAGAAAAACAGGATTTCGGGATTGGTTTCCTTGGTGATTCGGGCAAGGCGTTCGATCGGAAAGACGACGCCGGTTTCGTTATTAGCGTGCATAACGGCAACGAGCAGCGTATCGGGCCGAAGTTCGCGGACAAAGTCGCCGAGATTGAGATTTCCCTGCCGGTCAACGCCGATATAGGAAACTTCGTATCCTCGGCGTTGTAATTCTTTGCAAACTTCGGTAACGGCGGGATGTTCGACGGCGGTTGTTATGATATGCTTGCGTCGGGGGTTGGCACTGATTGCCCCGAAAAATGCCGTATTGATGCTTTCGGTGGCACATGACGTGAAAAGCAGTTCTGTGTGCTGCATTCCCAAATGTTCTGCAATTTGTTTTCGGGCATTTTCGACGGCATGTCGGATAGGCCCTGCCGATTCGTACATTGAACTTGGATTGAAGTAATCCTGTTGCAAGAAGGGAAGCAGTGCTTCGCGAACTTCGGGAGCGATCGGCGTCGTGGCGTTGTTGTCGAGGTAAATCGTCATTGGGGACACAGTAGATATGTTAAACTTTGTTCGTGAACGGCCATTCCGGCGTTAGCCGCATCGCCCCCTCTGGATTCCGGCGTGCGGCGGAATGACAATTTTGAGGGTTTCCAAGCAAGTCTAATGAGCAAGTTGCTCCGGTTTAAGTTTTGTAACAGCAATGCCTTCAATTTCGACGAGCAATTCCTCCCGACAAACATCCGCAATCGTATAAATCGTCGGAATCGCCGGCAAACGACGCTCGCAAACCTCGCGGATCAATTCCAAATCCGAACGACGCTTGACATAAACCCGAACACTTTCCAAATTCTCCAATCCGCAAGCAAAACCCTCTATCCCGTGCCGGGCAAGATTGTTGCCTGAAATCAAATCCGCAATGTTATCCAAAGTTTGTTCCGTTTGCTTTGCAGGGTCTTCGGGATGCCGACTTTCAGAATTCGTAATACTTGCCGTCCCGGACACGAAAATCAAGCACGTATCTTCAACCGCGACGGCCATGGCACGCGAAAATTTCGGGCTTTGCGGACTGTATTCCGTCCCGTAATCGAACGCCGAAGTTTGATTTGGATTTTCCAACGGAACCGCAATCACATCGTCCCGGGTTGTGTCAAGCGCGATAGCACTGATTACAACATCGAAATCATCGGCTCCAATGCCGGTGCTTGCCGGATAAACCGATTGTGTATGGTCTTCGGGTAAAAAATAATCAAGAAACGGAATATCCTCAAAAAAGTCGGTTCGTGCCCGATTCAACTCTTTATACCGCTGCGTATCGCCTTCCGCTAACACGAGATGTCCCTGATAAATCCAAGTTCGGATCAGTTGGCCGAGTTGAAATCCCTCGTCTGCCATCAGGTCATCCAAACACCGGAACGCAACTTGCGAGCGGGCATATGCACCGATGGCGGCGGATGTTTCTGGACTCGCCCGTCCCCCAAAAAACCACCGCATATCGTCAAATTCGGCTACGGAAGATTGGCCAAGCGGCCGGTCGCCGAAGTCGTCCGGTTTATTGTGTTCTTCGGATTTGTCTTCGACGAAAAAGTGAGTTTCATTTCCGTGCATTGTCCAAAGTTCGAGGGCGATGGATGCTCCGCTGACGGGTGCTTGCGGGATAAACGTTACGGCTCCGAGAATATGAGGGCAAATTTCGCATATGCGTTGACGGACAAGTTCTCTCATCGCGATATTTGCCAAAAAAATGCTGCACATACCGGCGGTATTTTTGGAAAACCCTTGTTCTTCGCAGACGGATTTAACATTTTCGAGCAAATTTTTGACTTGCTCGGGCGGATCGGCCTGTTTGATGGCATGTTCAGCGGGTTCTCCGACGAGGAACATTTGCCGGGCACTGCCGAAAGGAAAGACCGAGTAGGCAATTCCTTGTTCGTTTTTTTGTCTAAAAGTCTGCCTCATAGAAGTTTGGCCAAGCAAAGTTCGCCCCGAAAGCCCTAATTCTGCATCGCATTGCCTGCATTGTATTCTGAAGCGATTGGGAATTCAATAGGGCAGTGCGACTGCAACAGCCTGCGCTCGCTTGATGCAACAATCCAGATGTGGTAGAATGGGGCAGATTAGAGGTCCCCTCACACAAACCAACCTTCCGATACCCAAAATTCTATGCTCCGACAATTCGCTTGCACGCTCGTCTTCGCTCTTTTTTCGACCTCCATCATCCTCGCAGCCGACTGGCCCGTCTTTCACGGACCAAAAGGCGATAACAAATCTACCGATACCGGACTCCTTAAATCCTGGCCAGCAGACGGGCCAAAACTCCTTTGGAAAGCCGATTTCATCGGATTCGGCTACTCCGGCGTAACCGTCGCCAACGGAAGAATTTACACCGCAGGAAACGACGGCAACCGCTCCATGGTCTTCTGCATTGATATGAACGGAAACAAAATCTGGGAAAGTGCAAACGGGCCCGCTCACGCCGCCGAACGTACCTATCCCGGCACACGGGGAACCCCAACCGTCGACGGCGACCTCGTCTTCGACGTCAGTCCGCTCGGCAACGTTGCTGCATTCAATGCCCAAACAGGAAATCAAATCTGGAGCCGAAATCTTATGACCGAATACAATGCTCCACAGCCCCGATGGTTCCTCGGCCATTCCACCGTCGTTGAAGGCGACCATCTGATCTGTATGGTCGGCAGCGAAAGGGCACTGGCCGTCGCACTCAACAAAAGAACGGGTGAAACCGTTCTGGAATTCCAGCCAACTCCCGAACACACGCTGTCGTCGTATGCGACCCCTTATCTTTTCGATTTTGAAGGAACCCGTGTGCTTGCGGCATTGAGCAGCACAACCCTTGAAATATATGACGTCAAAACGGCCCGAAAACTCGTTTCCATCCCGTGGCAGAACAATAGGACGGTCAACGCCGTCGCCCCGATTTATCGGAATGGACATCTGTTCCTTTCGACCGGATACGGCTACGGTGCGGAAGGTTACAGGCTGGCGAAAAATGCTGACGGAACGATTACCGCAACGAAATTATGGCATATCGAGCCGTTTGACAATCAGCATCACGGAATCGTGCTCGTCGGCAACCATGTGTATGGAACGACGCATAACGGCAACTGGATGGCGGTCAATTTTTTGACGGGTGCGGTTGGCTACACGGCCAGGCCGATTGGCGAAGCGGCATCAATTCACTATGCCGACGGTTTGATTTATGCCTTATCGCAGGATTCGGCAACGGTGATTCTTTGGGAGCCGAATCCGGTGGAATTTATTTCGGTGGGCCGATTTATATTACCGGAGGCCGACGGCAAAGCCTGGGCGCATCCCGTTGTGATCGGCGGGAAACTGTATCTGCGGCATGCACAGTATTTGTATTGTTTTGACGTGAAAGGGCCGTAGTTTGGCGGTGTGAAAGGAAAGGGCCCTGGCTTACGCCACGGGCTCTGTTTTGCTCCCCAGCATTTTTATAAACCAACACCATGAATCTTCCCGATACTGACCGCACACACGGCCTGACCGACGAACAAGTCGAACAATCCCGGAAACAATACGGCCCTAATACGCTCACGCCGCCACCAAGAGAACCCCTCTGGAAACTTTTCCTCGAAAAATTCAACGATCCAACGATCCGCATCCTGCTCGTCGCCGGTGCTGTCTCTCTGCTCATCGCCGTCCTCGAAAAATATATCGTCCAAGCGCCCGATGCAACCTTTATCGACTCCCTCGGGATCATCTTTGCCATTCTCATTGCCGTCCTCGCCGGTTTTCTGAGCGAACTCAAAAGCGCGAAGGAATTTGACCTGCTCAACAAGGTCAAAGACGATATTCTCGTACAAGTGCTTCGCGGCGGCGAAATTCACGAAGTTTCGATCAACGATCTCGTCGTCGGCGATGTCGTGCAACTGCATCTCGGCGATAAGATTCCCGCCGATGGAGTCGTGATCGAGTCGTTCGGCCTGCTCGTTGACCAATCCGTGATGACGGGCGAGTCCGTTCCGGTGGAAAAGGCGGCGGCATCCGATGCGTCGCAGGCGACCGATGAGCATTCCGTCTACCGCGGGACGATGATTTCCGATGGCCGAGGGCAATTCATCGTTACGCAAGTCGGCGACCAGACCCGATTGGGACAAATTGCCGCCAATCTCGGTGCGTCCGATACGCAAACGCCGCTCGTGCAAAAATTGACCAAATTGGCCCATCTCATCAGCATCGTCGGCTTCACGGCGGCCATCCTCATTTTCTGCATGATGGCATCCTTCGCCTGCATGACCAACTGGCCCGACGCGTGGACGCTTGTCGGCGTGTTGCCGCTCCTCAAAGGCCTACTCACCGCATTCATCATTGCCGTTGCCGTCATCGTCGTTGCCGTCCCCGAAGGACTGCCAATGATGGTTACGATGGCACTGGCCCTCAATATGATGAAAATGGCCCGCGAAAATTGCCTGATTCGCAAATTAGTCGCGTCGGAAACCATCGGGTCAGCCACGGTGATTTGCTCCGATAAAACCGGCACGCTCACGCAGAATCAGATGACCGTGACGTGGTTGTATACCGCGGGGCGCGACGCGGCTAACCTGGGCGAAGACCTTGCCGATGCCATCGCCATCAACAACGACGCGTCGCTCAACATTTCGGACGGAAAGGGTGCCGAATTGCTCGTACAGGGCATCGGCAATCCCACGGAATGCGCTCTGCTTCGCTTGCTCCACGATGCCGGAATCGACTATAAGGAAAAACGCAAACAATATCCGCACGTTTGGGAACTCGGACACAATTCGGCACGGAAAATGTCGCTCGTCGCCGTCGATAAAAATTCGCAGCGAATCATCTACGCCAAAGGCGCGCCCGAACGGCTGATCGATTGCTGTTCCCATATTATGGTCGATGGCCGGAGCGAACCCATCGCACACCACCGGACGGCGATTGATGATGCCCTAAGTCAGGCACAGGATCAGGCCCTGCGTGTGATTGCGGTTACGATGAAGCAAACGCCGGCTCATAACATACCGGAAAGTTTTCTGGAAGACAACGCGGAGCGATTTGCCGAGTACGGTGATAATACTTTGCTTGCCCTGATTGGAATTTCCGACCCGATTCGGCCCGAAGTGCCGCATGCCGTTGCAACTTGTCACAGTGCGGGCATTGACGTCAAAATGATCACTGGCGATGCGAAACCGACGGCGATTGCGATTGCGAAACAAGCGGGGATATTGAGAGTTGGCCCCCTTGCCCTGCAAGGGGAAGCGATGGATGACATCGTCCTCACCTCCGAAGAACTCGCGGAACTTTCCGATGAGGAACTCGTCGAAATCATTCCGCGGCTCAAAGTCGTCGCCCGGTCAACCCCGATGGACAAACTCCGGCTTGTCAAAGCAATGCACCAACAAGGGGAAGTCGTTGCGATGACCGGCGACGGGACGAATGATGCGCCCGCATTGAAATTTGCCGATGTCGGGATTGCGATGGGGATTACCGGTACGGAAGTTGCGAAAGAAGCGAGCGACATTGTGCTGGTGGATGACAATTTCAAGAGCATCGTAACGGGCGTTTGGTGGGGCCGAACGCTTTACCAAAACATCCAACGGTTTCTGCAATTCCAACTGACGGTAAATGTCGTTGCATTGATTTGCGCATTTTTTGGGCCGCTTTTTGGGGTTCCGTTGCCGTTGACCGTGGTGCAACTTCTTTGGATCAATATCATTATGGATACGTTTGCGGCAATTGCACTCTGTACGGAACCGCCCCGGGACCGTTTTATGCAACGCAAGCCGATCGAAAGGCAGGCATCTATTATTACGGGAGCGATGGGAATCACCATCTTGCTGACGGCAGCGTATCAGGTCCTGATATTGACATTGCTGTTGTTTAACGGCTGGTTTGTAACGGCGGGCAAGGAGCACATCCGGCTGGAGGACAATTTGGAGGCGTTGACGGTATTTTTCACGGCGTTTGTATTGTTTCAGATTTGGAACATCTTTAACAGCCGGGCATTGTGTTGGGGCGATTCTCCGTTCACGATGTTGTTCCGCAACAAGGTGTTTTTGGCAATCATTACGTTTATTGCGGTGATGCAGGTTGGTATGGTGCAATTTAGTGATTATTTTGGTATCGGGAGCATATTCCGCACGCAAGCATTGTCGCTTGTGCAGTGGATTCAACTTGCATTGTTGACGGCAACGGTGATTCCGATGGCGTATTTGATCCGGTATTTCGTATATCGGCTGGGGCTTTATGAACGGGCCGAGTGAAGGCGATACCATTTCAGGCGGGTTATGATATAATTACCTTCGGCTAACATATATAATCCCGCCTAACTTTTTCAATGCATGAACACGACGACATTCTGGTCGCTCTCGTCGGACAACCCAATTCCGGGAAGTCCACCGTGTTCAATTACCTGACAGGACTCCACCAAACCGTTGCGAACTATCCCGGCGTTACCGTCTGCAAAAAATCAGGACACTATCACGAAGGAAAACGACGCATCGAAGTCGTCGATCTGCCCGGTACATACAGCCTCACGTCCTATACCCAGGAAGAACGCGTTACCCGGGACTTCCTGCTCCTCGAACGGCCTGAAGTCGTCGTCCTTGTCATCGACGCTGCCAATCTGCGGCGACACCTCTACCTCGCTTTCCAACTCCGCGAATTGCAGGTTCCACTCGTCATCTGCCTCAATATGATGGACATCGCCCAACGCCGCGGATTCCAAATCGACGTTGCCAAATTGGAAAAAGTCCTCGGCGTGCCCGTCGTCCCGACCATTGCACGATTTGGCTCGTTATCCGCTATGCCCTGCAAGGCATGCATTCCGCAAGAGAAGGCTAACGATACGGCATGCACCCCGGCTTACTGTGGAACCGGCCTCGAAGCCCTACGGTATCAAATCAGTGTCATCGCCCAAAAACACGACCATGAATTGGCGCCCGACTGGAAAATTGATTACGGCAGCGTCGAACCGCTGATCGACGAAATCAATGCTCTGCTCGCCCAAAAGCCGCCGCTCGCCCAGGATTTCCCAACTCGCTGGCTTGCCCTCAAACTGCTCGAAAACGCCCGCGAAGCCCGACGGATTATCCAACACCATCTGCACGAGCCCGGCTGGGAGGAATTGCTCAAAACCTGTTCGGAAAAAATTGAAACATTTGGGAAAAAGCATTTTTCACCCGAAAAAACAGGCTCCCGCGAGAAGGTAGGATGCCGACCGCCGGGCGGCATCGTCGGTGATAGCCGACTGGAGGAATCGGGTGATTCTGCCCTTCCTGTGTGGAGTACCACACGCAGTCGCCCGGCGGTCGACTGCCTACCTTCGTCGGAGGCCGACTGTCGGCCTCGTGACTCCCTCCAAAAAATCATCGCTTCCAAGCGGAACGACTATGCCGAACACATCGAAAAAGAGGCCGCATACCGCTCTTCCCGACCACGCCGCCGTTCCGATAGGGCCGATAAGATTCTGTGCCATCCCATTGCGGGACTGTTTTGCGTTGCCGGTATCCTGTTTTTGATGTTTTCGCTGGCCTTCAATCTTGCCGACGGCTGGAATTGGCTCCCCTGGGTCGATGAAACGGGCGCGTTTGAATGGCAAACGCCGATGGGAGCCGTCGCTTCGCTGTTCGACGATTGGATTCCCCTTTGGCTCGATGCCGCTTTCGCCCTGCCCGACGGAGATTTTCGCTCGCTGCTCTATGACGGGATCATCGCGGGAGTTGGCGGCGTGCTCGTGTTCGTCCCGGTCATATTTTTCATTTTTCTGTTGATTTCCGCATTAGAACAAACCGGCTACATGGCACGAGTTGTCGTCGTGATGGATCGTTTGATGCGGCAATTCGGCCTACACGGACATAGTATTGTTCCGATGCTTTTGGCGGGCGGGATTGTTGGCGGCTGTGCGGTGCCCGCCGTGATGGCGACACGGGCGATGCGGGAACAGAGGGAACGGCTGCTGACGATTATGATTTTGCCGTTGATGAATTGCGGAGCGAAAATTCCGGTCTACGCTCTGCTTATTGCGGCATTTTTCTCGGCGTATCGGGAATTGATGCTGTTAGCAATTATCCTGATTTCCTGGTCGTGTGCGATGCTTGCCGCTTTGCTGTTGGGTAAGTTTTTCGTGAAGGGGACGCCGTCGCCGTTGCTGATTGAATTGCCTGCATATCAACTTCCGATGCTGCGTGATGTCTTCCGCACGGCGGGAATGCAGACTTGGTGGTTTCTCAAACGGGCAGGAACGATTATTTTGCTTGTTACCGTAATCCTTTGGGCGTTGATGTATTATCCAAGGCCGAATGAGCAGGCACAGGGCTTGCATGACCCGCAGCATGAGCAAGGGACTGCCCCCGCCACGGACTTGGTGAACGCATTAGACTCCTCCTACGCGGCGAGAATGGGGCAATTTTTCGAGCCGGTATCGCGGTTTGCGGGTTTTGATTGGCGGGACAATGTTGCGTTAATCGGCGGATTTGCGGCGAAGGAAGTGATTGTCAGTTCGATGATTACGATGTATGAAATCGAGGAAGAGCAGGAAGAAATGTTAGGGGCTTCGCCTGCGGAGCGTCGATTGGCAACGCGATTGCAAAATGAGGCTACTTGGACGCCGTGGAAAGCGTTTGCGATATTATTGTTTGTGATGATATACAGTCCGTGTTTGGCGACGTGTGTGGTGATATGGCGAGAGACGGGCCGCATCAAGTACATGTTGGCAGCGATTTTGTATACGAATGTGTTGGCATTTTGTTTGGCGGTGGGCGTGTACCAGTTCGGTCGGCTGGTTGCGTAGAGCGTTAAGAATGGGCTGGATTCGCTTTTGTCCGTCCGGCACAAACCGGAATGCGTTTCCTAACATCGGCTATCCCGACCGATTGATCAACCCTAAAATCTGTTGCTGATCCATATCCTTGATGCTATCGACGGACGTTATCACGGATTTGCCGCCGGATATGAGGCGAACTTGGTCTTTTGCCAACGCGTTGCTTTGTGCGTCCAAAACCGACATCGAAAATTCGCCTAATCCTTGGTTGCCCGACATGTCTGCCCGCTGTTTCATATCAAATAACCGACGATCTTGATTCAATGCCTGCTCGATGGTGTTCCGCTGTTCATTCGACAGGCCGGACACATCAATCGTCAACGAAAGATTGCCATTTCGCATGTCGGCATCGTTCAGATAACCCGTTGAGAATCGAAGTTCGCGGGCATCTATTCCCGGCATCACATTGTCTAAAATGTGTTGCGTCAATTCCAAAAACATTTTCCGTTCCGCAAGACTCATACCGCCAAGACCGAGCGCATCTCGGAAATGAACTTCAGGCGAGTATGTTTGACCGCCGTCGATACCGAGCATAGGCACATTGATATTCTCAACGGGCACATCAACAGATCGGATGAATTCACTCGGGTCAACTCCCTGCGTGTCCCAAAGTATCTCGACATCATTGCCAACCCTGCGAAGAGACTCCGTTTGCGAGGCGATGGAATTAGTAGTTTGGTAATTTGTTCCCTGATACGAGCCGGGCATACTAATTGTAAAGCCATATTCGTTGACTTGGCCAGCATACGGATTGAATTTAGTGTTCGTATTCTCGAACATATTCAGGATTTCATGGCCGATTAGTGCTTCCGCACCATCGGCAATCATCCAGTCGGTTCCTTCCACGGCATTCAAACTGCTGCGAAAACCGTGCAGAGGCTGCACGCCTTCTTGCATTGCTTTCAACAGCATATCGTTGTAGGTTTTTTTGCTTTCCGGCGTGGTTGGACTTGAACGAAAGGAAAAATCATTCTCCTGTTCCCATTGATGGATGGCAACGAGCCTTTTCGCCCAACCTATTAGATTCTGTTCTTTTAGTGAAGCCGACTCGTAATCCATATCCAGCAAACTGACGAACGGAACTTTGTTCCCGTCGGCGTCAACTTTTGCATACGCGCCCGTTGGTTGGGCACTGCCAAGCGGATCAGGATCAACGGCTTGCGGCTCTGATGGATTTTTAGCCTCCTTTAACGCAACCGAAAGCGATTTGATCTGTTCAACCAGTTCTGCATCTTCATTGATGAGTGCCGTCAGTTGTTGATTTTCGTCGCTGTCCAGTTCGGCACTCAAAACGATGATATTCCCGTCGGCATTTTCGGCAAACGTCAGGGTCATTTCCCAATCCGCTTCGCCGGTGTGTCCTTCATCACTGCGTCCGATGCCGATTTCTTGGAGCAGGCCGACCAGTTTCGTATTAAAGGCACTGATTTGGGAACTCAAAGGCTTGGCGGCATCGGTTTGCGGCGTTTCGGCAGGACGGGCTTTTTTGGAATAGGTGCCTCGGCTGTGTTCGGAGCGGATAAATTCATCCCTTTGGTCAGAGCCGCCAACAGTGCCACGACCGGAAGGTCGCGAGTCAACCGTCGCCCCTCCAGCGGCATGTACCGAAGCGGAAGGGAAACGAGTAGAATTACTCCAATTTGCGACCGGATTTGCAAAGGAAATGTCCGCCATTGTCAAATTTATCGGAATTGCACCTCTACGTATGCATGATATGTTCTCCAAAGGGAATGGCAAGCAAAAACTGCCCATTTTGTGCATTTTGCACGTCGTGAAGATGCGGTTATGACGGTTGTAGGGATTGAGTGAGCGTTGCGTTGACGACGGTGTTGTCGTTTATCAGGCCGTCATTAAGCAGGTAGGTGGTTTTGAGCATATCTATCTTGCAAACGCTGTTGTTAGGTCGTGGTAAAGCGTTCTTGTTGCTTCATTGTTACTAAAATTCAAAAAAATATCTTCCTTGCCCTCTCGCTGGATATGGATGGTCGGCGAGGAATTTGTCCGCGTAAAAAGCAAAACACTTCCGTATCTGTTTGACCGAAAATATCCCTTCTGCGTGCTGTCAGTGCCGTAGCCATTTGTTCTCATCGTAAGCCCAATGCTGCTTATCGCATCCTCCATCAGGAAAATGTCTGTTATTTCGGCAATGTCTATCTTCACTCCGTACACGCCGCTGATGCGGATGCTGTTGTCCGTAATCGTTACAGTCGGTTCCAGTTCTCCGTACAAGAGCAATATGGGAACGGCAAACATTACGGCAAGCAAAATGAAAACCGAATATCCCATAACCCATAATCCTATTTTTTCTCGTTTTGCTTCCAATTTTGCATATAATGCCTTTTCTTCCTCGCTTTCTTCGGCAACCCATTCTTCGGCATCTCCTTTTTTGAGAAACCGCTTGCCGGTGCCTACATAAATCAACGCAACGACAACGCTTACCATTATTATTCCCGCTACAACAAAAGGCATCCATATGTCTTCACTATGGATCGCGAAGGGTAAAAGCATCACACAGCATGTTATCCAAAGCGTAAACTTGCCTATGCAACGGCACCAGGCTTTTTCGTCATATTTTGCTTGCTCTCTTCTACTCATGGTATTATAGCCGGCCATCAAAAATGCTCCTTTACCATTCAAAAGATATAACGATATGATGAGCAGCGGAATCAAGGTGATACCCCAAATAATGGATTCCATCACACTCATGTTTTTCAAGACATTCGCTTCTTTTTTTAAGCCGTTCTCCGCATTCAGAGGAAAGATATGAATACCGCCAATTTGATTGTTCTGAAATGTAACTCTTGCTTTGAAAGGGCTTCTCGTTCCCGAATAAAACAATTCGACGGATAAGTAGTCGGGAGGCGATCGGACGATTTCTATTTTTTGCAGTTCGCCGATTCGACCGAAAGGCAATTGCCGTTCAATTCTTCTTAAACCTTGTTGAAGAAATGGCTGAAGAACCGCATGGATGGTAGCGATCGATTGTTCTTCTTGCATCCATGAGCGAAACTCATCGGTCATTTCAAATTTTTGCGTAACATCTTTGCCATTTTCTTCGACAAGGTTTAAGAAGAATTGGACGGCAGTTGCTTTAAGAGCCGCTTCGTCTTCTGTTGCATGGTCGATTTCCTCTGCTTGCAAGCAACCCGTTAAGAGTATCATTCCCAATGCGGAGGCGACGAAGAGTTTCATGGCAATCGTTTTTTGGTTTGAAACGGCAAGGAGTGCCATTATATATCGCTTTTCGTTTGTAGACAAGAGTAACACCGGAAGGACGGAAGCACAGAGTTAGTACGCGTCCCGAAACGGACTACCGCATCGTCGAAACCCGAATCTTCCGAGCAACGGACTCGAAAACACCATCGGTGGCTTTCACCACAAACGTATACCTCGTTCCCGCCTCCAATGCCGAAATCGTGATCGTCGTTACGCTAACATCCGTAATCGGCGGTACTACAATGTCAAGCCGATTCTTTCCGCTGGCATCCCAAACCTCAATAATGTAGCCGATGGTTTCTGTCCGGGCAGTCGAAGGATTCCACGTAAGCGTAACGGAGTTTGCGGTGATCGAAGCCTTTGGCGCTTTGAGCGACTTGACGGCTTTGTATGTTGCCGTTGTTGCACGAACATTGACAATCTTTGAGATATTGCCGTGTTCATCCACTGCTTGTACGGCAAAGCGATATTTCGTTCTGGGCTGCAAACCTTCAATGACAATACGGTTTTCTTCGATCCGATACGAAAAATTCAACTGGGGATTAGAAACACAAGAAACAATGTGCGAAGCAGCATTGCCGCTTCGAGGAGTAATGTTCAGTATGATCGCCGTTGTGGTAGGTTTCATATCTTTTTTCGCAACCGTAACCCGCCGGGGATGCGCAGCCACATCCGCATTTGCAGAAGGATTCGTCCTTCCTATGACACTATCCGACCAGTCGGACTTACTATCACTGAACACTGTACGCAGGCGAAACATATAATTCATTCCGGCAGCAAGATTGTTTATCGTGATGCTCGTTGTATTTGACGTGTTGCCGATAACCCACGATCGGCCGGCATTCAAACTGTATTCAATCTCGTAGCCGACGGCATTCGCCACTGCCGACCAGGAAAGAACCATAGAAGTTGACGTCTCATTGCTTATTACTATTCCTTGAGGAGGAATCTCTTCGGGAAGCGTCGCTTGCAACGCGTGTGGAGAACTTGAATCTTCACGTCCCTCTACAACGGCCTGGACGATGATATGGTAAACCATCTCCGGCAAAAGACGGGACAGCATAAGTGTTGTGGTGCTATCTGTGATGATAACAGTGGTGTATAACGGCTCAAAGTTCTCAGTGGTAGAGTATGTTACGATGTATTTTTCGGCCTGCTCGATTTCATTCCAAGAAACCCTGATTTCGCTCGCACTGATGGCCTCGGTTTCAACGATTACCGTGATGGGATCCGCAGGTTCCACGGCAACAATCCACGCATAACTCAAATCGCCGGTATAGCCGCCATTCCCGGTAATCACGATGGACAAATTTTCGCCGAGATCGTCTTCCGTTACCCTGTATTCGCTCCCCGCTGCCCCGTCGATGGGCAGACCGCCGCGATGCCACTGGTAATTGAACGTGGCATTTTCGTCATCCGGCACAAACGTGACCACGATGGTATCGCCGACTTTCGGGTTCTCGTTGTTAACGGAAATGTTGCCGGTCAGTTCGATGAGCGCAGGCTCCACAGGATTCTCACAAGTGTAAGCCAAATTGCCGATATAACGGCCATTCCCGGTAATCACGACGGACAATTTTTCGCCGAGATCGTCTTCCGTGGCCGTATACTCGTTTTCCGTCGCCCCGTCGATGGGCTGGCCACCGCGATACCACTGATAATCGAACAGGGCATCTTCGTCATCCGGCACAAATGTGACCGTGATGGTATCACCGACCCGCGGGTTCTCGTTATCAACGCTCATTTCGCCGACCAGTTCGATGGGCGCAGGTTCCACGAGATTCTCCCAAGTATGACTCACTTCTCCGGTATAGTTGCCGTCGCCCGTAATCACGACGGATAACTCTTCGCCGAGGTCGTCTTCCGTTGCCGTGTACTCGTTTTCCGTTGCCCCGTCGATGGGCCGACCACCGCGATACCACTGGTACTTAAACGTGGCATTTTCGTCATCCGACTCAAACGTGGCCGTGATGGTATCGCCGACTTTCGGCTCGTCCGTGCTGACGGAGAGTTTGCCGGTCAGTTCGATGGTAACAAGATTAGTCCAAGTATAATTTGCCGTGCCGCTGTAGGCGCCCGTCCCGACCGCGACTACCCGCAAATAGTGTCCGGTATCGTCATGGATGACCGTATAAGTGCTCCCCGTTGCCCCCGGGATGAGAATGCCATCGCGAAACCACATATACGTTGCCGTCGCATCGCTGGGATCAAGCATTACCGCAATGGTATCGCCGACTTTCGGCTCCTCGCGATCGACGGTGAGACCGTTCAGGGGTGTTGGCGGGACCGGCACCACATTGGTCGCCTCGCTCTCGACGGTGCCGAAGTAACCCGTATCCGCCCGGCCGGTCGCGGTGACTCGCAACGCAGAGCCAATGTCGTCAACAGTGGCCGTGTAGGAAGTGCCCGTTGCGGATGCAATGTTTTCCCAAGCACCGCCGTCGGCTTGCCGTTGCCATTGGTAATCCGCATTGCTGCCGACGGGATAAAGCCGGGCCGTAAGGACATCGCCCACTTTCGGCGAAAGATCATCAAGCGTAATGCCCTCCAGTTCGACGGGTTCCGCCGGAGGGAACGGCACCGATGTGGTCCAAGTATGCTTCATTTCGCCGGTATAGTTGCCGATCCCCATCGCAACCACCCGCAAATACGCTCCGACATCGGCATCGGTTACGAGGTAACTGCTTCCCGTCGCCCCGGAAATCACATCTTCACCGCGAAACCACATATACGTTGCCGTCGCGTCCTCTGGTTCAAGGGTTACCACGAGCATATCGTGTATTTTCGGGTCACTGATGTTGACGGAAATGCCGGTCAGTTCGATGAGTTCCCCCGCGGGAGCCACGGGATTATCCCAGATATAACTCACTTCCCCGCCGTAGTTGCCATTCCCGGTAATCACGATGGACAACTTTTCGCCGAGGTCATCCCCCGTGGCGGTATACTTGCTTTCCGTCGCCCCGTCGATGAGCCGACCACCGCGATACCACTGGTATTTGAACGTGGCATTTTCGTCGTCCGGCACAAATGTAACCACGATGGTATCGCCGACTTTCGGCTCGTCCGTGCTGACGGAAATGTTGCCGGTCAGTTCGATCCGTTCCCCCGCGGGAGCCACCGGATCATCCCAGATATAACTCACTTCCCCGCCGTAATCGCCATCGCCGGTAATCACGATGGACAACCTTTCGCCGAGGTCATCTTCCGTGGCGGTATACTCGTTTTCCGTCGCCCCGTCGATGGGCCGACCACCGCGATACCACTGATACTTGAATGTGGCATTTTCGTCGTCCGGCACGAACGTAACCACGATGTTATCGCCGACTTTTGGCTCATCCGTGCTGACGGAAATGTTGCCGGTCAGTTTGAGGGTAACAGGCTCCGTCCAAGTATAACTTGCCGTGCCGCTGTACTCGCCCGTCCCGACTGCGACTACCCGCAAAAACTGTCCGATATAATCTTCCGTAACCACGTAAGTGTTCCCCGTCGCCCCGTCGATGGGCTCATTACCGCGAAACCACGCATACACCACCGTCGCGTCGGCGGGATCAGGCGTAACCGTAATGGTATCGCCGACTTTCGGGCTTTCGGTGCTGACGGTGATGCCGGTCAAAGGTGTCGGGGGGATCGGCACCACATTCGTCGCATCGCTCTCGACGGTGCCGAAATATCCCGCCCGGCCGGTCGCACTTACCCGCAACGCATAGCCAATATCCTCATCTGTAACCGTATAAGATGTGCCCGTCGCGTCTTCAATATCCACCCACGCATCACCGCCGTCGGCCTGCCGTTGCCATTGGTAATCCGCATTGCTGCCGCTGGGATAAAGCCGGGCCGTAAGCACATCACCCACCTTCGGCGAAAGGTCATCAAGCGTAATGTCCTCCAGTACGGTGGGAAGATCGGGCATTCGCGGCACCGAACTCGTCCAGATATGCTTCATTTCGCCGGTATAGTTGCCCGTCCCGACCGCGACCACCTGCAAATAGGCCTCGGCATCGTCTTCCGTTACCTCGTAACTGCTTCCCGTTACCCCGTCGATGAGAGTTCCATCGCGAAACCACGCATAAACCACCGTCGCCCCGTCGGGTTCAACCGTTACCGTCAGGGTATCCCCTATTTTCGGCTGTTCGATGTTGGCGGAAATGCCGGTCAGCGGGGCTGTTACCGTAGCGGTCGCGCTGCTCGTTTCAGTGCCGGAATAAGCCCCCGTGCCGGTCGCGACGACCCGCAAGGCATAGCCCAAATCGCCCTCGGCAACCGTATAAGTCGCGTCCGTCGCGTCGGCAATGTTCGTCCAGGTGCCGCCGATTCGCTGTTGCCACTGGAAATCCGCGGTGCCGGCGGCAGGATCAAGCGTTGCCGTAATCGTATCGCCGACTTCCGGCGAGGCTTTGTCGATCGAAACGCCTGCCAGTGCGATGGCGGGCACCAGATTCGTCAGGTCGCTCTCGGCATTGCCGGTATAAAGCCCCGTACCGGTCGCGACGACCCGCAGGCCATAGCCGACGTCGCTCACGGCAACCGTATACGTCGCGTCCGTCGCGTCGGCAATGTCTGTCCAGGTGCCGCCGGTTCGATGCTGCCATTTGAAATTCGCGGTGCCGACGGCCGGATCGAGCGTTGCCGTCAGAAGATCGCCGACTTCCGGTGTGGTATTGTCGATCGAAATGCCGATCAGCGGTGTTGTTACCACAGCGGTCGGATCGCTTGTTTCACTGCCGTTATAATGAGTGCCATCGCCGCTTACGATCACCCGCAAGGCATAGCCCAAATCGCCCGCGGCAACCGTGTAGGTCGCATTCGTCTCGCCGGCAATGTTTGTCCAGGCGCCGTCGCCGAGTTGCCGTTGCCACTGGAAATCCGCGATGCCGCCTTCAGGCTCGCTCGGCTCGAGCGCGGCCGTGAGGCGATCGCCGACCTGCGGCGAGGTCTTGTCTATCGTAATCCCGGTCAGTTCGAGGGCTCGCACCACACCGCTCGGATCACTTATTGCATTGCCGGTAAAATGATCAGAAACGAGTGTGTCTTGGATGGTTACGATGGCCCGAATGGCATAGCCGATGTCGTCAAAGGTAACTTCGTAGGTACTGTAGCGGGCGCCGCCCGCTGCATCGGGAATGTCTTCCCAAGTATTGCCGCCGTCGATTTGCCGTTGCCATACGAAATTTCCGAAGGCGCTGGCTCCGAGGCCACTGACTTCGGTGGGGCATTGTGCGAAGATGATATCGCCGACCCGCGGCGCGGCGGTGAGCGGAACCCCGTAGATGTTGGCGAGCAGAACCCCGGTTATCGGGATGCGTGGCACCACATTCGTCGGAGCACTTGGTATAGGTTCGCCGCCAAAAGTCGTGTCGGTTACGATCACCCGCACGAGTCGGTTTATCACTTCAGGGCCAACCGTGTAGGTCGCGTTCGTGCCAGGTCTGCTGGGTGAGTGTGAGACGTTTTCCCACCTGTCGCCAATACTATCATAATACTGCCATTGGTAAGTTACGGTGGCATTGGCAGGGACGGGTGTTGCCGTGAGGACATCGCCGTACTTCGGCGAGGTGTTGTCGATCGTAACACCGGTCAGCGGGACTGCTGTCCTCACAGACGCTGTGGTTACGGTCATATACTGGCCGGTGGGCGTTGAGGCAGAGATATTCTCATACCCGGTATTGGTCATTACCGCATAGATTTCAGTGTCCTGCGGCAGGCCGATAAAAGTGAATACACCATTGTTTTCCGTGTAGAGAGATGGGTTGACTACGGTATCACCATCGGCGTAATGCCAAGTGTACGTAGTCGTCCCGCCGACATTGGAGCCATGCTCGCTGGAAAGGTCCACCACGTTGTTCGCCTCGAGAACAATCGGTATGCCGCCTTGGGTGCCAAGGTTCAGTGTGGTAAACGCATTACCAGTCGGCAATTTCAGCGTGGAGAACGTCAGTTGGTTGTTGGAGACGGTCAGCGCCGTCAGTGCGGTGTTGTTGGAGACGTCCAATGCCGTCAGTTGGTTGATATAGAGATCTATTCGCGTCAGTGCAGGGTTGTTGGAGACATTTATCTCTGTCAGTTGGTTGTTCTGGAGTTCTATTACTGTCAGTGCAGGGTTGTTGGAGGCATTTATCTCTGTCAGTTGGTTGTTCTGGAGACGCAGCGTCGTCAGAGCGGTGAGGCCGGAGACATCCAATGTTCCGGGTATGTTTCTATTATACGCAGCAATTTGTCTAATATAACCACCAGCAGTCCACTCAACGTTATAGTCAGCGGTGCCTGGTCGGCTCATAATATCGTTATAGACTTCCAAGTCCCGGGCTTGGGCGCTCGCAGGGGGGAGTCCTCCTGGCAGGGGGCCTGCCTGCGGGGCGAAATTGTGCTCAAATGGGGCCGAAACTTCGGCCGAAACTTCGGAAAATGGCGGCGGCGGTTCGTGAAGAGAGGTGTGAGAGTCATCCGCGTTTAAGAAGGGCATTGCCGAAAGCATTTCCCGGCCTTCGAGTTCTTCGATTCGAGCAGAGCGGCCGCGTTTGCGTTTTTCTGCAGATTTCCTATCCAGCCCCCCCCCCCCAACTTATCTAGTTTGCCGTTTTCGGTGATGGATTTGAGAATTGCGTCGAGGGAGACCATAGTTGCGGGGATGAAAAAAGGATGTACTGTTAGTAGTACTGTAACGTGCAAAACGGAAATAGGTAGCGGTCTTTAGGCATTTTTTCCAAAAAAGGGGAAAATTTTCCCGTTCGCGTAGCGGTTATAGGGATTGTAGGGATGAGGGGGGGGCGAGTTGCGCCGCGAGTTGTCATTCCGGCTCCCTTCTCGTCCTCCCGGCGCACCTAATGTCATCCCGGCGCAAGCCGGGACCCAGAGGAACCGAGATCACACGCAATGTCTGGATTCCGGCTTTCGCCGGAATGACGAAGAGGAGCCGGGAACCGGCGCGGCCTACACTTGGGCAACCAGTTCGATTTCAATTTTTGCCCCTCGGGGAAGTGCCGCAACTTGAACGGTACTCCGTGCCGGCTTCGCTGCGCCAAGATGTTGTTCATAAACCTCATTCATTTTCCCGAAATCGGCAAGATCCATCATATAAACATTCATTTTGATGACGCGATCCCAACTTGTGCCCGCCGCCGCAAGCACCGCATCCAGATTTTTGAGAACCTGCTTCGTTTGTTCCTGAATTGTCCCTTCGAGGAACGACATATCTTCCGGCACGAGGGGGATTTGTCCCGACGTGAACAGAAAACCGTTGCTGATAATGCCTTGCGAATAGGGCCCGATCGCCGCCGGAGCGGAAGGTGTGTTGATGATTTTCATATGTTATTCAATTTCATCCAGGGCGGATTGAAGTTTGTGTTTTGACTGCACGCCAACCATCCGCTCCACGACTTTGCCTTGGTAAAAAAAGAGCAGAGTCGGCAACGTGTCGATGCCAAATTGCGTCAGCAATTCGGGAAACTGGGCGGCATTTATTTTGACGATGCTTGCATCTCCCTCATTTTCTTCGGCAAGTTCTTCCAAGATGGGAGCAATCATTCGGCATGGCCCGCAGGTCGGCGACCAAAAATCAACCACGACGGGCACGTCCGACTGCAAAACGACGGTATCGAAATCGGCACTGTTCAATTCCGCAATGCGTCCCATAGGAGGTGATTCTGTAAAAACGGGGCCGGAAGGGGTTGGCCCGATTTTACCAAAAATACGGACGCTGGCAAGATGGCCGTTTCCGCGGGGTGCAAGTTCCGCATTAGGCAAAAAAGGTAGGCAGCCGACCGCCGGGCGGGTGCGTCGGCGCAGCCGACTGGGTGGCTCTGTATGCGGCAAGCCGCAGTTGCCGCCCGGCGGTCGGCAACCTACCTTCAGCAAGCCGAATCGCACAAGGTCGGCAACCTACCTTCGGCCTATTTCCGAGGGAAAGACCCTCAATCACGGCATCACCAACAAGCCGAAGCCTTCGCTCAAGTCAAACGAATTTTCGGCATTCCAACTCTCAATTCCCACACCGGGAACCAAACGGCGAATGGCCAAATTCCACACCGTGCCCGGTACGACTGGACGCTGAACCAACGACGAGAATGGTATTGCCGCCTCAATATACCAGGCATCCGCGTCCTCCTGGCGAGCCACCTGCCATTGCGGATCCCAACCGGCATCGCCCAAACACGAATCACTGACCCAACCGCGATAATCTATCGTCAACGAATAATACGAGTCATAATCCCGATCTATGTCGATCAGAATTTCGACCCGGTCTTGATCCGACATTCCGGTATCCCGCAACCGCCGCTGCTCCGCCTGCAACTCATAATCAAAATCCGGTATTTTCGGACAACGCAACCCAATATACAAAAACTGCGAATCCCGCAGGAACATCGCCTGCGTACCGAAGTTTTGCGACATCGCAAGCAATCGTTCTTCCCTGACCGTCCCAACCCGGCGGGCCGAGTTTCCTTGCAATAATTCGGCAAGCCGACGCCGCGGCTTGTCCGGCGTCAGAGAGTAAATATGTCCCCGTTGCCAAATGCCTTTATCGTGTTCGTCATCAAACTTGCCGTCCAAAAACGGTCTGGTTTCCGTGTACACGCACAACATCGCCGGCATCGGCACTTCCCGTTGCTCGATCGGCAATGCGGATTTATCCTGCACCGTCAGCCAAAATTCCGTCCGCGCCCGCATACTCCAAACATCGTCAAATCTCGCATTCGATCGGGCTTGGTAATATCTTGCCGATTCCTGCTCCCAACCGTTTTTCCGCAGGATGGAGGCCACGGCGAATCGCATCATCGGCAAATCCGCAAGGTCCGGCATCGTATGGTCTAAAAATTGCCCGAGCGACAACACCCGGCTGTGTTTTTCTTCCGTAATTTGCCCGCTTTGAATCGGCTTTCGCACAAGCGTCGTTTGAGGTTTTCGGTGTCCCGGCCGGTCAGGATCATCAACCCAGTCCATCAACTCGACGGCCGCTCCCTCTTCGTGCAATTCGCCCGCAAGGATTTCGCCCGACGAAATGTACTGCATCACCCGAACGAACGCCGGTCGAACAAGCGGGTGCCGGGAATAATTCTGCGTTAAAATGAAGTATGTCTCCATCGCGGCATGCCAATCGCCTTCTTGATGGAATTGCTCCGCCATATTGAGCAGGATTTGGACTGCCGAATCCGGGTCAAGTCTCCGCGTCAATTCGGCCGCGTGCGTTGCGATGTAGGCCCTGCTGACGAGTTGCCTTCCGGTTGGTTGCCCCCAGCCCGGCGGACTGCGGTCCGGCATCGTTTTGGCGGCACTTTGCAAAAGCCCCAACGCATTACGGCGTTGGATTGCACGCGAGCGATGCAGTTCCTGGAAGTCCGCGTGGATTCCAAAATGTTCCCGGCGCCCGTCGATGCTGTGCAAAAACGGGATTCCCGCAAAGAAGTCTCTGCCGGAATGTGTATTGGGCAATGCACTCACGAAACCGAGGATTGCCGGACATCGCGGAGCATTGACCAAACTTCGGGAAATATAGGTCATTTCTTCGAGCGGCAGGCCAAGCCGGGCCGTCGGGTCTGCCGTTGTTAAATGCACATCGCCGAGCATCCCGTTTTTGAGCGTCAGGAACACCTTTTTGACCATCCACGGTGCGAGGCCTAGTTCGGTCAAATGATGCGGATAGGCCGACGGATCGCCCGCCGATTTGACCGCATCCAGCACTTCACGCATCGCAAACTCTTCGGCAGCCGAGTCGGTATAGGGATTCGTGTAATTGGACGTCAGGACGATTTCCGGCTTCCATTGCCGAATGCTTGCAACAAGTCTTTCGCGGAGCATCGGCATCCCGCGTCCGTCCGTGGTTTTTTGGATATATTCGACGAGGTTGTCGGCATTTGTCCAAATTTCGCGGGGCAGGACGGGAAACGTCCCGAGTTCCATCCCGACGGAGCCGCCGGAGCGGACGATGGCGTCATGAAACTGGTTTTCCAGCCCGCTCGACTGTTTTTCGTTATGGAAAAGCAGCATGCAGCCGCTCAAAAATCCTTGATTGGCCGACAGGGCTGCAAAGGCTTCAAAGGGGAGTGATTCGGTATCGCCGAAGATGCCTAATACCGACAGTTTCGTGCTGCTGGAGCGTTGCAGCGTCCAAGTTTGCCCGCCGTTTTGCGTTGCAAGGATTGTTCCCAAATCGCCGACGGCCCAGCCGGTGTTGTCGTCGGCAAAGACGATTTTTCGGATGGGCGACGCGATGCCGGTTAAGGTTGCTTGCCAAGTTCGTCCGCCGTCTCGGGACATATAGATATTCGTACCGGGATTTCCGGCAACCCAAAGATTTTGCCCTCGGACTTCGATGGTTTTCAAATCGACACTTTCGGCGGCGTGGCCTGGAAGCATCCCCGGCACGACACCCCAGCGAAAACCTTGGTCTACGCTGAAGAGGAGCAGTCCGCGGTCGCCGACCGCCCAGGCGGTCACGTCGCTGTTTGGCCGATTGACTTTAACGGCAGAAACACGGCGAAGGCCGAAATTCGTTGTTTGGGATGCGGAAATGCCGTTTTGGAATTGTTGCAAGATGCCGTGAAAACCGATTCCGATGCCGGTTCGCAGGTCGTAAAAGTCGGCATCGGCAAAGCCGTCGGAGAGTTGCGATTGGATAGGCTGCCAAGTTTGTCCGGCATTGGATGAGACGAGGATTCCGCTGGGGCAGCGTTCGGAGGTTGCGCCGGCAACGAGGATCGTTGTTGCGTTGAAGAATTTGACGCGGTAGAGCGGGGGCAGGTCGGGCGAGTGTTGAAGTTGCCAAGATTGCCCGCCGTTTTGGGTCGTGAGAATGACGCCTCGGCCTTGATTTGCCGTTGGAAACCAATAATTCCCGACGGCGATACCGAAGGATTCGTTGAAAAATTGAATGCTATGAAGGGAACAGTCGATGGGCGTTGCCTGGAGTTGCCAAGTGGTTCCGCCGTTGTGGGTTGTCCAGATGGTGCCTCGGTCCCCGACGGCCCAGCCGCGGCTGGGATTGAGGAAATAGACATCATTGAGTCGAGCATCGCTCATCATATCGGTATAGGGCGATGCCGCAATTCGTTGGGTTGGCGTTCCCGGGGCGAAAAGGGCATTAAGTGGGTCGCGTTGGTTTCCGAAGAGATTGGCCGTCGGCGCATCTTGAGCGAGGGCGACTGACGAGTAGGCGAGGATCAGGATAGCGAAACCCAGGCGGTTCATGGAGTGCGGATGTTAGCAATTTTTCGCGAATCGGACAAGAGGGAAGTGTTGATAGGGAAGTGTTGATTGGATAGGGAAGGGGCATCGTCTTCCCCTATTGCAGCACACCTGGTACAATTCCCGTATGCTAAAAATCGGAATCAACGGAGCCGCAGGCCGTATGGGACAGCGACTCATCGCTCTGACGGCAGCCGATGCCGACCTCGATCTGACCGCCGCCCTGGAACGACCCGGCCATCCCCTGCTCGGACAAAATGTCGGCGTCCCCCTCACTGCCGAACTCGAAAAAAATGTCGATGTGCTCATCGACTTTTCCTCGCCAAAAGGAACGGATTCCCTGCTCAAACGCTGTGCGGAATTGCAAATCCCGTTGGTTTTTGCAACGACCGGCCTCTCGCCGGAACAATTAACCAAACTCCGCGAAACCGCTCAAACGATTCCGCTGCTCTGGTCGCCGAGTATGAGTATGACCGTCAATTTGGCGATGAAACTCTGCGAAATGGCCGCCCAAACGCTTCACGGAAAGGATGCCGATGTTGAAATTATCGAAAAACACCATCGCTTCAAGGTTGATGCACCCAGCGGGACGGCACTGAAATTCGGGCAACTGGTTGCCGAAAAGATGAATCTCACGCAGCCGCAGCATGGCCGATCTGGAGAAACGGGCGAGCGAAAGCGTTCGGAGATTGGTTATCATGCCGTTCGGCTTGGGGATAATCCGGGCGAGCACACGATTTTGTTCGGTTTGCTCGGCGAAACGCTTGAAATCACGGTGAAGGCGTCGAATCGGGACTGTTATGCGTTGGGAGCGCTTGCGGCGGCGAAGTTTTTATACGGCAAGCCCGCCGGGCTGTACGGAATGGCAGATGTGTTGGAACTTTAGGGCGCAAAAAAAAGTCCGGGCGACTATTACAAGAAAAGTCATCGCGCCGGACCCATCCCCCCCGGGAAAACACATATAATTTCAGTTAAAGGCCTGTTACCGCCTTGTACTTTAATCATCGGAACACTCGCGGTCAGAACTTTGCTGTTTTTTTAAGATTTGGCAAAAAACACGAATTTCCCGAACGTAGGGGGACTTCAGATGCAGGCCGACTGCAAGTTTCACAAAAAGGTAGGTTGCCGACCGCCGGGCGGCAACTGCGGTACTCCGCACAAAGAGGGCCTGCACGCTTGTTGCCGTTTCCCGGCCTCCCAGTCGGCTACGCCGACGCAGCCGCCCGGCGGTCGACTGCCTACCTTCCCTAATGCGAAACTCGCAGGAGGCCTGGCTTCAAATGATGAAAGCCATCGCATCCTCAATCGTCGCCGAAGAGCGAACGAAATGGATTCGGCGGCGGCAATGACGGCGGCAGATCATACGTCTGTATCGGCAGCGGTTGGTTTATGTCGGGCGGCTGAGCACGTCGATACGGCTCAAAACCTTGAAATGCCGACGGAATCTGCACGACCACACGGCTCAAAAAGGGTTCCTCCATGTCCAATTCCCCGTTGCGTTGACGCTTCGCCGCCGAAGCAGACAATGAATAAAACGTGATTTCGATGGCCGACGGCACGCTTTTGCGGTCCAAACTCGCCCAGTGTTCGTGCCACGTTCCGCCATCATAATACTGAAACCGTCCATGAATAATTTCCGGCGCATTTTGGATGGTTTCCGCGACCGCTGTTGTAGCAGCATAGTCCCGTTCCGTCCGAACGAGCCCGTTTGCCGGATGGAATTCGTAAAAAATCGTCCGCAATTCCGAAGATTCTTCGGTTCTCCAGGCATAGTGTGCAACATCAATCCGCAACTGCTCTGCCGTGCCGGTTACGCCGAAATGCCGGATGGTTTCACCGCTGGCCGTCGGGCTCGAATCTTGGTCGGTATCTTGGATGGCCGACCGGAAATCATCGTTAATTTTTTGCGTCCAATGCCGAACGGTGCGTTGCTGTTGAGTTTGGCCTGCCCGTTGCTTTTCCATTTGGATAAGCGTATATGTAACGCCCCAAACGATGCTCAGCAACAGGACGAGCGTCGACAGGACGAGCAGTATTTCTAAGAGCGTAAAGCCTTGCCGCATGTCGATGTACGGGGCAACAAAAGCACGGCAACCGCCTCTGATTTTAGTGCAATCAAGGGGAATTTGCAATGGCGGGTCCGGCCATGTGGATTTTTTCACACCCGATGCAATCGTAAAATTATCGGCCTCTTGCTTTTCCCCGTCCGTATGCTAAACTCACGGGATCGAAATGACGAGCGAACATTTTTGTACTTGTTTTGTCCTATCCTGCGAACATCATCCTTCGCGTCACGAGCAGGGTTGCGATTCGTGTATTCAGAAAAACTTGCGAGACAAAGAAATCCCGGCCTGTTTTTGGATCAGCATTGGAGGCGACTTAAGCAATGAAAAGGAATTTACATACGAACGTTTCGCCGAGTATGTCTCGCACAACCGAACACAGTAACTCCACGGAGCCGAATTCAGATAAACTCCAAAAAACCAAACTGCCCGCCTGGATAGGCTCCGTCCTATTTCATACGTTCCTGCTGCTCCTCATCCTATACTGGTTTTCTCTGCCCAGTGCCAACCGCTCTGCCCCCGGTGAACGCGGGGCCACCGGAACCATCACCCTCCAATCCGGCGGCAATGCAAGACAGCAGGCACAAACCGCCGATGCAAACGTTGCCGATTCGGAACTACAGGATATTGCAACGGAACTCGCAACCCAGCGATTTGCCACGACCGTTTTGGATGTCCGGCCAGTCAATCCCGTACTCGCACCAGGCCAAATACAAGGGGCTGGCGGGGCCGCGGCGAGCGAACTGGCCGGTGATTTTCAGAACATCCCCAGCGGCGGAGTCGGCAATCTGACCGGAGCAACCACGGTGCAACTTTTTGGACAGAGCGGGACGGGAACGAAATTTGTGTACGTTTTTGACCGCTCTGCCAGTATGGATGGCCGACGGATGCAGATGGCCAAGGCGGAGTTGATCCGCAGTTTGGATGCCTTGGGGGACTCGCATCAGTTTAATATCATATTTTACAATCACGAAGTGCAGGTTTGGCGGGCCAGTCCGCGGAGTTTGATTTATGCGACGCCGACGAACAAGCAAAGTGCGATTCGTTTTATTGAGGGCATCACGCCGATTGGCGGAACGCAGCATTATCATCCGTTATTGGAAGCGATTTCTCATCGTCCTGATGTGATTTTTTTCTTAACGGATGGCGAGTCGCAGGATGATTTAACGGCAGTGCAACTTGCTCAAATCGAGCAGGCGAACAGTCGATTTGGTCGTGGTTCGCAGATCAATGTCATCCAATTTGGCGGTGGTGGTTTCACGGAAAGGCCATCGCAAATGCTTCGGCAACTTGCGGAAGACAACGATGGCGGGTATCTGTACCGCAACGTGCTGGGACAGTAGAAATGCGAATTTTGTGTTTGTTCCGAAGCGGCATATGAACTCGCACCTCGTGCGGCTTGACTTTTTTGGCCGGACGGACGAAAATGGGTCCCACCGTAAACCCTCGGCAACTCACTATGGGCAAACGCAGAAAGTTAGAAACCATTCTCATAGAAAATAATATCGTTTCTAACGAACAATTACAACAAATTGTCCAATATGCCCACGCCGTCGGCATTGACCTGCACGAAGCCGTCTTGCAGAAAAAAATCGCATCTCCCGATGCCGTAATGATGGCCTATGCCGAATCCATCGGCTTGCCGTTTATCCACATTGACGATGTTTCCATTGATACGGCTATCGTGGCACAAATTGACCCAATGACTGCTCGGCAGAATTCATTTCTCCCGATTTCTGCAGACCAAGGCCATATCTTGTTGGCAACGACGAAACCGGTCATTCCCGACGTTGCGGAACAACTCCGGCTGCAATTTAATATGTCAGTTCGGTGCGTAATCTGTACGCCAGCCGAGTTGAGTTCGGCCATTGCCCAGTATTATCCTCGTGATGCCGTCAAAATTGAGCCGCCGAACGCTCCCGCAACGCAGAAACCCGTCGCGAAACCCAAGGCAAAGCCAAAGGCGGAGCCGGTGGAGCCGATGAATGATGAAGACAAACGCGACAGGCTCCTGAAAGTGATTGCGTCGTTTAATTTTACGGTGGCGGGTGTTTTCTTTGGTTTATCGCATTTTCAGATTCCCCGGGTCATTTACAATTCGGGCTATCATTTTTTGTTTTCGATCATTTTGGGTATCCTCATCGGTGCCGTCGTGGGGTATTTCGTATTGCGGAAATTGAGCCGTTAGAGCGTATCCCAAATTGCCCTGGAATCGCTTCCGTCATTCCGGCGCACGCCGGAATCCAGCCGAGCGGCGTGCACAGCGATTCCCTGGTTCCCGGCTTTCGCCGGGATGACGACTTTTTTGCCCAAGGCGGGGTAAACTGCATAAACTGTACGGATTGAGTCAATTTTTTCGTTTTTGCCGAAAAAAACGATATTGTTTTGCCGAAAATACTCTGTTTGTCCGTTTTGGTAAGCAATTTGTGCCAGTTCCATGCCGATAGACAGAGGCAGGTGAGGTATATGCCGCCCCTTCATTTATCGGAGAGAACAATGATTAGGCTCCTTTCAATCGCAACAATTTCCGTATCTCTATTGCTTTGTGTGCAGGTGTTCGGCAATTCGCCGGATGTCGAGCATCCAGAAATTGACGACCAAAGCAGCGTGTATTGTCCGTCGACGCCGCGTCCGTGCCCGACAACGCAAAAAAAACAGCCGACACAACAGCAGTATTGGTCTTGTCCAATACCGGGACATACGCATCCCATCGGCACGCCTTGTCCCGTACCGGCCGTCGGACACTTTTTTGGCGACACTCCAACGGGCCAACGTTTCGGGCTCGGCAGTGCTGGGGCAACGATGCGGGGCTTCAAACTGTTTAACCGGTCGAACGATGCGGCATCGGCTTCTCCCGGACAATCGGGCGGAACCGGTCTCGCGTCTGGCCTTGCTCCGCGAATTGCGTTCGCCCAGCGTGCAGAACCGGCCAGACCTGCCGGACCGCCGCCGAAAGGACTGCTGGAAGGCGTGTTCGCGACACAGCAATACCAAAAAACCGTCCCGATGACAGGGCAGCAGCATTCAAATATCGCGGATCACTTGGGACATCCTGATTTTCAGCATGGACAGGGACATTTGATCACGCATCCGGGCCATGTGCCGGAACGGATTGTTTATGTTCCTTATGCGATGCCGCCACCGATTCACGTGGAGCGTCTTGGCAAGGCCTTGGCTCGTCCGTTCCCATGGCGTAAAATGCTTGGTGATGCGAATATGCACGAGTACCCGGAAATGCCGCTCAATATGTACACGACTCGGGGCCCGAGAGACTTTTTGGCTCCCAACCCGCCGAGCATTGGATATTAGACTTGTTCGGGTAATTAGACTTGTTCGGGAATGCGCAAGAGCGGGGGGATGCGAGCCCCCCGGGTAATTCGGGTAATTTTCCCGGTAATTCCGATGCTTGAAATCACACATCCCACCGAAGCCGAATTGGAAGGCGTCTTGCATTTTGCCTTTGGCCATCTGCCGGCAAATGAGTTTTCCCTGCGCATCGCGTCGATGATGCTGCAATACCAGACCGGCCGTATTGACCTGCAAGGCATCGTGCAAGCCAAACACGCTGGCCAACTCGTCGGAGTGCTGTATGCACAAACTCGGCCGGATAATTCCGTGATGCTTTGGATTCCGGCAATGGAGCCAGGCTTTCCGCTGGAGCCGATGTTTGAGCCGTTTCTTCAATTTTGCCGGTCCAAAAACGCATTCGCGGCGATTGCGATTGCCGACCGCAATCAGTCGTTCGATGAACAGGCATTTTGCTCCGCCGGTCAGTTCCGCTCTCTTTCGGATTTAGTCTATCTCGTATCGGAACTGTCGCCCGATGATGCACCGGCAAAACCAAGCCGATTGCAATTCATTCCGCTTTCGGATTATGCGGAAGATGTTTCGGAGCGGCTGATCCGGCTGGTCAAGGAAACCTATCTCGACACGCTGGATTTCCCGGAATTGATGCAAATCGCGCCGGTCGAACAGGTTTTGCAAACATATAAAACCGAAGCGCCGTATCGGCCGGAATTATGGTTTTTCATTCAACGGGACGGCATTGATGTCGGCGTATTGTTTTTGACGGATTCGGGCCCGGAGCAGTTTGAATTGACGTATATGGGCTTGATTACGTCAGTTCGGGGACAGGGATTATCGCGGGAAATCATCCATTTTGCCAAGGCCATCACGTTTCAGGAAAACCGTTTTTTGCTGTTGACTTCGGTGGATGGACAAAATCATCCGGCATGCCAAACCTATCTTTCGCAGGGATTTAAGGCTTGGGATCGAAAGAAATTGTATATCCGCTTTTTCCCGGCCTGGAATCCGTAAAAACGGCACGGCCAGCACCGCAAATTGATGTTGCGAAAATTGGGAAAATTCTGTACCATCTGACGGCAGCAGGTCTCGTTCCAGGTTCCTCGAAAGATTTTGCAAAATGTATCCCGGATATTCTGGTATCGCACAACATGGCCACCGAGCATTTCTGATGACGGCATTGGGATTTGCGATGCTGGTTAATGCCTTTTTAATCGCGAATTTTTACTGGACTGCACTTTTAACGCCCGGACAACGCAATATATGCCTTGCAGGCCTGTTTGCCGTATGGTGCGCGTTGACGGTTTTTGCGTCGTATCAAAAACAGAAACTCGCGGCGGCAACGAAAACGGAAGAACACGATACCACATTCCGGCAAACGATCTCGCATTACCTGCAAGGCGATTGGTTTGCCGTGGAATCGCAAATCTTGCCTTATCTCAAAAAATATCCAAAAGATACTGAAATGCTGCTGCTTCAAGCGACCATGTATCGCCATACCGAACGCTATGAGGAAGCCTTACTGGTTTTGGATAAACTGCAACTCTTGCAAGACAGTCGGCGTTGGTTTGCCGAAATAGAAATGGAACGGTCTGTGATCAGGCAAATGTTCACCGAGCAGAAATCTTGACGCTTCGCGGGTATCCGGCGGGTATCCGGTCATTGCGAAACTGCGACGAAACCGCTAAAATTCCCGCCACGTTATGCCGCCCCATGTTGCCGTTCCTTCTCCGAACACGAAATACCTTGTCCTTTGGGCATTGTGCATTTCGCATCTCCTGAATGATACCTTCCAGTCCATCATTCCGGCATCGTTGCCCTTGCTCAAAGACGGATTGCTCCTTACTTTTACGCAAGTCGGGCTCATCGGGGCCGTTTTTCAATGTGCCTCGTCCGTCTGCCAACCCCTCATCGGCTGGCTCACCGACAAGCATCCCCAACCCTACTCCCTGCCCTTCGGGATGACTTCCACGCTGTTCGGCATCCTGCTGCTGTCCTGCGCTTGGAGTTTTCCCATCGTGTTAATTTCCGTGGCTCTCATCGGATTCGGCTCCGCAATTTTCCATCCCGAAGCCTCTCGGCTCGTTTATATGGCATCCGGCGGGCGATTGGGGTTTGCACAATCCTTTTTTCAGACCGGCGGCAATTTCGGTGCGGCAATCGGCCCGTTGCTCGCCGCCGTGATCATCACGCCCTACGGCCAGCAAAACATCGCCTGGTTTGCCGTCCTGACATTTTGTGCCGTCCTTTGGTTGATTCCATTAAGCCGATGGTATCGCGGACTCTTGAAAGAACGGGAAGAGTTAACCAACACGCTGAAAAAAGAATATGCACCCGACGCGGCAAATCCCTTGCCAAGGCATACGATTTTTTTTGTAGTTTCCGTCCTGTTGGTATTAGTTTTCTCGAAAACGCTCTACACGACCAGTTTGAGCAACTTTTTTACGTTTTACCTGATTGAAAAATACCAGGTTACGGTTCAGCAATCGCAGTTATTTCTGTTTGCATTTCTCTTTGCCGTTGCGGCTGGGACGATGATCGGCGGAACGCTCGGCGATAGGGTTGGTCGAAAATTGGTGATCTGGTTTTCGATCCTTGGAGCAGCACCGTTTGCGTTGGTGTTGCCGTATGTCGATTCTTTATTGGGGGTTTGTTTGTTGAGTATGCTGATTGGAGCGATCACGGCATCATCATTTCCGACGATTTTGATATTTGCTCAGGAACTGATGCCGGGCCGGGTTGGCACGGTTGGCGGATTATTTTTTGGATTTGCATTTGGATCGGGCGCGATTGCAGCGGCATCGTTGGGTTGGCTGGCCGACATCATTGGCATCATGTCGGTTTTTGAATGGTGTGCATACATTCCGCTCATTGGTTTGATGACGTGGTTTTTGCCGCGGGAACCCAGAAAGAGCCTGTAACTCCCTAACTCACGCTGGACTCCACGTACGCGTCGGCAACGGCACGAGCAACCGCCGGTGCCACCGCACGATCCAATGGACTCGGAATAATGTAATCCGCACATAATTCCGAATCCGATACCACCGCCGCAATCGCCTTCGCCGCCGCGATTTTCATCGCATCATTGATGTCCCGAGCACGAACATCCAACGCCCCGCGAAATATGCCCGGAAATGCCAATACATTGTTTATCTGATTCGGAAAATCACTCCGTCCCGTCCCAACAACCGCCGCGCCCGCTAACTTCGCATCCTGCGGCATAATTTCCGGGACCGGATTCGACATCGCAAACACGATCGGCTGCGAATTCATACTTTTCACCATTTCGACACTCACGCAATTCGGTACGGACACGCCGATAAATACATCCGCTCCCCGTAACACTTCCGCCAACGAGCCGGTTTTTCGCTGCTGGTTCGTGATCGCCGCCATTTCGAGTTTTTCCGCATTCAAGTCATCACGGCCTTGATAAATCGCTCCCAGCCGATCACACAGCACGACATCCTTGAGCCCCATCGCAATCAGGAGGCGTATGACGGCAATTCCCGCAGCCCCGGCCCCGTTCGCGACGACGGATATTTCATCAATTTTCTTGCCCGTCAGTTTTAGGGCATTAAACATTGCAGCCAGCGTTACGACGGCTGTCCCGTGTTGGTCATCGTGAAAGATGGGAATATCGCAACATTCCTTGAGTCGCCGTTCGATTTCAAAGCAGCGCGGGGCGGATATGTCTTCCAGGTTGATTCCGCCGAAACTGCCTGCGAGCAGGCGGATGGTATTGACGATTTCATCGACATCGTGCGATCGGATGCAAAGCGGGAAGGCATCGACATCGGCGAATGCTTTGAAAAGGGCACATTTTCCTTCCATCACGGGCATACCGGCTTCGGGGCCGATGTCGCCGAGGCCGAGTACGGCAGTTCCGTCCGTGATGACGGCAACGAGATTGCCGCGTCGGGTGAGTTCGAAACTTTTGTCGATATTTTTTTGGATTTCGAGGCAGGGTTCAGCGACGCCGGGCGTGTAGGCAAGGGAGAGATCCTCTCGGGTTTCGAGGGGCGAACGGCAAATGACTTCGATTTTTCCTTTCCAGTCGTAGTGTTTTTTCAGCGATTCGGCAGCGTAATCCATCGTGGTGCGGGTTATGTTCTGTCGCTGGTATTTTAGCAAAAAGGAAACCGGATGTAAGACGGTGCTTGGCTGTTCCCCTACCGCAGCGGCAACACCTCGCCGTAGGGATAGTCCCCGTCCGTCATCGCATCATCCACGCGAGACCACGATGCCGAATCATCCCACGATACCCGTATCCGACGCCCCAACGATCGCTCCGACTCAATTTTCGCCAACAACTCCGCAGGCAACGACGGTATCCTGCGGCCATCCGGCTCCTGCACCATCTGACGCGTTAACGCCAACGGATACAAGACCCTGTCCCGACCATCTTGCGGATAAAATATCACAAAACTGTCCTCCGCCCGATTCGACTCCGGCAAGAAAAAATATATCACCGTCGGCGTTTCCCCCTCCGCAAGTTCGGCCTCCGATTGGCGCATCCTCTCCAGCAAAAGCCGAACAATGTTGTCGAGATGACGCTGCCTGACCTGAGGGTTTTCCGTATCATTGTCATGCAACAACACCGCAGAGCGAACCAGCAACTCGTAAAATCGACGCATAAACGGACGCGCGCCCGGCCGCTGCCGCAAAAAATTATTCGTCGCCGTCGTTATTCCCATAAAATCGCCATCCAGCGTTCGCCAATTCTCGTGCCTTATCGAATCCGTAAGCAAAAATTCCGAAGAGAACGTCAGCAATTCCGTAACTTCAGGCCGCATCGCGATCGCACTCATCGCATTGCTCTGGATGGCGAATTGCCGTTGAAATACCCGTAATCGCTGATCCCGATTGTCGTTGCCGTCCTGTTGATAATAGAAAACGACCGCATCGGCAAGTTGATGCACCAACGAGAAATAAATATCTTCCTCATTCGGCAAGAGCGGATTCTCTTCCAACAGCCTTTCCGCTTCTTCCAAGTTCCCGTGCAACGCCCAAAGAATCGCCTTTTTCCAGCGAATCACACGATTTCGGTCAGGATTGACGTCAACTCTAACGGCATCGTTGTACCGCCGTATTCGGTTCTCGAAGCGTTCGGGAGGCCCAGCCCGAGAAGACAGTCCCGACGCATCGCCGCTAAAAAGTCCAAAGTCGCCCCGACGCTCAAAAACAATTTTGCGAATGTCATCAAACTTTAATCTTGCATCCTCGTCCAATCGGGTATTGATGAAATCCATGATGGAATCCAATTCGCGGCCTGCGATTCGAGTATCGCCGAGATACCAAAGCGTATTGGCTTCTTCAAGCCGAAGCCGTAAACTCGCATCCAAATCATCCAGGTCCTCCGTTCTTGCAAGGAGCAGTCGCGTCTTCCGCAGTGCATTTTGGTATTCTTCATAGGCCTGGGCCATCTTCCATTCTGACCGAAGTTGTTCGGCATTGCGTGCCGTCGCCGCCGCATCGAGCCGCATTGCTGTAATGTGTCCCCGTTGAGTAGGCATCGTCAAATAGAAGGCCATAAAGATTCCAAGGCCCATCAGGATATTGAGACCGACAAAAAAGAGAATCCTGTTTGATCGGCTGGCCGGCTTAACCGCGATGGTTTGCCGGGAAGATTGCAGGGAATACGGACTGCTGTACCGCGAGCCGGATCGAGGCCCGGCGGCATCCGTCGGCATAATTGTACCGGCCAGCGCCCAAAGTTCATCGAACGAAGCAAACGGAGCCAACGCGTCGGCAAATTCAATGGGCGTTTGAAAGCGTTCTTTGGGGTCTTTCGCCAAGGCTTTGTGCAAAAGCGCATCGACGGCGAGCGGCAAATTGGGGATTTCTTGCCGAATTGACGGGACTTCGCCGACAATGTGTCCCATCAACTTTTTCCGCATCGTATTGTAACGCGAACCGCTGTATACGGGCTTGCCCGTCAGGAGAAAATAGAATGTGCAAGCGAGGCTGTACAAATCCGACCGGATGTCGGCCTCACGGGAATTTTCGCATTGCTCCGGCGAAATGTAATCGACGGTCCCGACGACCATCCCTTCCATCGTCAGCGAAGAATGATGCTCGGAGCGTTGTTCTTCGGCAAATTTACCGAGCCCGAGATCGAGGATTTTGACCGTCCCTCGGCCATCGAGCATCAAGTTGGCGGGTTTAATATCGCGGTGAACGAGTTTGAGTTCGTGTGCATTTTGCAGCCCGAGTGCGGCTTGGCGGATTGCTTCGCAGGCTGCGCCGAGCGGTATGAGGGGCAGGGTTTTATTGCTTTCATTGCTTTTCCGAATGTTTGAAACGAGGGTATGCAGGGAAATGCCATCGACGAATTCCATGGCGAGATAGTGCATTCCTTCGAGTTCGCCGGCATTGAGGGCACGGACGATATTGGGATGGTCGAGACTTCCGATGAGTTGCATTTCTCGGCGAAAGCGCCCGACGGCTTGGGCGTCATCGAGAAGTGCTTGGGAGAGGACCTTGACGGCAACGGTTTGTTGGAGGAGTTTGTGTTTGGCTTTGTAGACGATCCCCATTCCGCCGCGTCCGAGTTCATCGAGAATTTCGTAATCGCCGATATGGCGTAGTCGTTGAGCGTGTCGGAAGAGTGATTGGATGAGGGCGAGTTTGTTTGGAAAACGGTCTTCGAGGGATTCCTTCATTTGGCGGAGGGAATCTTCGGACATATTTCGTTCTGCGGCGAATTGGATCTCGATTTCGAGGAGTTCGTTGAGGAGTTCGGAGCGTTTTTCGTTTTCGACTTGGGGCAGAAAATCTTCGATGCGGATGGTATCTTCCTGTCGCAGGGCGGCTTCAAATTCATCGCAGAGCGAGTCAATATCGCGCTTTTCCATGGCATTTCCCATAGCATTTTCCATAGCGGTATTTTAGCAGTTTTTGGGGTTTACCGCAATCTTGAATTCCGTCTTTCGATGGGCTTGTTCGGAAACCGTCATTCCGGCATGGTGCCATTTTCAAGACGGGATAAAAGGAGTGCCAGTGCCAATCGCTGCATATTTTCCGAACATTTTGCACGACGAGAAGCCTCATCCATCGCATAACTGCCGTGAAAAAGTGGCGGATACGCAATCACGGCGAGCAAATTGGTCGTCATCCTTTCCATACCTCCGGAAGTCATTCTGGCAAGAGCAAAAGACCATTGCACAGTCCCGGGCATGAACGTTGTTTCCATCGCACGAAATTTTTCTTGTGCCAACGGCGTCTGCATATCGTCGTGAATCTCGTTCATTCGCTGATAAAGGACATTCCAGTTCCAGTTGAACAGACGCTCAGTAGCAGCGTGGTATATCCACGGCGGCGGATCCATTCCGGCTGTGTAAAGGCTAAAAATTTCGGCAAACAACTTTTCATCTTTCCGGTCAGCGGCAATGTGCAGCCCTTGGATCGTACTCAAGGCATTGAAACGCTCCCAGTCGCGAACGTAATGGAACGATGCTGGCTGCGGCAAAAGGTCAAGACCGTCGAGAATCCGCTGAATCTGTTTTGCCGTAATCGGAGATTTTGAACTTTGCCCAACGGGAACCGCTCTCGCTAAGTTTTCGATCGCGAGGCCAACAAGATAATGTCTTCGACCGCTTTTTTGAGTGATTTGCCGTCCTAACCGAAACGTTGTCAATATGTCGTCGATGGCACCGTCGATGTCCCCCTTACCCAGCCGATATGTTGCTCTCACGCAAAACATTCGTGCAACCGCCCGAAACAACTCAATATCCGGTTTCAGAATGTGAACGAAACATTGCGGATCATCTGATTGAACCGATTCTGGAATTTCTAGCAGCGGAATAAAAAAAATCGGCTTGCGGATACTTTCGGCAATAGCATCCAACGGTTCATCAATTTCGTTGATCCAGTCGGCAAGCATTGGGAACTGTTCGAGTGTCCAAGGATGTTCCGTAATGGTTTTCTCTATGCTTCGCAGTTGATCCCGAGAAAGTTTGTTTTCCTTCTCTTCGTGGAAATCCTCAATGATTCTTAGAGGGCTTTTCGGGAAAACCAGCGTTGGCGGGACGTCTGGATCAAGTCCGAGTTTCTTGTATGTGTGTAATCGACAAGACTCGCGATGTGGGAGGTATTCGTCGCGTCCGGCATCGCCGAATTGACGAAAAAATGTACGAAAGCCGTTATCGTCGGTTGCAAGTTCCGGTGGATAGGCATATTCTTCCCAGGCTTTGAGAAAATCAATCCGCCCGGTATCGGTCAGCGGGCCGGTAATTCGCAGCACTTCTTCGGAGGCAGTCAGAGGTAATGCCATGCAAAGTAGCAATCCGGCAAAGACGATTTTGTGCATAGAAGATTGTGGCGAATGTGTAGGAATGGCCGATTCTACTTGACATTTTGTAAGGATCAACTGGCAGGGAGCACCGTAAACGGCCTTTGCCTGCGAATTTTTTAGGCGTTAGCCGCGTATTCTCTTTTGCTTTGGACAAAAAAATCGTCCTTCCGGCGTGCCCTTTGTCATCCCGGCGCAAGCCGGGAACCAGCCGAGAGGCGTGTGATGCCAATTCCTCTGGGTTCCGGCTTTCGCCGGAAGGACAAAGGGCACGCCGGAAGGACGGCCTCCAAACAACGCTACTCTTCCCCACGCTGCATATCACGCAATGCCGCCTTGCGACTTAATTTGATGCGATTCTGATCGTCTATCGCAATCACCTTCACCGGCATCACATCGCCCACCTTGAAATGACTCCGTACATAAGCCGCATCAACATACTCATCCGCAAGTTCGCTGACATGACACATGCCGTCCCGGCCAGGTAATACCTCGACAAAGACTCCAAACTCCTTAATACTCGTAACTTGGCCTTCGTAAATCTTGCCGACTTCGACCGATCCCGTCAAACGCGTTACCTCATCCAATGCCGCCGCACCGCTCGACTCGTCCGTCGCCGCAATCAAAACCGTGCCGTCATTCTCAATCTCAATCAACGCGCCCGTCCGCTCCTGAATCGCTCGAATAATCTTGCCCCCAGGCCCTATCAAGGCTCCAATTTTATCCGGGTCAATCTTCGTTTTGAACAAACGCGGAGCATTCGCCGAAATTTCCCTCGCAGGCCGCGGAATCGCCCGAAGCATCGTCTTGAGGATGTCAATTCTCGCTTCCCGAGATTGTGCCAGCGTCGCCCGAATAATGTCCTGGTTGATTCCCGCAATTTTCAAGTCCAGTTGGATGCCCGTAATCCCATTCTGCGTACCGGCAATCTTGAAATCCATATCGCCAAAATGGTCTTCATCCCCTACAATGTCCGTCAGCAGCACCCATTGCTCGTCCGATTCCTTGACCAAACCGATGGAAATACCCGCAACCGGATTGGAAATCGGGACGCCCGCCGCCATCAATCCCAGCGTCGCTCCGCAGACCGACGCCATCGAACTCGAGCCATTCGATTCCAAAATATCCGAGATGACGCGAATCGTATAAGGGAACTTTTCCGGGCCCGGAATTACCGGATTCACGCTCCGTTCCGCCAAAGCACCGTGTCCGTATTCCCGGCGGCCTGGCCCGCGAATCGGCTTGCACTCGCCCACCGAAAAATTGGGGAAATAATAATCGAGCATAAACTTTTTGCTGTATTCGTCAAACAATCCCTCGACCCGTTGCTCATCGCGAGCCGTCCCCAGCGTTACGGTAATTAACGCTTGCGTTTCGCCGCGTTGGAACAACGCACTGCCATGAACTCTCGGCAAAATACCCGTCTGGCATTCGATTGCCCGAAGGTCTTTCGTCCCACGCCCGTCCGTTCGCGTACCCGACAGAATCTGGTCCCGTACGATCCGCTCTTCGAGGTCGTGCCAGGCAATATCGAACAGATCGGCAGTCCAAACCGGCGTGCATGCGGCGGGGGGATCCAGTGCGGCAGCCCCGTCGTGCGGAGCATCGGACTGGCAAGAGGTATTCTCCGCGTTTTTGCTCGTGCAGGGCAAAAAGACTTTTTTCGCTTCGTCTTTCAAGGCGGAGCAAGCACCGGCTCGCTCCATTTTCCCGACGGTTTTCTTGGCCGCCCAAAAGCCGTCATAGTATTTTTCCTTCAGGGCTTCGTAAAGTTTTTCGTAGGCGGGCGCTTCGTACTGAACCCGCGTCGGATTGACTTGGCTGATCAGGTCCTGTTGCAGAGCGATGATTTCCCGAATATAGGAATGCGCTTCGGCAAGGGCGTCAAGCATCAAATCTTCGGGGAATTCCCGGGCGAATCCTTCGATCATCAGGACATTGTCCTGGCTGCCGGAGACGATGATGTCGAGTTCGCTTTCTTCGAGTTGTTCGTTGGTCGGGAAGGGGATAAATTTGTCATCCACGCAGCCGAGTCTCACGGAGGCGAGGGGGCCGTTGAAGGGGAGCGGCGAAATCGAGACGGCCGTCGCGGAGCCTATCATGGCGAGCACATCGGGATCAATGTGCTTGTCCGAGGCGAGCACGATGGATTGGACTTGGACTTCGTTAAAAAATCCTTTTGGGAAAAGGGGCCGCATCGGCCTGTCAATGAGACGCGAGGTGAGGACTTCCTTGAGGGAAGGTTTCCCTTCTCGTTTGAGGAATCCGCCGGGGAATTTTCCGGCTGCGGCGGCTCGTTCCCGATAGTCGCAGGAAAGAGGGAAGAAGTCTCCGCCCAATCTTGCGGGCCCTGTTGTTACGGCACAAAGGACGACGGTATCGCCGTATCCAATGAGAATGCTTCCTGCGGCTTGTTTTGCGAGTTCGCCGGTTTCCATCCAGAGGATGCCGGCACCAATTTTCTTTTCGACTCTGATTTTAGGCATAAATAATTGTTGCGTCTTTGGACGCACGGGGTGATGTGGTAGAGATATAAGGATCACGAATCGGGGACGTTGGCCCCCGAATGAGCACACGCGAGATTTCCGGGGGCTCATGCTCCCGGCTCGTGGCGGTTATAAAAAATTCCGTATTATTTACGGATTCCCAAGGCTTGAATAATATCGACGTACCGTTGTGGTTCTCTGCTTTTGAGGTAGTCGAGCAATCTTCTTCGTCGGCTGACCATTCCCATCAGGCCTCGTCGGCTGGAGTAGTCCCGTTTGTTGATTTTAAGGTGTTCCGTCAGGAGGTTAATTTTTTTGGTAAGGACGGCAATTTGCACTTCAGGGGAGCCGGTATCGTTATTGGCGCGTTTGAATTTCCCGATGAGTTCTTGTTTTTCTTCTTTGGTGATGAGCGTCATGGACGTCTTGATTTTTTCATTTTTCCGATTTCAGTATGGCGGCATTTTACCATGAAAGGGGCAATCGGCAAGCCCGGTCGGGCAAAAGCGGGAACGCAAGCCCCACTCGTTCGCAGTGCTTTATTGTAAAATATGCCCCTATGAAACGCATCATTATCATTCCGGCACGCTATGCCTCTACGCGGTTGCCGCATAAACTCCTCCTCGCCGAAACCGGCAAGCCGCTCATCCAGCATACCTACGAATCCGCACGCAATGCAACACTGCCGGAATCGATCATCGTCGCCTGCGATCACGAAAAAATCTTCGATGCCGTCCAACAATTCGGCGGACAAGTTCGGATGACCCATCCAAACGCGCCAAGCGGGACGGATCGGATTGCCGAAGTCGCTGCCGAACTCAATGACGCGGATATTATCGTCAACGTGCAAGGCGATGAACCCAACATTGCGGGCGAATCCATCGACTTGGCCATCCAAATGCTCCTGGACAATCCCGATGCCGTGATGAGTACCTTGGCAACGCCGATTCGAGACCGTCGGCATCTCGAGGATACGGCATGCGTGAAAGTCGTTTTTGATGCGAACCATCGGGCATTGTTTTTTAGCCGAAGTGTGATTCCGCATCTGCGGGAAGGCATTCGGGAAGAGCATTTTCATCGGCAACCGCCGCTGTTTTACCAGCATATTGGCTTGTATGCGTACCGTCGGGAATTTCTTTTGCGTTTGAGCCGATTGCCGATGTCGGAATTAGAAAAGGCGGAAAGTCTGGAGCAACTTCGGGTTTTGCATCATGGCTATTCCATAATGGTCGGCATCGTCGACGAACCCGCATCCGGCATCGACACGCCGGAAGATTACCGCAGATTTGTCGAAAGTTGCACCATCCGCTAGAGTGAGTTTCAAATTGCTCTGGACGTGTTTTCGTCATTCCGGCGAAAGCCGGAACCCAGAGGAATCGGCATCGCACGCAGTGTCTGGATCCCGGCCTGCGCCGGGATGACGGCTTTTTTGCCCAGTGTAATTTGAAATACTCGCTAAAAATCAATATCCTCGCCCACACATTTTTGCGTCTTTGGGGGGTCAATTTGGACAATCCGCCCCTTGACGGAAACCCTGCTTTGGGCAAGCAATTCGAGGGCTTCGGGATAGGCCTGACACTCGGCCGCAAAAACCCTGTCGTTCAAAATGTTGGCCGTATCATCTTCGCAAACTTCGACCGCTTTTTGCAGAATAATCGGGCCGGTATCGTACTCCTGATCCACAAAATGAACGGTGCAGCCGGAAATTTTTACGCCGTACTCCAGGGCCTTGGAATGAACGATGTTGCCGTAATATCCCTTGCCGCAAAAAGAGGGAATCAGCGAAGGATGTATATTGAGGACTCGATTCTCAAAATCGCTGGGGATTTCGAGCCGTCTAAGATACCCTGCTAACACGACGTAATCGGCTCGGGCGGCTCTGCATACACTAAAATTGGCTTCGCTGAACTCGGAAAGGCTTTCATAACTGCAACGTTCGATAATTTCGATGGGAATAGACTCTTTTTCGGCATGTTGTAATCCAGTAACGTTGGCAGAACTTGAAACGACGATAACAATTTCTGCGGAAAGTTGTTCATTGTGAATGTATTCGATGAGATTTTTCAGAGTACGGCCTGTTCCTGAAATAAAAACTGCGAGGCGAAGTTTTTTAGCCATAAGAGGAGATATTTTTCGACAACCAAAATCAGTGCATTGTCATTGTACTGCAATTTTCGCTTGAAAACAAGCATCGCACGAGCAGGGGCGTTGGCAACTGCAAGACTTGCAGTTGGCCCGGGGTATATGGTCAAGAGGGGTATTTCGTGTAGAATCGACAACGTGGCTGGCCTGCTCGGCCAAATCCATATCTCCCCAAAGCATGAACACCATAAAAACGCAGTCAAACATTTTTGAAGACAGTCGTATTCCGTTGCCGTTAAAAAAGAACGGCGAAAAGCCCGAATACTACCTCCCGGAAGAAATTGTCTGTGCAGTAACGCACGCCATCGGCGGGTATCTCGGTGCCGCCGCGGTCGTTCTCCTCGTGCTGTTCGCGATCTGGAGCGATGTGCAAATCCCATGGAAAATCGTTGCTGGCTCCATTTTCGGTGCCGCTATCATCATTCTTTATTCGGCATCGACCCTCTACCATGCCGTAACGAATTACCGAATGAAGAAAGTCTTCCAATCCGTCGACGAAATGGCAATCTACATTATGATTGCCGCCACGTACACGCCGTTTTGCTTGGTTATCCTTCGGCAAACCAATCCGGTCCTGTCTTGGACCATTTTCGGCACGATCTGGGGGATGGCCCTGCTCGGGATATTGTTCAAACTGTTCGGGAAGCAGCAATCCAAATACGTTACGCCGATTCCCTATCTCGTGATGGGCTGGTTCGGCTTGGTATTGATTAAGCCTTTGATAGACAATTTTGCGGTTGGCGGATTTGTTTGGCTCATATTGGGCGGCGTGCTGTATTCGTTGGGCGTGGTGTTTTATCTTTGGCGGAACCTGCCGTATAACCATGCGGTTTGGCACGTTTTCGTCCTTGCCGGCACGATTGCGCACTTTTTCTGTATCCTGTTTTATGTGATAATGTGATGCCGCATCTCGGCAAGCCCGCTATTGTTTCCCGGCTTCCAGTCGGCTACGCCGACGCAGCCGCCCGGCGGTCGACTGCCTACCTTCCCTAATGCGAAACTTGCAATCGGCCCGGTTGCCGGAAATTGCTACAAAGAATCGGCATTTTTTCGAGAGCCGTCGCCGTGGAGAATCTCGATTTTCTGCTGGGCGGATTCGAGTATTCCATGGCAATGCTTAAGCAAACGCACGCCCTCCTCGTATTGCGATAGAGCGGTCGCTAAATCCACTTTATCGCCTTCGAGTTGCTTGAGAATTTCCTCCAGCCGAATAATTGATTCTTCAAATGTCATAGAATGCGGTCTCCCAAAGATATTCTAATCTATTCTCCGCCGACGGACTACACACCGCAGCCGCCCGGCGGTCGGCTGCCTACCTTGCTTCGCCGTCATTCCGGCGCAGGCCGGAATCCAGATCATGCCTGTTTCCATATCATTTCCATATCACGAAAATAAAGTGCCGACTATGCGCTTCGGGATAGATAATTCCCATATAACCCGGTGCTGTTTCCGATAGCACCCGTTCGACCTCCGCATCGCTGCCGTCAAACTTGTACTTGTCCGTACTCGCAAAAAAACAAACATCCGCACGATTGATATACGGCAACGCACCGCCCGTAAACGGCGAATTCGGCACCGCCTCCATATGCCTCGGCACAAGTTGCTCCAATCCGTCAGGATGCTCGCCATGATGCTCCGCACGATACGCCGCCAAGGCAAAGGCGACCTGCGTACACTGATGCAGCCATTCCGCTCGGCCGCGTGCCAGTTCCACCGCAACCATTGCCGGTGTCAGTTCTCCCAATATCAAATCGCCAGCCCGACGCGTTGCATCCCGTTCCGTTTCGTACCGTTCCCGATATTCGCGGACGCGTATATCCAGCCGCTCCAAGGCTCGCAGCCGACGCACATAATCGGGTATCATGAGGCTTTCATCGTAATCGTCAAAAAACAAATTACAGCGGCGCAGAATGGCATTCCAGTCATATTCCGTGTTTGATTCGAACGTTTCCGAAAACGTCTGTACCACTTCCGGGATTCCCTCAAACAAATCGGCCATTGCGTAGCGGCGCGTTGCCATTGCCTGGACGGTATCAAGTGCGAAAAGCCGTTCGCCGATGTTCCAATTCGGCAAATTGGAGGTCGGCACCGTATCCGGCATTCTGTTAAGGGCTTCATATTCCCTTTTCTTTCGGAGAATCCAGTCGGCATCCTTTTTGCCGTCGATGTTCGCGAGATACACCACGAGTTGATGTCTGCCGATACCGGCAATCGCGATGCCGACCAAGTCTTCGACCGTCATTCCCGCTCCGCTGCGTATCGTATTTCCAAGGCGAACGGACGCAAAAGCACATTCGAAAGCCTGGTCGATGTTGCCTTTGGCAAAGTCCCAGTTGCCGCGAAATTGCAAAAACCGTGCCGGCTCCCGCAGCGTTTGCACATAGGGCAACGACGTGAACACCAACAAATCCGAGTCGGCACCTTCCTGATTAAAAGTGCCGCCGTCATTAAAATAGGGATGAAAATACCGCGTTCGCTGCAAAGACGCTAATAATTTTTGCGTGATTTCGTCGGTTTCTTTGATTCCTTCGGCAAGATCGGGGAAGTCGTCTGCCGTCCAAAGGGCGGTTCGGGCTTTTTCCCATTGTTCCCGGAGCATCTCCGAATTTTTTGTCGGATCGTCAAACGGGAAGAAGCCGAATTGCAGATTTTTCCAATCGGGCGGAGCCTCGAAATCGAGTTCCCGCCAGAACCGTTCCCGATAGCGATGAATGCGTTCGGCCATCTCCGCATCCAGTTCTTTTCCTTCAGCCGCAGCGCGAAGGAGCGGCTTTTCCATTTCGCCGGCAAGCCAGGTGAAGAGGGCGACGATTACATTTTCTTCCGGCGAAACGCCTTCGGAGTGCAGATTGTTGAAGTGCGTGCGGTAATCGATTCGTCCATCGGGCAACTGGTGGGCGGTGAAGTACGTAGTTTCCGGCGATGCGATAATTCGCACCGTTCGGGGTTCCTCGGCGAAAAGCGACGCGGTGAAAAGTGCGATAAACATGGGGGCAAGTCGTTTCATGGGGGGTTGTTGGGTTAGGGGTTAAGGAGATCGGAGTGAATGGAATTAAAAAACATATTCTGCCTTCTAACTCCTGCTCCCTGTCGCCTGATGTCGGCTCCATCGGCAACCGTCAGTTCGATGACGGGATATTCGGCAATTATTTTTCGGTCCGTTGCTGGCTGCATTTCGGAAAGCATTTCGCGGGATAACTGGCGGGCGGTTGAAAATTTCAGGGTGTTCACTTCGGGAATGGGGGATTCGACATTTGCAACGGTGATTTCCGGCACTGTTTCGTGCAGGAGACCTCTTTCCGGCGGGCCGAGGTAAAGCAAAACGAGCAGCAAAGCCACTGCCGTAAGGGACAATCCTATGTTCAACATTCTCAACGAGCCGTAGGCGTGCCGCGGCGCAACTTGCGGGTTTTCCGGCAGTCGATACGCAACGGCCGTCGGCTTCAGTTTTCGGAGTTGTTGTTCAAGGTCGTGGTGGTTCATGGAATCAAGTGGAAAAAAAACGCTCGAGCGTATTTCAAATTACTCTGGACAGTCCGGCACACACATCGTCATTCCGGCGAAAGCCGGAATGACGGTATCGCAAGTTAGGGCCTTCCGGGCTCTGACAAATGTTCTCGCAAGTTATCCAATGCTTCCCGATACTGCCGAAACACGCGGGTCATCGGCATCTCGAGCAGTTCGGCAATTTCTTTGAATGTGTGGTCGCCCCAAATGTACAGCATCACGATTTCCCGATGGGTCGGTTCGAGTTTCTGAAGCGCTTGGGCGATTTTTTCCGTATCCAAGTCGCTTTCGGTTTGGAAAAAGGGCACCCAGTTGCTTTCCCGTCGTTTTCGTCGCTTTGCACTCCGTGCGGCGGCGATGGCTCCATTGCGGACGGACTTATAAAGCCAGGCGGCAAGGTGTTCCGGTTCGCTGGGCAGTTGGCTCAAACGCAGCAGGACATCTTGAACAACTTCTTCGGCAGCGTGAAAGTCGAGTTGTTCAAAGAATTGTCGAGCATACAGGGTCATCGGAGCCGCGTGCTGGTTCACGATTGCCAGCAGCCTTTCATTTTTCGGATTCTCCGTCGGCAAGGTCATCATTTAGCGGACTTCATAAGAGTAAACGCCGCCGATGCGGTGGAAATTCCATAAAATTGCAATCCCGGCTCACATCGCGGGCTCTGCCAACCACTTCGCGACATCTTTCGCCCAGTAGGTCAAAATGATATTCGCTCCCGCTCGGGTAATTGCCGTGAGCGATTCCAAGACGACTGCCTTTTCGTCGAGCCAGCCCCGTTCCGCCGCCGCTTTGACCATACTGAACTCGCCCGAGACATTGTACGCCGCAATCGGCACGCCCGCAAAACGGTCCCGAACCATCCGCACGATGTCCAAATATGCCAATGCTGGCTTGATCATAATCATATCCGCTCCCTCGTCCAAATCAAGTTGCACTTCCCGAATCGCCTGTCCCGCCGATGCCGCCGGGTCCATCTGATACGATCGGCGATCCCCAAACTGCGGTGCGCTGCCCGCCGCTTCGCGAAAAGGCCCATAAAAAGAACTTGCATACTTCGCCGCATAACTCATAATCGGCAAATGATAAAAGCCGTTTTTATCCAAACCGGCCCGTATTGCTTGAATCATCCCATCCATCATCCCGCTGGGCGCGAGCACATCCGCACCGGCTTGAGCATGAATAAGTGCTTGCCGAGCAAGATTTTCGAGCGTTGCATCATTATCGACATCATGTCGGCCACTCGGCAGTTGCTGGATGATGCCGCAATGACCATGATCGGTATATTCGCAGAAACAGACGTCTGTCATGACGAGGAGTTTGTTGCCGAGCGTTTGCTTGACGGCACGCACCGCTTGGGGGATGATACCGTTTTCATTCATCGAGTCGCTTCCGACGGCATCTTTTTTGTCTGGAATACCGAAGAGGATGATCCCGCCGATGCCGAGCGAGGCGATTTCATTGGTTTCTTGAACGAGTTGGTCGATGGAGAGTTGAAAGTTTCCGGGCATCGCGGAGATTGGTTGTCGGATGTTTTTCCCGGAGCGGACGAACAGGGGCATAATCAAGCGTTCGGGCGACAGGGATGTTTCCTGCACCATCCGCCGGATGGCAGGTTCGTAACGCAATCGCCGGAGTCGAACAGTGGGAAAGGACATCGTGCAATCTCGGTTGAGTGGTGTGTATTATACCGTAAACGGAGCGGAACTGTTGCGAACGCCGACCGCGAAACCAGGGCGCCTGCAAGTTTCACATTAGGTAAGGTAGGTTGCCGACCGCCGGGCGGCAACTGCGGTACTCCGCATATTTGAGCCTTCCAGTCGCCCGGCGGTCGACTGCCTACCTTTCCTAATGCGAAACTCGGACACACCCCAGCGGCGCAGGGGCGAAGTCAGGCTTGAAACAGACAGGAAAACTCTGTATAATAGGCGACTCGTTGTGCAACGACGGAAACTCCCTCTCCAGGCTGCTCGTTATGTCCGATCCCCTGCTCCTCAATACTGATATGATGCCGATTACCGATGCGGAGTTTAACTCAATCCGCGATCTGGTGTACAATCGGCTCGGTATCACGCTCTCCGACCAGAAAAAGACGCTCGTCGTTGGCCGACTGCAAAAAAAGGTTAAAGAGAACGGCTTCAAAACGTTCAAGCAGTATTACGATATGCTCCTTGCAGACCAGAGCGGTTCCGCCTTGAGCGAATTGGCCAACCAAATCACCACGAACCATACTTTTTTCTTCCGCGAGCCCGACCATTTTGATTTTTTCAAGAGCGACATTCTGCCCTGGATGGTTCAAACGCACAAGGCAAAAAATGATAACGACCTGCGGATTTGGTGTGCTGCCGCATCCAGCGGTGAAGAGCCCTACACGCTGATTATCACGCTTCTTGAGTATTTTGGGCATGACTACAAAAATTGGAATTGCGGTCTTTTAGCGACGGATATCTCCGAAAAAGCGCTCGGAGCGGCCATTGTGGGACATTATCCCACGACCCAAATGCAGGGTGTCCCGCCGGCGATTATGAACAAGTATTTCCGCAAAGAGGGCGACGGCTATACCGCCATCGATCAACTCCGCAAGGAAGTTACCTACCGCAAATTCAACTTAATGAACAAAACGTTGCCTTTTAAGAAGAAATTTGACTGCATCTGGTGCCGAAATGTGATGATTTACTTCGATAATCCCACAAAACACGAACTCGTCGACCGGATGTACGACTCCACCGCCGTCGGGGGATACCTGCTGATAGGGCACTCCGAAACGCTTGACCGAACTAAAACGCGGTGGAAGTTCGTCAAACCCGCCGTGTACCGGAAAGAGGAATAACGCTAACGGCAAGGCCATCACGGCGGGTCATCCCCGCCGGGATTCCAAGGATGGCATCGGCAAATCCGCCATATCCCTTTCAGTACGCCGATGAATACGCCGTATTTCTTGATTGCCTCGATCATATATGTACTGCACGATGGCTCAAATCGGCACATTCGAGGCAAAAACGGGCTGATGCACTTTTGATAGCACAAGACCAGCCCGATGACGCCTAAACCCAAAATCTTACCTAAAAACCTCATTTTGCATCTGTCCTGACGCCGAGGATGCTCCACCCTGTCGGCTTACGATGTAGCCCGATAAGCCCTTCTCCAAACGAATCGGCACTCCGCTCGCATCCGAACGAACAACCTCCGCTTTGATCTGCGCCGTCCCGACACTGTTCGCCTTGACGATCACATTGACCGTTACGCTCTGCTTCGGCAAAACCGTCGCTATTTTCTCAAACGAAACCAAACCATCATCGGTTTTGCTGGCATCACCGCCGTTCACGCCGGTCGGCTCGAGTTGCGCACCAAATGTCATAAAAATCTCGACATCTTCCGCCGCTTTCGTACCGACATTCGTTACTTGGACTTCATAAATGACCTGCTGTCCCAGTTCGATCGGCCCCTTTGGAGTGGTAACGGCCAAATCCAAATCAACGACGGCTTCCGCCGTGAAACTGCCATTGCCTGCAATCAACACACTGCCGCCGGGTTCGTTCGCTTCGACGGATACCCGGCAATGTCCTTCGCGTTTCGGGATACACGCCAGCGTCAGCGTCAGCACATCGCCTCGGGCAATGTGCTTGGAACGCCATTCCACGATGTTTTGCTGCTGTTGGATAAAATACATTCCGCCTTCACTGCTTGAAGCATATTCGACGCCCAGCGGAAGTTCCGCTTTAATCGTGATGTTATCCGCATCCGCTGTACCGGTATTCCAAACACGAATCGAAACTTCGGCAACGCCATCCACAAAATGCAAGGGCAACGTTTGAACACTCATTTCCAACCGGGGCCGCAAAACCCGAATACGCCGATGCACATCGGCTTTCACATCGTGTGAGCCCGTCGCTGAAATCGCAAGATCAATGTTTTCCCGTTCCCGGCCCGCTTGCAGCGTGATCCCCAATTCTTGCATTTCGCCCGGCAGCAACGGATCGGGAAACTCGACAAAACTGTCGCCCGCACTCGTTTGCTGGAGGTCTAATCGCACATTTTCAGCGTTCCCGTTGCCAACGTTGCGGACGTTAAGCCGATAAACCACGGTGTCGTTCCACAGAATTTCATCGGGCCCGAGCAATTCCATTTCGAGTTTCGGTTCCCGTACATCAACTTTCGCAACAATTGCGGGACGCATGAAATCATGCAAAACGTGCAGTTCGATCGCCCGATGCAATCGGGGAATCGCCCGCAAAATGAGCATTTCGGTAACACCGGGGCTAATCCGGTTGATTCTCCATTCGACGCCGATAGAGCCCGTTCCGTCTTCCCGGGCGAACAGCCGAACGTCCCCGTTGGTTGCATCGCGGTCTGGCACGTCAATCCAAGAAGGGATTTCGGTGCTGATCACGACGCCGTCTGCGTTCGCATCGCCGACGTTCGTTACTCGGATACGATAAGCAATTTCCTGGTTGACGGTAACACTCGGCGGTTTTTCAATGTCGATGTGCAGTTGAGGACTCAGCGTCGTTGTCAGTCGGCTTGCTTGGCCACTCGACCGCAATTCGGCATCCAATGCCGCGACCCGGGATGGTGCGTGCGGCGGAGCCTGCGGAACGATTTGCGGCGTTTGCGGCTGGATGTTTATGTTTTGCGGCACTTCGCTTTGCTGAAAGGCAAAGGGACTGATCCCGTGAGGTACGATATGGTTTGATGAAGGCTGGTTCAGTGCCGTTTGATTCGGTATTGTTTGGCTTGACATCGAAAACTCATCCCGAACCTGTACCGGCGTGTGTGTTGTCGGCGGAAGTTCGGCAAAGTCGCCCAGCCCGCTGGAAAAACTTCGGGGATTATCGCCTCCAAACCCCGCCGAAGGTGCCATCACCGACGATGTCTGGGGCGGTGAGGCTTGCCGCGACACATTCAAGGACTCGGCCGGGGTGGCAGGGATATTTTCAAAAACCGGTGTACGCAAAGCCCGCATTCTTTGGAGGGTTGATGCTTCGGCCTCGTCAACCCGATCATCCGCCGCGGAACCGAAGGAAGGCGACATCCCGGACCGTATTTGCGGCGACGCATTGCCGCTGGCATTGCTCGGGCTGGTCGGCACATTGCTGCGTTGTGCCTGGGTCGAAGCAGTCCCGGAGTGCGATTGTTGAATTTCGGCAGCGGTCAACGGCCTCGGCGGCGACGTCGGGACGCCGGGCACAGCGGTCGTAACCGGTCGGGCATCCCGGCGTTGGTCTTGACTGTCATCCGGGAAGAATCGGTTGAGCGTTCGGTTAAACCAGTTTCCGCCGCCGGAGTTGTTGCGGGAGTCATTTTGTCCACGGACAACGGCATTGTTTATATCATACGTTTTTTCATCGGCAAGTGCAAACGTGGCTGAACTTGCAAGGAACAAAGTAAAAAATACAGCGGCAGTTTTTGATATAAACGATGTCCTATCCAACATATTGGACTCCTTTTGTTGCAAAACGAACGCCATTCCAGGGGGAAGGGAATTTTTTCGTATAAAATAGATGACTCATCTGTACATATCGGCATAATAGTTATATCGGTTTAACGGACTTTGCGATTTTGGCCGAAATTGCCGAATTTAACGGCAACGGGCTCGCGGGCCGCATTGACAACTCTCACACCGTATCGGATAATACACCGTATCGGATAACAAAGAGGATCCCTCAGTCAGGCTTGGACAGGCAGTTTTATGGCCCATACTATTACGCGTGCAAATTTGCGACAACTGGTTGACCGATTGCTGCCGTCAAATAAGGCCGTCATCGGACTCGTCGAAGTCAATGGCCGATATTTCTACCAGAAAGTCGCGAGCCGACAAGAAATGCTGCTCGATCCAGCAATCAAACCCTCAAACTCCGTGAAGGAATTCGTCTTTCCCCGAAGCGAAACGATTTGTTCCTATCGGCACGAAGGGAAAAACCTGATCGTAACCGATGCCGAACCCATCACCCAAGAACAAATCATCTTCGGCGTTCGGCCTTGCGATGCGGCCTGTCTGCCGATTTTAGACGAAATTTTCGCCTGGGATTTCCAAGACCGATTCTACCAAAAACGCCGCGAACTGACAACCATCGTTTCGCTGGCCTGTGCGGAAGCCGACAAACACTGTTTTTGCACTTCGGTCGGCCTCGCTCCCGACGCGGCGGCCGGTGCGGATGCCATGCTCCTGCAAATTGATGATGATTCCTTTGAAGTGCGGATTTTCACGGAAAAAGGAGCGGATGTATTTCGCGGGCAAACGGAGGAATCCGGCAAGACCGGCAACGCGGCGGAACCGCCGACGGTTAAGTTTGATGCGGAACGGGTCGCGAAACATTTACGGGAACATTTTGACAATCCGTTGTTCGAGCAAACGAGCCTGCGGTGTGTCGGCTGCGGGAGTTGCACCTATGTCTGCCCGACGTGTCATTGTTTTGATATTGTCGATGAAGGCGGAGCAAACAAGGGCAATCGGGTCAAAAATTGGGATGCGTGTCAATTTGGCCTGTTTACGCTTCATGCGTCGGGCCACAATCCGCGTTCGATGCAGTCGGCCCGGCAACGCAATCGGATTCAGCACAAATTCAATCTGTATCCTGAAAAATTTGGCAAAATCCTGTGTACCGGCTGCGGAAACTGCACGCGGATCTGTCCGGCATCGTTGGGGATCTATCCCGTCCTGGCCGCGATTGATCAGGAGAGTCCCGAGTGATTATCCCGAATAGACGGCACCCTGGACGCCCCCCGGCGGCCTCACTCCGGCTTGAACCGCTGATACGCCCACGTTGCGAGCATCAACAGTGAAGCCAGTGCAAAGACCGCTCCAAAACGGTACAATTCGTTCACGCCGGACATGTCAAGCACCAATATCTTGAGCAGCGTAACCGCAAACAATAAAATTGCCATCCAACGCAACGTCGCGGATCGCCATACGAAACCGATCGCAATCAACACGCCCGCAAAAAGCGACCATAATATCGACAATGCCATCTGGGCAACCAGCGGGCTAACATCCGCCGCCCGTTGCAACTGCACCGTGCGGAAACTCTCCACCGACATCATATACCACAGAAAAACGATCCCCAAAAATGCAAAAACGCGATAAACATTCCGCTCCGCTCTATCTTCCTCGCCCAACCGGCAGGCCCAAAAATATCCCAAAGCGAGAACCGTTGCCGCGAGGAGAAGCATCGGCAACGCATACGGGTTCCAGAACGGGACCGCATATTCCGGCCTGATTTCCAAATCCAGCACGACTTTCAAGACCGCAAGACACAGGACCGACATTGCCACAATCCGCAATACTTTGGAACGGAAATGCAGGGCCAAAAACGCGAGTATTGCCGCCGCTGCCGTCCAAAGAATCGTCAATGCTGCCGAACCGAAAAACGGCAACGCAATGATGCTGTACTCCGTCTGCAACGCATCAAAAAATTGATAGCACTCCACGGAAAGATAGATCAACAGAGCAACCAAGCCGATGATTCCAGCAACTTTCCAGGCAATGCGTTCATTGTTTACCGTTTTTCCGCGATTCATCCCAACGGCGAGCAGCAATGTGGGCAGTACCGGACAGAGCATCGTCAGGAAATAGGGATTCGCCAGGAGCGTCCAGTCGGCAAGACTGTAATCCGCTCCCCATTTCCAGGAGCAAAAGCCGATGGACATCCAAGAATCGTTTGCCGTCGTCTTAACGAGCGCCCCGAACAACACGATCAAGCCGGCGATGCGAATCGGCATGCTGCGGATTGCGAAACCGAGGGCAATCCAAAGGAGTGCGTAGAGCGACCAAAGTATCGTAACGGAACGGAATGCGGCCGTCGCACTCGCCAACGGTTCAAAGTATTGATACCATTCAATCGTCAGGATGGCCAGAAAAAGGAGGTTGCCGAGCAGCCCCAAAACGGCATTATTGACGGAATGGCGATCGGAACGATGATCGGAGCCGTGAACGGAAGACCGCGACTCTAAAAATGTCAATACGGCAACGGCGATCATCAACATCGCGGCGGATGCCAACATCGGCAGCGTCGCGTTATTGAGTACCGGCAGAGTATGTGCCTGCTCTCCGATCACTTGGCCGCCAATTTCCATGACGAGTCGAACGATGCCGAGCGTGAAAAAGACATACGACATCACGATGAACGTCTTGTTTTCCTGCCGATGGCCAAAGACCCAAAGTCCGGCAAAGACGGTAAGCCAACCGAGCGTGATCCACATCGCGGAAAATTGCAGCGGAATGGCGATGGCGACGAAACCGAGGGCGATGACGACCGCGGCACTGGGTGCGGCAATCCAAAAGACAGGGCGGTTCACGTCGGTTTCGCCGACGGTGCCTCCGGTTTGCTGCTGGAAACCTATTTTGACCAAATGCCGACCGTACAGCACGGCAAGCAGGGCATACCAAAACGCTCCGAAGAAGGCGATGTAGCCGAGATGGTTGTACAAAAAGACATATGTCGTATCAATCGCGTGCGGCGGTTCGACGAAAACGCGAAATTGGGAGGAACCCGCGGTTTTTTCGATGACGCGATAGAGTTGCAGTTCGGCGATCCGATTTATCAACACGATATAGAGCGTCCCGAAAAAGATGATGGGCGCAAGCACTGCCCGCATCGCATCATCCCAAGTCGGCCTGTATTTTTCCCCGATGGGCCGCAGTGCGGCAATCGCCGTATCCGCAAGGAAAACGAGATAAAATGCGGATTGGAAGAGCAAAACCGCAATGAGATGCTGGAGTTGAAACTGTTCGCCGTACCAAATCCAGAACAACGCTTGCGTTCCGAAGAAGGCGAGCCAGGCAATCGGAGCCCGGCGGAGCAGATTGACGAGTAGGAGCGTTCCGATGTTTAGGGACATCAGATAGAGGAAGAGTTCGACGTGCCGGTCGTCGCTGCTTGAAATCAGGAGGGGAACGGCCAGCCCGCCGAGGATGGCGACAGTGCCGAGCAATTTGGAGCGGTAAAGCCAGGCCAAGAGGAATCCGCCGAACACGATGAGCGGCATCAGGATACTTGCTGCCGTGAGCGAAATCAGGCTGTAGAAGGCATAGGAGGCGTAACCGGCTTGATAGAGGAGGATGATTCCCGCACTGGACATCATCGTCGAAAAGCGTCGCAAGCCGGTTCGTCGGCTGTAGTACCCGATGGCGAGCAGTCCAGCACCGAATAGGGCGATTCCGGCAACTTTGAGGATGTCGGTAATCCAGCCCATATTCACGGCATATCGGATGAGCAGGGCGGCGGCGACGATGAATCCGGCAACGGCGATCCAGCCGAAGAGTTTTTGTCCGATGAAGAGTTCGAGGGAAGAGTTGGGGTTAGCCGCATTCCGTACGGCCTGTTCGTCATCCCATTCCGACATAACGGGAGGGTTCACGGGTACGATATGGCTCACGGGGGCAACGATGTGAGCCGTCGCACCCTGTTCGGCATGGTCTACGGTATGGTCATCGTCCCGTTTGACGGGAGGGCTCACGGGCGGAATGACTGGGGATGCGGCATTCGGGGGCGGCTGAATCTGCCAGAGTGCCGTCTCGATTCTCTCATTTTGTTGGAGCAGTTCTCGGATTTGCTCTTGCATGTGGAAAAGCCAAAAGATTGCAATCGGCAAGCCGACCACATAGAAGAGTCCGAGCAGTAATCCGAGCAAGGTGAAGAGATCCATAGCATTGCCTCCAATCAAGGGTATATCAGCGCACGAATCGGGGGGCTAATGCCCCCCTGTTCTTTCGTTCATCATCAATCCAAGAATCCGATCAAATCCTGGCTCCGCGTCGGTTGCTGCAACTTCCGCACCGCCTTGGCCTCAATCTGGCGGATCCGCTCTCGCGTAACCTTAAATATATGACCAACCTCCTCCAGCGTATAACTGTATCCATCGCCGAGACCATACCGCAATTTGATGATCTCGCGCTCCCGATAACTCAATGTCTTCAATACTTTCGCGATCCGAACCCGCAACATCTCGTGCGTCGCTCCCACCACGGGATTCTCCGCTGCCGCATCCGGTAACAAATCGCCAAAATGCGAGTCTTCACTGTTCCCAACCGGCCTGTCAAGACTGATCGGAAACCGATTCATCCCCAGTATTCGCCGTGTTTCGTCAATCGACATTTTCGCTTCTTTGGCGATTTCGTCAACCGTCGGTTCCCGACCCGTATCCTGGGCAAGTTTTCGAGAAATGTTCCGAACTTTCGTCATCGTTTCGACCATATGGACGGGAATGCGGATCGTTCGGCTTTGGTCGGCAACCGCCCGAGTGATCGCCTGCCGAATCCACCAAGTCGCGTAAGTACAAAACTTGAATCCACGCCGATACTCGAATTTATCGACCGCCCGCATCAAACCGGCATTACCCTCCTGAATCAAATCCAGAAAACTCAAGCCGCGGTTTCGGTATTTTTTCGCAATCGACACGACCAACCGCAGGTTCCCTTCCGAAAGTCCCTTCTTGGCTTCTCGATAATACACGAACAAACCCTTGACATAACTGACGCGGTTTCGCAGACTCGTCGGCGTTTCCTGCGTCAGTTGCAGGATATTTCGGTATTCGTTAATCAGTTCCTGGCGTTCATGCTCCGGCCTGCCGCTTTCCCGATGCCGTTTGATTTGCTCCTTCAGTTTATCGACCCGAACACTGTACCCCTCCAACGTCGGAATCATCGCTTCAATCCGCTGGGTTCGCAGGCCGAGTTCTTCGATGAGCCGGACGGCCCGACGACGGGATCGGCCAAGCCGTTGCCAGGCGGCCTGCTTTTCTTCGGGCGTTCTGGAGAGGCTCGTTGCGATTCGGTAATCTTTTCGGTTTCGCCGGAACATTCCTTCGAGCGTTTTGAGATTGAGGGGCAGCCGGCTCATAATTTGCTGTTTTTCCAGGTTGCCCGAAACGGAAACCTGCACCGTTCGGTCGAAGGGCAGGTCATCGCGTTGCACTCTTCGGAGGATGCGGAACGCATGCTGCATCACGTAATCGCATTCGAGCAATTTTGCCCGAAATTTCCGTCTTGTGGACTCGATTTGTTGTGCGAGTTTCACTTCTTCGTGTCGTTTGAGGAGCGGGATTTCCCCCATTTGCGTCAGATACATTCTGACGGGGTCGTCTGACCAGGTGTCGCTGGCCTCGAGTTCGAGGAGTTTTTGGTCGAATTCGAAGCCGACGATGTCTTCATCGCCATCGTCGGGCCAGCCGTCGCCATCGTCTGCATCGACGAGGAGAGAATCGACCATTTCTTCTTCGTCAATGTCTACATCTTCGAGTTGGAGGAGTTCGTCGCTGGCTTCGAGCGGATCGTTAAAATCGTCTAAAATAGAACCGTTGTCGTACATGCTTTGGGGGGGAGTAAAGTTTTTACGGAAAACAACAACTATATTACGTTCGGCAGGCGGTCAGTGTAGTGCAAAATCTTTCCGATTTGCACATGATTTCGGACACAATCCATTCGGGCAAATCCCCATTCGGACAGTATCCTGGTGCCGCCATGCTTCCTTTTGTTTGATTCCGTTCCAAACTGCACTTTATTATACCCTACAAAACCGGTTTTTGCATTAAAATTCTGCCAGATTGTAAAACTTTTTGGTTGGGCAATCTAGGCAATACCCTTCAATCGCAAAAGACCCACCGCCACGCGCCGGTATTCTAACATATCTTTTGGAAGGTGCAACCCGGGGCGTGGATTCACCCGGGGGCTGACGCCCCCGGCTCGTGCGCACATTGCTCCCGCCTAAATTCCGTGGCGAACGTTGACCTCATCCAATGGCGGTGCTTTGCCGACATGCTTGCGATCACTGTGCAACAAACTCTTCACATGCTTGTAAAACCATTCCGACATTCCCTGAATAATCACAAACAACACCGGCGTAACATACACGCCAACCATCGTTTCCATCAGGAGCCCGCCAAACACGCAGTTTCCAATGGCATTTCGCGAATATCCGCCAGCCCCTTCCGACCAAACGAGCGGCAAAACGCCCAAAATGAATGCAAACGATGTCATAAATATCGGCCGCAATCGCAACCTGCCCGCCTCATATGCCGATTGGACCAGTCCCGCTCCCGTATCCCGACGCTTTCTCGCAAATTCCACGATAAGCACCGCATTTTTTGCGGACAGACCCACCATAAGCAATAGTCCAATCTGCGTATACAGGTTGATTTCCGCGTTCATGACCCACATCACGAGCGACATAAAGTCCCATGAGGCCGGGAATCCCACTGCGTACATCGCAAAAACGACCGTTGCAAAAATTGCACCAAACACACCGAGCGGCACCGCCATCATAATGATAAACGGCGACGACCAACTTTCATACTGCGCTGCCAAAATCAGGAACGTGATCAACACCGAAACGGCAAAGAATATCGCCGTTTGGTTCCCGACGCGTTTTTCCTGGAATGTCAGTCCCGTCCAGGCGAAGGAGAATCCATCCGGCAAGAATTCCCGGCTTAACTCTTCCATTCGCTCGATTCCATCGCTGGTACTTGCTCCAGGGCGAATCACCCCGGTCATCGCCGCACTGGGGAACATATTGTACCGTGTCAGCACTTGCGGGCCGGATTCGTATTTTTCCGTCGTAAAGGCACCCAAGGGGACCATCTCGCCCTGATTGTTTTGAACCTTAATACGCAAAGCACTTTCCACGCTGTCCCGGAATTCCCCCTTCGCTTGCACATTGACCCGGAATGTCCTTCCCAGCATATTAAAGTCGTTGACGTATGCAACACCCAAATAGGATTGCAATGCCGCAAAGACCTCTGACAGGTTTATACCCATCCGCTGCGCTTTGTCGCGGTCAATGTCGAAGGATATCTGGGGCGAATTCGGGTTAAATGATGAAATCATCGCAACGATCGGATTAAAATCGACCGCCCTGCGCTGGATGTCATCCCGAACTCCCGCGAGCACCGTCGGACCGACACCGCGTTCGTCGAGGAGAACGTATGCAACGCCGTTCGTCATCCCAACCTGGATCGGCGGCGGAGTAAACAGCATGAAATAGGCTTCTGGGATTGTCGCATTGAGTTCCTTCTCCAATCTCGCTTGAATGGCACCGACTTTCAATCCGGCATCCATTCGGTTTTTCGTAATGGACCAACCCTGGGCTCGCCGGTCATCCCAAACCTCCAGTGGAATGATCACCATCCCGAGGTTTGCGGCCTGCCCGCCGATAAATGAAAACCCGTTGATGTAAACCGCCGACTTAACGCCGCCGCTTTCAACATAGGTTCGATTCTTATCCCAATATTGTTCGTAAAGCCGTCTGATGATTCCCCGTTTGTAATAGTCTTCGCTTCGGACGAGGGTCTGTTCTCGAGTAATAATTCGTTCGACTCTCGATAATACTTCGGTAGTCCGTTCCATCGAAGCACCTTCAGGCAGGCGCACCTCCATCATGATAACGCCCTGGTCTTCGTTCGGCAAAAACCCGGACGGCAGCCTTTGGACGGCAAATATCAATCCGAAAACCAATCCCACCCAAAGCAGCAAAACCAACGGGGCACACCAAATCATCATTTTGACCGTCCGTTGGTAAAAGTTGGTGAAACCGTCGAAGAAATAGTTAAAACCCCTAAACACGATGAAGCGTTTTTCTTTCGCCTTCGAAGGTCGAAGCAAAATCGCACACAGGGCCGGCGAAAGCGTCAGAGCGCAAATCCCGGAAATCGTAATGGACCCCGCGATTGTCAACGCAAATTGCTGATACAGCGCACCGACAATCCCCTGCATCATCGACGTCGGAAGGAACACGGCCAGCATGATGAGCACCGAAGCAACCACCGGGCCGGTAACTTGAGTCATCGACTTTTTGGCCGCCGTATGCGCATCGAGGTGTTCATCGTCTATAAGCCGCTGCGTATTTTCCACGACCACGATCGCATCATCCACGACAATTCCAATCACGAGAATCAGCCCGAAGAGCGTCATCGTGTTGATCGAAAACCCGAAACACCATATCAGGAAAAATGTACCGATAATCGAAACCGGTATGGTTAAAATCGGGATAATCGCCGCCCGCCAATCCTGGAGGAACAAGAAAATCACGAAAACCACGAAACAAACGCAAAGGACAATCGTCTCGTAGAATTCGTGTACCGTTGCCCGAACGTAATCGGTTGCATTAAAGGGAATCGCGTAAGTCAGCCCGCTCCGGCCAAGAGAGTCGTCGATTGATGCCATCAGTTGAACGACGGCATCGGCAACGACCAAAACATTCGCACCGGACTGCGGCATCACGGCGATACCGGTTGCCATTCGGCCATTGTAGCGAGATTCGGCGGTATAGTCTGCGGAACCGAGTTCAATCAGGGCAACATCTTTGAGCCGTAAGGTTCCGCCCTGCTCATCTACGCGAAGAATCATATTTTCAAATTGTTCGGCATCTTCGAGTCGGCCAAGCGTTACGACGGCAACGTTCGTTTGAATGCCGTCCGGCACGGGTTCCAGCCCGAGTCGGCCAGCGGCAACTTGCGTGTTCTGTGCGCGAATTGCCGCAAGAACTTCCCGCACGGAAATCCCCCGGGCGGCCATCACATCGACATCGAGCCAAACACGCATACTGAATTGACGCCGGTCAAACATCATGACATCGCCGACGCCGGCTACTCGGGAAAGCCGATCTTTGACAAAAAGAGACGCATAATTCGCAAGGTATTGGCCAGTCCGCGTTTCGGCATGGGGATCTTCTTCGTCTATTTTCTCGAAAATGGTAACCAGGCAAACGAAGTTCGCACTTCGTTTATTGACGCTGATACCCATCCGACGGACTTCTTCGGGCAAAATAGGTTCGGCTTGCTTGACCCGGTTTTGGACAAGAACGGCGGCAATATCGGGATCCGTTCCGACTTCAAAGGAAATGTTTATGGAAAGCGTCCCATTACTGGTCGCTTGGGTTTCCATGTAGATCATATTATCGACGCCGTTGAGCACTTCTTCGATCGGGATGGCAACGGCATTGATGACATCTTGAGCACTAGCACCGGGATAGGATGCTTGAACGGAGACCATTGGCGGAACGATGTCGGGAAATTGTTCGACGGGTAACATGGAAAAGCCGACGATGCCGAGCAGTAAGATAATCAGGCTGACAACGCTCGCAAAAATCGGGCGGTCGATGAAAAAGTGTGAAAACATTCGTTCCTTCGGCAGAATTTCGATAGACTTCTGGATTCTAACAGATTTTGGGAAATGAGTCAATCGGCAAAGTGGGCGGGGCGTGCACGCTCCGCGATCCAAAGAGGCAACTCATTCCAAACGGTTACAAAATTTCTAAACCTGAGGGCACATTCCGGCTTGCCTCACTCCGACTCCCAATCATCCCAATTCCAGCAGGGAACCTGAATGCCAAGCATTGCCAAATAGATTCGTTCTTTTTCCTGCATAACGGCCCTTTGTTCCGAGTCCGTATCGTCAAAACCAACGAGATGAAGCATGCCATGCACGACGTAGAGCAATAATTCTTCACCGGCGGTCCAACCAAACTCGTCGGCACGCTCCTTGGCAATTTCAGTACATGCCAGCACCTCGCCTTCAAGATACCCTTCCGCACGCCGGTCTTCGGTGCGAAAACTAATCGAATCCGTCGGATAATCGTGTTGCAAAAAATCCCTGTTGTACTGCAACATCGTGTCGCCGTCGACGAAAACAACGTTGATTTTACCGCTTTTGATATTGTTGTCTTCAAGGATGCGTTCGCAGACGGTTCGGACTTTATCCACATCAACGTCAAGTTCGTCCTGTTCGTCGAGTATTTCTACCAGAAGCGGCCCATCCACATCGTGCTGCATATTTTAAGTATAACGTTTTGTCCGTATTAAGTCCAGGATAGGCATCGCAGAGACATTGTCGGCGGCTTGTGCCGGAACGGCGAAAAAAGCGTCCAAAATAAAGATGGCTTCTCGCTCAATAGCCTACCGGCATCATATTGTCAAAAGTATTGTCAAACAGTGGATTAGTCTGTACAATGGTCCCATTCCTTCCCTGTCGTTTGAATTGCCCCCAGACCTTAAAATTTACGGCCAGGGAGAGTATTGCATCCAGCCAAATAGATGTGCGGTGGTAAAACGATTAGAGGTCCCTTGACGCTTGTATCCCAATGCACATCATACTTTTCGAGGACTTTCACACCCAGCAACTTTTTCCGGCAACGATTGCCCGACCGGCATTTTCCCTCAACGTCGGAACCTATCGACTCATTGATCTCGCCCTTCGCTTCGCCGAACAAGTCGAAGTCATCGCCCGACCCTATCTGCAAACGCTGATTGACCTCGATTTCCCCTATCTTTGGACGCCCAGCAAGACCAAACGCTCCAAACCGATTCTGGTACTCAATGCACGGACCGTTCCCCACATCGAACTGTTCCAAAAACTCCAAGATGCCGCCAAACAAGGAAAATCCGGTATCGTCAGGACTCCTTGCGGCATCGCCTGCGCGCTCCTTGCCGAGAATGATTGTGCCGGCAACCCCTTCCCGCATAGCGACATCGGCTCGCTCCAGTTGGTCAAACTCATCGAAGACGCCAACCTTCCGCCGCTCGATTTTCATGTTCCCGTGATGACGCACGTACACGATATTATCCGGCACCAATCGCGAATCATGAACGACAACCTGAATGATCGCCTCCGAATCGGCCAGTACACGGAAATCGCCGACGGCGTGTTCGCGGCCGACGAAAATCAACGGCTCGGACAATACTGTGTTGCCGACAGCACCGCCGGGCCCATCGTGCTGGAAGGGAATGTCAACATTGCTCCGTTTTGTTATTTCCGGGGGCCTGTGCATGTCGGACGGAATACCAAAATTATCGAGCATTCCGCATTGAAGGATTTTGTATCGGTCGGCAACACGGCAAAAATCGGCGGCGAAGTGGAAATTTCGGTGATTGAGGCCTATTCCAACAAGCAGCATCATGGTTTTTTGGGACATAGTTATCTCGGCAGTTGGGTCAATCTCGGTGCTGGAACGAGCAATAGCGATCTGAAAAATACTTACGGCGAAGTCGTGATGGATTATGCGGGCACCAAGGTCAAGACGGGGATGCAATTTGTGGGTTGTTTTGTGGGCGATTATTCGAAGACGGCGATCAACACGAGCATTTTTACGGGCAAGACGATAGGGGCCTGCAGTATGCTTTACGGCTTTATTACGACGAATGTCCCGAGTTTTGTGAATTATGCTCGAACGTTCGGACAAGTTACGGAAACTTCGATCGAGACGTTGGTTGCGATTCAAGCCCGAATGTTTGCTCGCCGGAATGTGCAGCAGCGTCCTTGTGATGTGCAGTTGCTTCGTGATATTTATGAGATGACGAAGCATGAACGGCAACTGGCGAGCGAACCGCTGTCGCTATGAGAAAAAGTCCAAAATTTGCCTATTCAAACGCTTTACGTTGCTCTTCGATTTCTTCGAGCGAATGCCGTTTTCCTCGGTTGCAGCCGGGACACGTCGATGCCGTTGCCGACCAAGTGTTCGGCGATACCAGATTTTGCGGCCAAAACGGCCAAGTGCGGCACTGAATCGGACGCTCCGAATACACCCGACATTGACGCGTTTTGTCGCTCAACAATACGCAATCGCCATTGGGATACTCTTTTAACGAGCGTTGTTTGGGACGAACCGTCCAAACGAAAACTTGCTCGACAACCAACGGCGTCAGGCCCATCTTGACGGCAATGCGTTCAATTTCGTCCTGCGACACCCAAACGTATCCCGACCCGCCGGTGCAGCAGCGTCCGCAGACCTTGCACTCAAATTGCAGGCCGTCTTTGTACCAGGGTAAAGCAGATTCGCTCATAGTATGACGTTATTCTAACCGTTTTCTAATAAATTTGATATGATCGCTGATTTTGCGGATTTGCCCTTCGTGCATTTCGCCGCTGACGGCCGTAATTGCTTGGATGACATATTCATAATGCAAATACTCGTCGGGAAACAGTTCGACTTCCAAATCAGGATTTGCCAAAATGATTGCTGAAACCCGTTGCCGTAGTTGGCCGAAATGCTCGACGGGGTTGCCGTTGAGTTGAATGGCGGCAAGCGAACCGTCTTCTTGGGCAATGAGGCGGATTTGTGCTGCTTCGGCATCAACATCGGCGGGCTGGGCTTGTCCGATTGGGGACATTTGGACATTGAAATCGCCTTCGGGCACGATGATTCTGAATGTCAGCACGAAAAACGTCAGCAGCAAGAAGACCACGTCGATCATCGGCATCATATTGATATTCGGTTTTTCGAGCGGTTGTCGCTTGCGGAGCATGGGATGCTTTGGTTACATTTCTCGCGTGCCAGTGTAACATTCACATCGGGAATTATCAAGGGTTGCAGAGCGTTCAGCCTTCCGGGGCTCTCCGCCGCTACTCTCCGTCCAAATCCCGCCAAACAAGCGGTTGACGCTGGCGAGACTCAATGCGAAGAGCAACTTCGCCATTTTGGAAAATCCGCACCGTTCCCGTCGATTGACTGACCGTTATCGCAATGGCCGATGTCATTCGGCTAATCGCCGCTGCCGTCCAATGACGAGCACCCAAACCAAGAGAAAGCGACAACGTCGAAGTTGACGTTGATTCAAGATAACGCGCTGCTGCTGCAACAACTCCCTCCGACGAAACAATGATCGCCCCATCAAGTTGCGCAATTTCTTTGACTCCTTCCCGAACTTTGGCATCGAACAAATTGCGTTCCTTGGCACTATATCCTCGGACCGGATCAAACCCGGCGGGCTGACTCATCGACATAACTTTTCGCGTGTCGCCGACGACGAAAAGCGTCCCGACGGGATTGCCTTCGCGGCCTTCCCAACCGATGTCGACGGCAAGGTCAACAACGACTTTCAGCGTTTTGAGCGGTACTCGGCTCTCCAACTGCCGCAGATCGCGGCCGGAAAGGCGATCCAAATGCTCACCGAGATTGACAACGCTAAACGAATCGAGGCAGGCGGGATCAATTGCACTGTAAAAGGCGAGCACCCGGCAACCGTGTGGAATGAGGTCATCCGCAACGGCTTCCAGGATGGCGTGCGAAATTCGGTCGTAGACGATGGAATTGCCTTCGAGCAGGATGCGGATCGTTTGAAAGTGCTCTTGGGCGGCGGCGGTCAGGACATCGACATTGGTTGATGCGACGATAATTTTTTCATCTTCGATGATTCGGCGGAATCTTGCCCAATCGACGGGAGATTCGGGGAAGACGAAAATTGCGGCTGCTTCGATTTCAACACGGAGTGAGCGTAATGTACCAATAAGTCGTCGGAACTGTTCGGTAAATCGTAGCGGCTCAGTCATCATGTCGGAAGGAATGGAGTTCTCTAGGATACCGGCATGTCCTTAAAAGTCAAGCCCCGGAGAGTGCGCACACGGGAATTGCCGTTGCCCGTCCGTCGACGGATGGGGGTCAGGCAACACGAACCCGGGGAGAATCCCATTGCCGTTAGCGGATAAATCCTTCCTGGTCGTCGGGCGAAAAAGTCCCGATGAGCGGTTCCGCACCGCGTTGGATGCCTGCACGGAATTGAAAATTGTCCTCGGCGGCCTTGGCCAGTGTTAAATTCAACAAATCCAGGTCAATTCCCGCCGGACATGCCGTTGCACATGCCGAACAACCGATGCACCGCCCCGCCAAATGGAATGCACGAAGAATGTTCCAGGCAAAATTCCCTTTGAGCGTTGCCGATGTGTCGATCCGCGTCGGCTGATTTTTGTCCGCAACGCAAACATTGCAATAACACAACGGACAGTTTTGTCGGCAGGCATAACACTTGATGCAGCGTGCAAGTTCCTTTTTCCAGTATTCAAACCGTTGCTCGGGCGGCATCGATTCGATTTGAGCGAGTTTGGCATAACGGTCGGCCTGCGGTTCGGCGGTAATTGCTTTTCCGATGACAATATCGCAATGCGGCGGATTTTGCACATCGCACGCAAGACATTTATTTTGTATTTTTCCTTGTATTTGCACTCCCGAACAGGCAACTCCGATGACAATAAGGGTTTCCCGGTCAATTTGATTTTCCGATTCGAGGATTGCGAGCGTTTTCGCATCGCATCCTTTGACGATGATGCAGGGCTTGCCTTGTTTTTTGATTTCTTTCCTGGCCAAATAGACGGTCAAATTATCCGTGCAGAGTTCGTTCCAGACGAGCCGATGCGTTTGTTTTGGGCTGGTGATAAAAATTGCACCAACATTACCGGTTTCGAGCAGTCCGTATCCGATGATGACATTGGCTTTTTGGTTTTCGAGCAATTCCGTTGCTTTTTGTTGTAATTCGGATTGTATATCGGATTGTGGAGGCATTACGGAAGTTGGCGATGGGGGAAGTTGGCGTATATCCTAGTTTATGAGGGCAATTTGGTCAAGCGGCTGTGGGATTGGACTGGGGCGACTGGATGCTATCAAATTGATCGGAAATCATTTCCATTATTCCGGTTAGCCGGAAGGGCGATTTCCAAACAAGCCTACATACACGTTAATATACGTTTAATCCAATTTGCCCTACTCGCTGCGCATTCGCCCGCATGACGCAAATAATCCTAATATCCCTAATTTTTTCTCCCAATTATTTGACTTTTGCGTTTTATGAACCATATTTCTTTAAGTAGTTTGTAATTCTTTTTGCCGTTGAATTCATGACAAAGTTAGAAGTACGAATGGTGTTTTTTACCCCGTTGGTGTTTGTTCTATTGCAAACATCCGCGTTGACAAATGACACACAACAAGATATATGGCGAGTCGATATTCACGGTGTTGCCCGATTGCTGGCCAGCGAAGAAAATTTTTCCCGATTGCGGTTTTATCAATGGGATAATAACCGTTGGCGGCCTTCCGATGCAGAGGCGTTTTTAGACTCGCAATGTTCAGCAACGCCGCTCATTGTGCTTGCATTAGGGTATTCGCTGACATCGCGAGACATCTCTCAAGTCGGGCACAACGTTGTTCGGACATTTGACCCGGATAAAGCATGCCAAATCGTTTTTTGGGATTGGTTTTCCGATCGGGGAACCTATCGAATCCGTCGGGATATTCGCAGCAAAATCCCCATCGCGGATAATGCGGCCAATTATTTGGCATTGATGCTCCAGGAATTGGAGCCGCAGAGCAAGGTTTGTCTTTTCGGATTCAGTTTCGGCAGCCGAATTGCGTGTCAGGCGGTCGAATCATTACGGCAAAGCGGACGCAGGCCGGACGGGTTGCGGATTCATCTCGTGTTGTCGGGTGCGGCAGCGGATGAGCATTGGTTTGCCCGGGGACAACGTTACGGGAATATACAGGAAGAAGCCGAGAGAATTTTGGTAACGCATAATCCGGAAGATTGGGTATTACGGCTTTATCCGATGATGTATCCGGTGGGACAGCGTCCGACGGCATTGGGGTTATATGGAGTGCCGTTGCATAATATTGAACCGGAATTTCGGGTTCGATTTGAGAACGTCGATGTCAATAGATATATGGGCCATGCGCATCAGACGCTCAAGCATGTACGGTGTCCGGCCTTCCGCAACCGAGTTGCGGAATACTTTTTCTTTGAGTAGTGTTGTCGAAACTGGCAGGAGCGAGTGATGCGCAAAACCCGGGGGCGTCAGCCCCCGGGTGAATCCACGTCGAACCAACCCGGGGGCTGACGCCCCCGGCTCTTGTGCGCGAGCCTCCCTCCTCGCCATCGACTCTCGACCTACGGGGTCAAATCGAAATCAAACACGCTATTGCCCCGAGCAACCGTTGCCGTCAAGCCCGATGACGCAAAACTGCCGTAACGCTCCGGTATCAGACTCCGTGCCGGTGGAGCCGGCCCCTGACCTTCACCTCCCATGTCCGCCACCGCCTCCCGTTTCGTGATGGAAACCAAATATTCCCCCGCCGTCGTGCCCGCTTCGGGATTGCCCAACTGCGTTTGCAACGTATATCGCCCGTCGGCATCCGTTCGGCCATATGCCGGATGGCCTTCGCCTTCCGTTTGAGGCGTGAAGGTAACATTGGCACCCTCAAGCGGCTGACCGTTGTAAGTTACGGTGCCAGTTACCTTGATCGTGGCCAGCCGCCCGTCGCCGCAGCAACCTGTATGAAGTAGTAATGCAATCGAAAGTGTAAATAGTGTTAATGTTCGCATAGTATTTTGTTATAGTATCTTGTTAAGGTTAGGAAGTTAGTCGCGTTGCGAGCCGAGATGACCCGGGGGCTCACGCCCCCGGCTCTTGCGCGATGCCCTCGGCTCGTGTGCAGTGCCTCCGGCTCTTGCGCAGTGCCCCCGACTCTTGCTGCGGCTAACGCGTGTTACGAAAAAATTACAGCGATGCGGATTCGCCGCCGCGAGGCGTTGACATCGCACCCCATACGCCAAACGTCGACTCGCCCGTCCAGTCGCGGCCATGGACACCGGCAACAAACGGACGCGTAGCCGTTTCACCCAGCCGCATCGTCGGGTTGCCCGCATTGACCGAATCCGTTACAAATCGAACCGAACCATCTACCATTGCCACGCCGACGCCGCCGGGATGATAACTGCTTGCGGAATAATGCACATCATTATTTCTGCATGACGGACTGTTCGGCGGCAATGCGGAATGGAACATCGCTCCATCCCCGTATCCGCCCCATCGTGCACCCTTTACCGCCCCCAATTCCGGCCATCCACCGTCAAAGAGCCCCATATTGACGGGGCTTCCTGGAGTTTGATTAAACATCCCGCCAGCACCCCGCACGGCAGCACAATTTGAAGGGATTTGATCCAATTGGCTCTCCAAAGGAGCCAATCCGCCTCTAATCGTGAGGTCCCGTTGTCCTGTGCCTTTGGCGGTTTCAGAAATCGCCATCGTGTTGCTGAGCCCGTCCGTAATGGATGCCGCATTGACCGTGCCGATTTGAATGTTATCACGGTCAGATGCGGCCATATTGTTGCTGGTTCCTGCTTTACCCGGCACGAAAAGACCGCGTCGGTGCCGGTTTTCATTCCACCAGTGCCGAACCATCGCCTCCCCCGTGCTGCCGACGTAGTTCGTCCCGGCCAGCGTGTTCGGAGAATGGGTAAGCCCGTCTGAGGGACAATTCAGAATGGGAAATGTTTGCGTGAAAGGCGTAAATTCTTTGCCGTGAAACCATCCGCCGTCGTATTGCAGGTATGCGGGTTCTTGCGGGAACGCGACCCATCGTCTTTGTAGGCCGCCATCGCTGTTGAAACCCGTTCCTTGCTGAAATCCTGTCGCGAGTTCATTGTGGATTGCTTGTTGTTCCACGAACGGCAGGAGAGCGGTTCGATAACTGTAGGAGCGTGCCTGATCGACCGCCCAGTTTGGGTAAGCGGATTCACGAAAACCGGTCCAGGTAGGTTCGTAACCGTTGTTGGGAAACCTGTTTTGGACATCGTGAAAGGTGTGCAAAGCCAGTGCCCATTGTTTGAGATGGTTTGAGCATTGCATTCTTCGGGCGGCCTCGCGGGCGGCCTGCACGGCGGGCAGAAGGAGCGCGACGAGCATACCGATGATGGCGATGACGACGAGCAGTTCGACGAGCGTGAAGGCGCGATTGCCTAAATTGCCCCCTCCCCCCCAATTTGACATCTTGTAGCGTGAGGTGTGCATAATTTGTTCCTTTTTGGTTTGAATGGACCTCTTCCGCGGTCAGTGTAGCATGTTGGCGTTTTGGAGTCAACAAGGGGGGTGAATGTTCCCGTTCCTGCACTCTTCGGAATACGGCTCGACGTGCATAAAAACGTCAATGATATTCTTGCCACTCGTGAGCAACTTCAATTCAATCCGGTGCGAAAGAAAATGCGATTCCGTAACCGACATTTGCGGGTCAACTTGAATATGCACATCCAAAGCCAAGCCCGAAGGGCCAACATGCCGCGTGCGAAGTTTATGCAAATCCTTGACCTCAGGAAATGACCGGATGACCTCCGCAATGGCCTGACACTGCGCCTCCGTCGCTCCAGAGTCCAATAAAGCCGCAAATGTCGGCTGCGTAACCTTCCACGCAACATGAACGATCATAAAAGAAACAACTACCGTCCCAATCGGATCGAAAATGACATATTTGCTGCCCAACAATAAGCACAATGCAATCGCAACCGCCGCCGGAATCGAACTCATCGCATCGCTCCGATGATGCCACGCATTGGCAACCGTCGCGGAAGATTTGGTTGCCATTCCGACCTTGACGGTAACGCGGTACAGCCATTCTTTGACAACGATCGCGGCCAGGGCAACGACCAAGGGGAACCAGGTCGGCGACGGCGGCGGATTGTTATTCAAAATGTCAATGACCGAACTGACGGCACCGAAAAACAGCGAGACGCCGACGATTGCGAGCGAGATGCCGATGAAAAGCGTAACGAGCGTTTCGATTTTTGCATGGCCGTAGGGATGCGTTTGGTCGGCTGGCCGGCTCCAAAAATACATACCGAGCAGAATCGCGACGTCGGTAATCAGATCGGAGAGCGAATGGAAGGCATCGGCGATGAGTACGGAACTGTGTCCCCAAATTCCGGCTGCGAATTTGAACGCAATGAGAAACAAATTGCATACGGCACCGAGGAGCGTAACACGGCGTATGGCGTTCAGGGTGTTTGTGTGTTCGTGCATTGTGTTGTCGGGCAGCCCCCGGCTCGTGCTTGATGCGTCTCGCTCTTGCGGGTTCGGGATCATTATACCACCGTTAATCTTTGGAAAAAGCAGTATAATAACGGCGTGAAATCCAACATCCCCAAGCACCTGCTCGAAGGCCTCAACAAACCGCAACAACAGGCCGTCCAATTCAACGAAGGGCCCCTCCTCGTCCTCGCAGGACCCGGCAGCGGAAAAACCCGAGTCGTTACTCACCGCATTGCCGCACTCCTCCATCAAGGCGTCGGCCCCCATCAAATTGCCGCTTTGACCTTTACCAACAAGGCCGCCGACGAAATGAAAAAACGACTCGCTCTCCTCGCACCCGAACGCAACGTCTGGATCGGCACCTTCCATAAATTCTGTGCCTATCTTCTCCGGCGATACATCGGCCTCGCAGGTTTGAGCGACAATTTTACCATCTACGATACCGACGAAAGTCTCGCACTCCTCAAAAATCTCGCCAAAAAGCATCCGCTGCCGCCCGGTATCACGCCGCAACGCGTTGCAGGTTCCATCAGTTGGGCAAAAAACAATTTCGTCCTATCCGACGAATACGAAGCCCGCCGGGGCAGTCTTCTCAGTGCTGCCGTTCAGGAATTTTATCCTTTGTACCAAGAAGAACTCCGCCGGGCCAATGCCGTCGATTTCGACGATATGCTCCTCCACGTTGCCGTTCTGCTCAAAGAGAATCCCGAAGTCCGAAAAACGTTGGATAACCGATTCCGATACATTCTCGTGGATGAATATCAAGACACCAACACCGTGCAGTACATCATTGCTCGAGCACTTTCGGTCGATCATCGCAATCTTTCCGTAACGGGCGATCCCGACCAGTCGATTTATGGTTGGCGGGGGGCGAATCTCAATAACATTCTCGATTTTGAAAAGGATTTTCCCGACACGACGGTAATCCGGCTGGAACAAAACTACCGCAGCACGCCGCAAATCGTTGCCGTTGCCGATGCACTCATCGCGAATAATGTCTACCGCAAAGAGAAAAAACTGATTACCCAAAACCCGTCGGGAATGCCGGTTCGACTCGTCCGATGCAGCGACCAAAAAGAAGAAGCCGAAAGCATTGCCGAGGAAATTGCGAAAGAACTTCAGACGGGCCAGCGCAAACCGAACGATTATGCAATCTGCTATCGGATGAATGCCTTGTCCCGAAATTTTGAGCATGCGCTGCGGAGCCGAAAAATTCCATTCCAACTCGTTCGCGGCCTTGAATTTTTCAATCGAAAGGAAGTCAAGGATGTGTTGGCCTATCTTCGGGTGATTTTCAATCCGGCGGATACGGTTTCGCTGGCGAGGATTATCAACGAACCGACGCGGGGCATCGGGAAAACGACGATGCAAAAAATGTCTGACCGTGCGGAGGAACTCGGAATACCGACGATGGACGTCCTGCGGGATGTTCCGCAGACGGAACGGCTCGCGGCGAAAACGAAAAAGGCAATCACGCAGTTCGTGCAGATGATTGACAAATTATCGGAATTGTCCGCACAGGAATATCCGGTTGCTTCGTTGATTGAGTCGGTTTTGCGGGAATCGGGTTATCGGCAGCAGTTTGCGAATTCGGACTCGGAGGAAGACCAGGATCGCTTGGCGAACATCGAGGAACTTTTGACGGTTGCACACGAATTTGACAATCGGGAAGTCGAGCCGTTAGCCGCGGAGCCTGCTCCGCGAACGTCGCCGCTCGAAGAATTTTTGGAACAGGCGGCACTCGTCAGCGATGTCGATGCGTTGGATCAGGAGACGGATCGCGTTTCCTTGATGACGATGCATGCGGCGAAGGGTTTGGAGTTTCCGGTCGTGTACATTGTTGCTGTCGAGGAAAACATTTTGCCGCATGAGCGTTCGCAGCACGAGGACAAGCAGATGGAAGAGGAACGGCGGCTGTTTTTTGTGGGAATTACTCGAGCGGAGGAAGAGTTGCGGTTGAGTCGAGCGGAGCGTCGGGACTTTCGCGGTTCGTTTGGTATGACGGCAATATGCAGTCGATTTTTGTTTGAGTTGCCAAACGATGCGAATCTTGCGAAGTTTGATTCGCCGCAGGACATATTGGCCGGCGAAGATTACGGCGATGGCCGTCGTTTGGTTCGGGAGCCGATTGTGGAGTACGAGGAGAGCGATGCGGACTATGAGGAATCGCTTCCGCCGAAGAAAAAGAAACCGGAGTTGAAGCATTATTCGATGATGACGGGCAGCGAACTGCTGCGAAAGAAAACTCGCAAAAATGAGGGGCGTTAGCCCCCCGTTCTTATTTTTCTCGTCTTGCGAACGCGCACTCGCACACTACCGGATCGAATTCGCATCTGGCTGATTGGCCACGGGAAGCATATCGCTGCTCGGCGTGTAAGTGCCAATCGGTGCTGCCGCATTGGAATTGAAACCGCCCGCCGGATTTTGCACACCCTGCGAATTGCCCATCGCTGCAAGCAGCATCTGCCGTTGCGTTTCCGAAAGGTCATTGCTGATCGGCATCACGCTGCGGGTGATATTGTTAATTCCCAGAAGTTGCGGCTTCGCTTCGGTGTCGAAACCTACCCGAAGCAGTGCTCCGCCACTCGTCGGTCTGCCCACCAATGCAAAACCTTTATCGCTGCGAATGACAACTTCGCCGCCAGTGTCGGGCGAGGAGCCGATCTCCGCAAAGAAACGCCATTGATCCATTGGGGTTGCAATCAAGTCATCAGGCGTGGTGAAAAGCCGATTCGCTACGATGGCATGGCCTTGCAACTGTCGTCCGACGAACTTTTTCGCGAGAATGACATTGTCGGCCAAGATGGATCCTTCCCGAAGAATCACGACCGGATTGCCTTCTTCGTTGAGCAGAACGGCTTGGTCGGTGATCGTCAGGCTGGCCACTTTCAGGTTTGCGGTTTCGAGGTTGTCGAGGTCCACTTTTCCGCCGACACCGCCGACGAAGAACACAACACCGGCTCCGACGGCTCCGCCCACGATGGCAGACATAATTGCATTGATCATTTGATTCATCATAAACTCCTTTCGTTTGGGGTGAAAATAACGCATCGGCACTATCCGTTGGCCGACTTCGTTTAAGGTTGCGGTAGTTTAGAAACATTCAAGAATTGAATCAAGGGCATTTTGGGGATTTTTTTAGCGATGCTTGACGGACACGGCGGGACGCATTAGAATAGGCAATCCTTTGAAGACCTTTACGGTCAAATGCTGCGGTCAAGTGCTCTCCAACAAAAAGTCGCTCATCATTTTCATTACAGGCGGTGATCCCTGCATCGAAACGACAGAAAAACTGATCGTCGAAATGGCCGATGCCGGTGCGGATGCCATCGAAATCGGCATTCCCTTCTCCGATCCCATCGCCGAAGGACCCGTCATCCAAGCCGCCAGCCAACGTGCCCTCGACAACGGCGCAACAACGGACAAACTCTTCGAAATGATCACGAGAGTCCGCGGCAAAGTCCAAATCCCGTTGCTGTTTATGACGTACCTCAATCCGATTTACGTCTACGGAAAAGAACGGTTTCTGTCCGCGTGTCGCGATGCCGGGCTCAATGGAATCATCGTTCCCGATATGCCTTTTGAGGAAAAAGGCGAATTGGCCGCCCAGTGTGCCCAATTCGGAATCACGCTTATTTCGATGGTTGCACCGACTTCCGCCGATCGGGTTGCCATGATTGCGAAGGAAGCGGAAGGATTTTTGTATTGTGTTTCGTCGCTTGGAGTTACGGGCATGCGGAGCGAAATTAAGTCGGGTATAGAAACGATTATCGCCCAGGCGAAGCGGCACACGGACATTCCGTGTGCAATCGGTTTTGGCATTTCGGATGCCGTGCAGGCGAAAAGTATGGCGGGCATTTCGGACGGCGTCATTGTCGGCAGTGCGGTCGTGAAAATCATTGAGCAATATGGGCGTGATTGCATCGAACCGGTCACGCAGTTCGTCAAAACGCTGAAACAGGCGGTTGCGAGTGCGTAAAAACAGGAGCGGGGGGCGCTATTCCCCCGATTCTTGCGTTGCGAGGACTACGGTATCTCAAAGTGAAACACATTATCCGAGGCCCTGTTCGTAACGGTCGCTCGCAGCGGCGTTTGCAATGGATTGCCGAACTCCCGCGGAAGGACCTCCACCGCCCGTTCCGCTCGGACCGGTTCGGAACCTGCTATCTCAATGTAACTCCTTCCATCCCAAATGACATCCCGCTTGCTGATGGCAACCCTGTATTCGCCGGGTTTGGCTCCAGAACCGAAGTTGCCCGTCGTTGTCGATAGGACAAATGTTCCGGCTTCGTCCGTTGTCCCGCTCGCGCTTTCGCCCGAATCATCCACCGGACTAAAGACAACGACCGCACCCGGCAGCAATTCGCCGTTATGCCTTACTTCGCCGGTAACGAAAACGTTACCATCTCGGTTGCCGCAACCTGCTTGAAGCAGCAATGCGATCGAAAGTGTGAAAAGTGTGATTGTTCGCATAGTATTTTGTTAAAGGGGAAATAAGTGAGCCACGCCGCAGTGCGGCGGCTAGAGCGAGTTTCAAATTACTCTGGACGCGTTTTCGTCATTCCGGCGAAAGCCGGAACCCAGAGGAACCGGCATTACACGCAATGTCTGGTTCCCGGCTTGCGCCGGGATGACGGCTTTTTTGTCCAGAATAATTTGAAATACGGTCTAACGTGTGTTAGGAAATTTCATAACGAAGCGGATTCTCCGCCGGAAACGGTGCCCATGGCTCCCCAAACGCCGTAAGTCGAGGGGCCTCTGTAGTGTTCCCAGGCATGAGTTCCCTCAAAACCTCTGTCGCGGCCCAACAGCAAGTCGCCACGTCCCGCGTCCACCGAATCCGTAACAAACCTTACGGCACCGTCGGCCAATGCCGCACTGACTCCGCCGGGATGATAACTGCTGGCGGCAATGGCGCACCAGACCTGATTGGGCCCGCACGAAGGACTATTCGGCGGTAAAAAATGACTATAAGCCGACCAAAGAGTTCGGGAATCAGCCCAACGATGCCCTTTGGTGCCGCTGTCGTTCCCGTTATTGGGATTGATGTTGGGTGCAAGCATATTATTGGGCCCGCGGGCCTGCGAAAGACATTCCTGCGGAGTGACGTAGTAATCGTACACATTGAACACTTGGTCCATCGCGACGGCGGACTTGATTCCCCTATCCCCATCACCGCGTCCGATAGCTGTTTCCGACAGAATGATGGTATTGCTGGTCCCATCACGAATTGTAACAAAGGATGTATCGGCTGCCGATGAGGAATGCGGGCCTCGGGTTCGATTATATCGGAAAAGGCCTCGGTTATTCGTCCAATCCCAAGCCGGAACGGTATCGCCGATGCTCATCACGTAACTGCGGGGCTTAATCGAAGTTTCTCCGCTTCCTCGTCCAATTTCAGGATCTGAGGGGCATAAAAACGTGGCGATTGAAACCGTAAAGGGAGACTGCAAATGTTGTTCGCCGCCGATTTCGGTGCGGAGCCGATTACCAAGCCAGGGAGCAGGAATGTACAAATCCCAGCCGGAATCGATCCGATTCGCCACACCCAGCGATAATTGGCCGATGATTCTATCCTGTACGGCATTTTGCTCAATGAACGGGAGCAACGAGATGAACATGCCATAGCAATCCGTGCCGTGTTGGCGTTCTCCGTCCATGAGGTCGGGTCGTCCGTAAGCACTGGTCCACATTCTGTCCCAAAAACCGTTTGGGAATCGCAGATGGACGTCGTGAAAGCCGTGCAATGAAAGCGAAAGTTGTTTCAACTGATTGGTGCATTGCATTCTTCGGGCGGCTTCGCGAGCGGCTTGCACGGCGGGAAGCAGAAGAGCGACGAGCATGCCGATGATGGCAATGACGACGAGGAGTTCGACGAGTGTGAAGGCGTGTTTGCGAGCGGAGCAGGCGGGCATATTTTGCTTTTCTAAATTGCTCCCCCCCCCCAGTTTAACATTTTGCGGCGATAATCTTGCATGCGTTGGTGCTCCTTTTTGTTTGACAATATTGTAATAACAGGCAGTGTAGCATGTTAACACAGGAATGTCAACTGGGCGTGAGTCTGCGAGCGAGCTTGCGCATAACCCGGGTGCTTACGCCCCCGGGCTCGTGCGCAATAATCCAATATGCGGTACAATAAAAGCATCCGTACAGAATGGATGCTTGCGCCCGAGAGCGTCACGATAATGCAATTTTGGCAAAAAATTAAATCCTTCCTCAAAGCCGATAATCCACAAGCCCTTATCAAATGGTCCCTCTACGGACGCGTTTGGAACGAATGCGGCAAACCCTACTGGAAATGGATCGCTTTCGGCATCCTCTGCACCATCCTGGCCGCCGCCGCTGAAGCATTCTCCGTCTGGCTCGTCAAAATCATCGTCGAAACCGTCGAAGAAGGTATTACCCAAGAAGGATTAGACAAACTGACCACCGTCGGACTACTCGTCGTTGCCGCTTTCACCATCAAAGGCATCTTCGGCTACGGCAAAACTCTCACCATGGCAAAAGCCGGTCTGCTCGGCGTTACAAGCCTACGCCGCCGTGTGTACAAACACATGCTCAAACAGCCCATCTCCTTTTTTCACGGTACTCAAACCGGAACGCTCACGAACTACTTTACCCGAATGACCGATGCCGTCCTCGCGTTGGTTACGGATAACGTGATCATCACCGTCCAAAGCATCGTTACACTGTTCTTTATGGTCGGACTGATGCTCTGGTTCGCTCCCCAAATGATGTTCGTGCTGTTGATTCTCGCTCCCTGCATTTTAATACCGCTCGTCCTGATCACGAGAATGCGGCGGATTCTTGTCCGCACCAGTTTCAGTGCCGATGCGAATTCGATTACCCATATCAACCAGTCGATTCTCGGGATCAAAACGATCCAATCCTTCGTTACGGAAGACAAGGAATCGCAAAATATGAATGTCATCGAGGATGTCCGAATCAAAGCGAATTTCAAAGCCGCATTGCTTGCCGGTTTGCAGACCCCGCTTTTGGAAATTATGATTTCCGTCGGCTTGTGCGTTGCGTTGATCGTCGGCGGATACTTCATTATGGAAGGCTCGATGACGACCGGCGATTTTTTGATGTTTCTGGTTGCACTGACGGCAATTTACAAGCCGGCCAAGTCGATGACAACCATCGGCGGCGGTATTCAGGCCGGTTTGATCGCTGCCGAAAATCTGTTTAACTTTTTGGACAAGCAATCCGAACTCGTCGATGCACCGAATGCGATTGAACTTCAATCTGCCCCGATGACGGTCAAGTTGCAGAACATTTCGTTTGCGTATAACGAAGCGGACGGCAATGTCTTGCAAAACATATCTTTGGAAATCAAGCCGGGAACGATTTGTGCGTTTGTCGGGCCGAGCGGCGGCGGGAAATCAACGCTGTTTAACCTTATTAACCGATTTTATGACCCGCAAGAAGGCAGCGTGTGCATCAACGGAATAGATGTTCGTGATTGTACGTTGGAATCGCTGCACCGCAATATCGCGATGGTTTCGCAGGATGTGTTTTTGTTTAGCGGAACGATTGCGGAGAATATCGCTTACGGCAGTCCGACGGCAACGCGGGCGCAAATCGAGTCGGCAGCGAGGGCGGCCAATGCGGATGAGTTTATTATGGATTTTCCAAATCAGTACAGTAGCGAGGTGGGCGAGCGTGGGGCGTTGCTTTCTGGCGGCCAGAAGCAGCGAATTGCGATTGCCCGGGCGATATTAAAGGATGCGCCGATATTGTTATTGGATGAAGCGACGAGTGCATTAGATAGTCGATCGGAGCAGCATATTCAGTCTGCGCTTAGGAATTTGATGCATGGCCGAACAACTTTTGTGATTGCCCACCGTTTGGCGACGGTATTGGATGCGGACGTGATTTGCGTCATTAAGGACGGCTGCATGATCGAACGGGGAACCGATGCGGAGTTGTATGCTTTATGCGGCGAGTACAGGAAGTTGAAGGATATACAGTTTAGCGGGTAAGGAGTGCGAGCACACGAGTCTCGCGTCGGCCCTCAATTTTGCACCATTCGCCAAATGCCACTGTCCTGCATCGCATCCAAAGGGTCCCGCTCCGTCTGCGTGCCGTCAGGATATTGTATCCGGCTGTGCATCGCCGCTACAATCGAATTGACCACGCTCTTCTCAATGATCTTCAACTCATTGAGCGTTAAGCCCGAATCGTCAAACTGGCCGTCATCCAACTTTTGCTTGATGATTGTCCGAATTTTCGCCTCAATCTTGTTCGGCGGTATGCCCGTCCCCAAACTCCGGCACGCACTCTCACTCGCATCCGCAATCATTAAAATTGCCGCCTCCTTCGTCTTCGGCTTCGGGCCGGGATAACGATACGTGCTCTCCGCCACATTTTCCTGCCCTTCCTTGATGGCCCTGCCGTAGAAAAACGAGGCCAACGAGGTTCCATGATGCTGTTCGATTAAGTCAATCAGCGGTTTCGGAATGTGATACTGCTTCGCCAAGTCCACGCCGTCTTTGACATGTGCAATCAAAACAATCGTACTGATTTGCGGCTCGAGATTGTCATGGACGTTGCCCATCCCGAATTGGTTTTCGCTGAAGTATTCGGGCTTCATAATTTTCCCAATATCGTGAAAATGGGCCCCCACCCGGACGAGCAATCCCTTTGCGAGAATCGCATCGGCAGCATTTTCTGCGATGATACCGACCTGTATGCAATGTCCGTGCGTTGCGGGTGCGGCCTTGATCAATTTTTGGATCAGCGGATGGGACATATCGCCCAACTCGAGCAGACTCATATCGGTCAAGATGCCGAACTGCCGTTCAATAAACGGCAAAATGCCCGTCATCAACAATCCCGCCAACACCGCCCAGAGAAAATTGATAGCGGCATCGACATAAAGTTGCCCGACGAAAAACCGGTCATCTTGAATTCCCAGCGCAACCGTCAGCACGAAGGCGACCAAGCCGGAAATAATGCTGACGGTCACTAATTTTCCCCGAGATCGCAATCTTCCGAGTTGGATTGCCGTCGCGACGGATGTCCCGAACAGAACGATAAACGAGGCAATCCCGCTGCCGTTACCGCTGATGATGACGATCGTCAGAAAAACGGCCAAAATCGTCGCGAGTTGCCAGGAATAGATGACCGCAATGAACATCACAAAGAGCATAATCGCAAGGATTTCGGGCTCCGTTCCGATGAGCGTCAGCCACGGCGTGTACTGTGCGGCAACGATCGTCGCGATCATCCCGAGCATCAGATAGAAGAATGCTTGCGGGGTTTGTGGCCGACGGCGTTCCGTCCGAAAACACAGCGAAACGACAATCAGCAGGGTCAGAAAAAACACGCTGCTGACGGAGATGAATCGGCCAAGCCGTTCCGTTTGCGTCCGTGTGCGGAGGAAGGCTTTGTATTCTGCCAGGAGCAAATCAATATCGCCGCGTTGGAGCGTCGTGCCGGCTTTGACGAGCAGTTGCCCTTGCGTGTACTCCACGACGACGTCTTCGACGGCATCGGCTGCTTCCTTGGCAATGATGGCGGTCGCGTGCTGGTCTTCTCGAAGCGTTTCCGGTATTTTGGGGTAAATCCAATTAAAAAGTTGGTCGCCCAAGTGTTGATTCCGCATTTCACGATGCATGGCATACCGCATTAACGCACCATCGCGAAGCAAAACCTGGCTCACGCTGTATTCTTGCAACTGGTCCATGTTGCCGTCTCGGCGATAAACCAAAATCCGGTCTTGGCTTCCGTGTTCCGGGCCGAAGGGAAGCCGCATGAGTATCCCGGATTCCTCAAACGGACTGAACATGCGGTACAATTTCAACTGGAATTCGTCAAAATTGGTCTCATTTCTAAAATAGGCAACGAAATCCGCAAAAGCGGCCTCGGCATCCTGGTGTTCGAGAATTTCCTCGTGCCCGGTAGGACGCAGAAAATCCAGCCAAAGAGGCCTATCCTGTTCTTCGAGTTCGGAGTAGGTACTGGCCCTGGCCAGGACAACGACGGTATTCCAAAGTGCTTCGCGGAGTTGGATCAGGGGCTGCGGGTCGTTGATAAAGACGTGCGGAGCAGAAATTCTGGCGTGGTAGGCTTCGAGTTGCGTTTGTTCGGGACTGAATACGGCAAACGGCGTATTGCAGATGATGTCGCGGTCGATAATTTGGTTAATTCGGAAGCGGAAAGGGGGATTCCAAGCAGCAACGACGCAGCCGAAAACGATGGACGTCAGGAACATGAGGACGATGAACTTCCCTCGGTGTCCGTTTTTGAGGAAGGCGGCGGTTCGATTAAAAAATCCGTGCATCCCGGAACGTTGAGCAACTCGTTCGCTTCGGGTCGCGACCGCCGGAAAGCGGTGCCAGGTAGATGATGGAGTCGGCATATAGACGGACCTGCACAGCACAAGTCCGTTTCGTTATAGGGAGAACGTCCATGATTCTAACCAAAAAACAAGATTTTGCAAGGCAAGAGGTACATAGCCCGGCTCGTGGGTGATTTCGCCCTTGTTTTTTTGGCCAAGAAGTGCTAGAATACATAATGCGGCCAGTTTGCCCCATTTTTATCCATTCGTCCATGAATATGCCCGATTGCAATGTCGATGAAAAGATTGCGCAACGGACTAAATGCACACCGGCCATCGGCATTCGCACAAAACTGATCGGCATCTTCCTGCTCGTTCAAATTTTCCCCCTTATCCTCCTCGCCTACATCGCCTGGCATACCATGGCCGCCGTCGGAAACGCTACCCGCGATACCGCCGTTGCCGACTCGCGAAATGCTCTGACCGACATGGCCGTCGAAAATATCGAACGTATCACCACCGATACCGCCCAACGAATTGCCACCTTCCTCTATCACCGCGACGTCGACCTCACCAATTTAGCCCAATTTTGCCGACACTTTCAATTAGACGATCCCGACGTCGCCCTCCACCGCATCGAGGAATTTTTTGCCAATTTCAGCGAAAATAAACTCGGCCTCATCCGCCGACACGGCGAATGGAAAATCGGCGACGATGGGATCTCCTGGGTGCAAGTCAATCCCTACATCCAGCCGGTCGAAACGGGAAGCCGCTCCGTGAATCCCGAAAACGATGTCGCCTTCGGCAGTGCAACGTTTCGCTACCGTCCGCCCTACGGTTTCGGCGATATTCCCGAACATTTCGACCAAGTCCCCTTCTACGACGAAATCGCTCTGCTCGACAAAAACGGCCAGCAACTCGTCAAATACGTTACGCCCCATTCAACGAAAACGCGGTTTCCCTTTCCCAAAGAATTACTCGACGTTTCCGACCCGAAAAATACGTTCGTCAAAGCCGAACGCTATTTTGACGAGTTGCCCAACCTCGGCAAAACGGACATTTACGTCTCCGATGTCATCGGAGCCTACGTTCCCTCCCGATTTATCGGAATGTACACGCCGGATAACGTTGCCGCCGTCCACAAAACCTTTCATCCCGAAGCCGAAGCGTATGCCGGAGCCGAAAACCCCAAAGGAATCCGCTTTGAAGGCATCATCCGCTGGGTCAAACCGGTACTCGATGCCGACGACGAAGTGCAGGGTTACGTAACATTCGCGTTGAATCACGATCATCTTTTGTCGAAAGTTCAGCACATTACGCCGATGCCGCAACGTTATACCGAACTGTCCGATGCGTCCGAAGGCAACTACGCGTTCATTTGGGACTATAATGGCCGAAGCATTGCGCATCCCCGGCATCATTCGATTGTCGGATACAATCCAGAAACGGGCAAACCGGAAACCCCTTGGCTCGAACAGACGCTGTACGACGAAATGATTGCGTCGGGATTCGACCGGGCCGATTGGCAGGATTACATCGCAACCCTGTATGACTATGTCCCCTGGACGGGCGACAGCAATTCCTTGGCCTATCAATCGCGATCGAAGGAACTGTCTGCCGAATTAGAAACATTGGGGTTCGTCGGGTTGGATGGGCGGTTTCTCAATAACGCTCCGCAATGTACCGGCTGGATGAACTTAACCGAAGACGGCGGGTCAGGCTCGTTTTACATCAAATGGAGCGGACTCGATAAGTTGACCACGGCGGCGGCGATCCCCTACTATACCGGACAGTATTCGCCGGAAGTCCGCGGCAATTACCGGGGATTCGGCTTTGTTACCATCGGGGCGGGCGTCGATGATTTCAACAAACCGGCACAGATTCTGGGCGATACGCTCGAAAAAATGATTGACGATAACATCCTGGATACGGCATTTTTGCTGTTTTGGGCGACGGTCGCCCTGTCAATCATTGCATTTTCCGTGGCGATTTTGATGGCGTCTTTCTTGTCCCGAAGGCTTCGATGGCTGATTACCGGAATCAACCAATTCCGGCGGGGCTATCGGACGTTCCGGTTTACGGCGGACATTCGGGACGAGTTCGGCCTTTTGGCGAAAGCGTTCGACGAAATGGCGGATAATATCGTCCAAAGTGCGAGAACTCCGTATGTGATTACCGACTTGGATTTGAACATCATCTACGCGAACGAACGCTGCCTGGAAGTTACGGGAGATGAAAAACTCGAAGATATTGTCGGGCGGTCTTACAAGGACAAGAGCATTTACAGATTCGGTTCCGAATGCTGTCCGGTAACGGCGTTGCACCAAGGACAAAAACGGGGAAAAGTCGTATACGCAGAACGGACCGGCAAATACTTTTATGGGACGGCCAACTATTTCTTTGATGAACGCGGAGAAAAACGGGGATATATCATTTCGAGCACCGATGTTACGGAACTCTCGCAAAAACAACTGGAATTGGAACAAGCGGTCAGCGAAATGCAAAGGGCCAACCAACACAAAAGCCGATTCCTTGCACGAATGAGCCACGAACTGCGGACGCCGATGAATGCGATGCTCGGACTCAATGACCTGATGCAATCGCAACTCGGGTACATTGCCGACTTGGAAGGCCAACGGGAATTGAGCGAATATCTGACGCAGTTGCGGAGTTCGTCGTTGCGGTTGCTCAACCTGCTCAATGATGTTCTGGAAACGTCCGATATGGAAGGCGGTCACGTCGAATTGGTCAACGGCCCCTTGGATTTGCCGATTATGTTCGAGGCGATTTCCGTAAAAATCGAGGCGGAATGCTGTGCCAAAAACGTATCGTTTTACACCTACTTCGATGATGCGATTCCGGTGAAATTTTTCGCCGACGGTATGCGGTTGCAACGGGTTCTGCTCAATTTGCTCAACAATGCCGTCCGGCAAACATCGAAAGGCGGACGAATCGATTTTGTCGCACAAATGACCGAACAGAAAGGGGATCAAGCGAAAATCTTTTTTGCCGTACGGCACTGCGAAGCCAATTCAAGAATCGGGCGTGGAATCAGCACTCCGCAGGAATTGAAACTCGGGGATGATTCTTACGGTAATGGACTCGGACTGATGGTGGTCCAAAAAATCCTGGAACTGTTTAATTCGCATATTAACATCCGAAGCGACGGGGGAACCGAATTATCCTTTGAGGTTTGGTTGCAGGAAGAAGAGCACGAGGAGAGAGCCGCCGTGATTCCTTTTGGGAAATGTTTTGTGGGCCAAAAAACGTTGGTTGTCGATGATGTGCGGATCAACCGTATCGTATTGGTCAATTTATTACGGGAATTTGGCTTTGTGGTGGACGAGGCCGAGGACGGCAAGGAGGCGTTTGAAAAGTTCTTGAAATCGCCGGAAAACACCTACAGTATTGTGTTTATGGACATCCAGATGCCGATCATGGATGGTTGGGAGGCGACGATTACGATTCGTAATTTACCGCGTCGTGATGCGAAGACGATTCCGATCGTAGCGATCAGTGCGAATGCGTTTCAGGAGGACATTGAGAAATCGCAGGCGAGCGGACTGAATGCGCATTATCCGAAGCCGGTGCAGAAGGAGATGTTGAGTGAGATATTGAACAATTTCGCCGGCGGCAAAACGGGCAACCAACGGGTGTAAAATCGCTCGTGCGCTCACGCCCCCGCTCTTGCGATGCACGCTGTTTGCATACTTGAATCTTCCGCGGCAATCATTTACAATGATCGGCGAAGCACGCCGTTTGCAACGGCTCTTTCACTGGTCTTCTAACAACAATCGAGGAAAAACATGGCAGATAAAATCAACGTCGCCCTCATCGGGCAAGGCTTTATGGGGCGATCCCATTCCAACGCTTGGGGACAAGTTGCGAAATTCTTTGATCCCCCCCTCAATCCCATCATGCACACCGTCTACGGAATGCAAGGCGAAAACCCGCAAGTCTTTGCCGAAAAATGGGGCTGGAAAAATGCCTCCACCGACTGGGATGCACTCGTTAAATCCCCAGAAATCGGCATCGTTGACATCGTTACGCCGAATTTCATGCACGCTCCGCCCGCCAAAGCCGCCATCGCCGCCGGGAAACCCTGCGCCTGCGAAAAACCAATCGCCGGAACGCTTGCCGAAGCACGCGAAATGGCCGAAGCCGCACAAAAAGCCAAAGTCGATACCTTCGTTTGGTTCAATTACCGCCGTGCGCCCGCCGTTGCCTTTGCTCATCAACTCGTCAAGCAAGGCGTCATCGGCGAAATTCGGCACATCAGAGCATCCTATCTGCAAGATTGGGCCGATGAATCCGTCCCGTTTGCCTGGCGGTTCAAAAAAGAACTCGCCGGAAGCGGCTCGCACGGCGACCTGAATGCTCATATCATTGATATGACCCGATTCGTCAGCGGTTTGGAAATCGAAACCGTCTGCGGCGCGATTGCGGAAACTTTCGTCAAACAGCGTAAAATCATCGAGCAGGATTCCGGCGGCGGAATCGTTACGGACGAGCAGATGCGTTATGCCAAAGCCGATGCGGGTACGGCCAAGATGGGCGAAGTAACGGTCGATGATGCCGTGCTCTTTCTGGTCAAATACAACAATGGTGCGGTCGGTTCTTACGAAGCGGCACGTCAAGCGACGGGCAATCAGAATGCGAATGGTTGGGAAATTAACGGAACGAAGGGGTCGCTCAAGTTCAATTTTGAGAGTATGAACACGTTGGAATACTATGATGCGACGCGGCCTCGTGGCGTGCAGGGTTGGACGACGATTATGTGTACGCATGGCGGCGACCATCCGTATGTTGCGAATTATTGGCCGGATGCACATATTATTGGATACGAGCATTGTTTTACGAGTATGGCATATGACATATTATTGAAGTTGGCGGGCAAGGAGCCGACGGTGCCGCTTCCTGATTTTAATGATGCGTATCAAACGCAACGGGTATTGGAAGCCGCAATGCTTTGTGCGGAGGAGAAGCGTTGGATTAACTTGGCTGACGTGAAGTGATGAGTGCGGCGATTGCATGCGGCTGTTGTGCAAGAGCGGGGGCTCACGCCCCCGGCTCGTACGCTCGCATACGCTTGAATTGCCAAATATACTCTGATACCATACACAAAATGCTCGTCCAATATCTCCGCCTCATCCGCTTTTCGCACACGCTCTTCGCACTGCCCTTCGCATTGCTTGCCTATTGCATGGCTCTGAAATTGAACTCGACAGATGAAATTCCCTTTCGCGTCCTGGACATCGTCGGTATCTTGCTCTGTATGCTCTTCGCCCGAAGTGCTGCAATGGGATTTAACCGATTTGCCGACCGAAATATCGACGCCGAAAATCCCCGAACGGCCAACCGACATCTGCCCAGCGGAATGCTCGCCGCCAAAAATGTGCTCCTATTCACCGCAATCTGTTCCGCCGGTTTCATCGCCTCCACGCTGCTCTTCCTGCCGAATTGGATCCCCCTGCTTGCGTCCGTGCCCGTCTTGCTGTTCCTGTTCGGATACAGTTACTGCAAACGCTGGACGGTTGCCGCTCATTTTTGGCTCGGTACGGCCCTGATGCTGGCTCCGCTCGCCGCTTGGGTCGTTGTCCGGCCAGAATTGTTTCCCGTCCCGGTGGCCCCGCTCGTGCTCGGTTTGGGCGTCCTATTTTGGACGGCAGGCTTCGATTTGATTTATGCAACCCAAGATGCCGACGTCGACAGGGAGCAAGGCCTGTACAGCATACCGGGCCGATATGGAATTGCCGTTGCGTTTCGCCTGTCGGCAATGTGTCATGTGGTCGCGGTGTGTTTTTGGGGCAGTTTGCTGTTTGTTTACGAGCCGTTTGGTTGGATTTTTGGCATCGGCATCGGCTTGACGGGCATTATTTTGGCGATGGAGCATTATTTTGTCAGGCCGGGGCGTGGTCGGCCTGTTGATTTAGAGAAAATCAATATCGCCTTTTTCCACCTGAACGTGCTGGTATCGGTCGGCCTGGCCGCTCTGGGAATCCTTGAACTCGCCTTGCCGAGCGGCTAACGGTGCTTACATACTGGACATCGCTCGTCGAATCCGCGATAATTCTCTGCTATGCAATCCCTTCAAGAACAATACGACCTCGTCGTCATCGGCTCCGGCCTGGCCGGAATGACCGCCGCCAACATTTTAGGACGCGCTAAACACAAAGTCCTGCTCCTCGAACAACACTTCCAACTCGGCGGACTTGCCACTACCTTCAAACGGCCCGGCGGGATCATCTTCGATGTCTCCCTACACGGCTTTCCCGTCGGGATGATCAAAAGTTGCAAACGCTACTGGAATGCCGAAATTGCCGAACGAATCACGCAACTGCCGAAAATCCGATTTGATAATCCGCAATTCCAAATCGAAACAACCTTCGACCGCGAAGATTTTACAAAACTGCTCATCGAAAAATTCCAAATACCCGCTGAAAACGTCGTCGGCTTCTTCGATAAAGCCCGAAGTATGTCCCATTACGATAACGCCAACCTCACCGCCCGGCAACTCTTCGAAGAATTCTTCCCCGGCAGAATGGATGTCGTCCGCCTCTTAATGGAGCCGATTACTTACGCCAACGGGTCAACGCTCGACGATCCCGCATTGACATACGGCATCGTCTTTTCCAATTTTATGTCCAAAGGCGTCTACACTTTCCAAGGCGGAACCGACGTGCTCATCGACTTGATGGAAGCCGAACTCAAAAAAAACGGCGTGGACATCGTCCGAAGTGCAAATGTCAGCCGAATCGTTTGCAATGCAAAAAAAATTAACTCCGTCATATTCCGAACCAAAGACGGCGAAAAAACAATCCGTTGCAAGTCGGTGCTATCCAATGCGAATCTCAAAGGAACAATTTTCGATATGGTCGGCAAAGAGCAATTCGCGGACGACTTTATCGAAGAAGCGGAAGCCGTCCGGCTTAACAATTCAAGCACGCAAGTCTACATCGCTTTGAGCAAAGGATACATGCTCGACGAAAACCGGTGCGGCGATTTGCTCTTTACATCGACCGCTCCCGAGTTCAGTTCGGAAAAATTGTTGGATAAAAATATAACGAGTCGGACGTTTTCTTTCTACTATCCCAAGACGCGGCCCGGCACGGATCGCTGCTATATCGTTTCGAGTACCAATGCACACTACGATGATTGGAACGGTCTCGATGCGGAAGAGTATGCTCGGCGAAAGTCGGAATTAACAGAACAAACGTTGGACTATTTAGAGAAGTATGTCCCGGAGGTCAGGCAAAATTTGGATTGGACGGAGGCGGCAACGCCGCGGACGTTTGAGCGTTATACGAAGCATTGGGGCGGTTCGAGTTTTGGCACGAAGTATGAGGGTTTGGCGGTGAGTCGTGGTTTGCCGCAGCAAATTGAGGGATTATTTCATTCAGGTAGTGTGGGCATCATCATGTCGGGTTGGCTCGGAGCGGTCAATTACGGCGTAATTGCGGCAAATGATGTCGATGCGTTTTTGTTGGGTTAGCCGCCGCACTCCGTGCGGTGCAACTTGCGCACTTTAACCAATTTGTAACCAATTTGGGACGCTCCCTAGTTTTACGCCTCCCGAAGCCGCTGTGCCGCACGCTCCGGCGAAATCGGATTGATGTGCAAGCCCGTCCCCCACTCAAATCCCGCCGCTCGAGCCAAACTCGGTAATATCGAAAAATGCCAATGAAATTCCCGCTCCATTCCAAAAGGCTTCGTCTTGAGCACGATGTTATAAGCCAAGGGATCCTTCATCCAAAAGACGGCCTTTTCAAGTCGCGTAATCGTTCGGTGCAACAATTCCGCCAATTCGCCCAGCCGCGACGTATCCGAACGGTCAAAATCTGCCTCGTGTTGCTTCGGATAAATCTCGATCTCCCCGGCAAATCGGCTGACAAACGGACACAGCACAACGAAATGAGCCGTTTCCTCAACAATCCGTTCGCCGCAGCGGATTTCGCTCGCCAACCGCTCGCACCAAAGGCAGTCCGCACTCGATTTCAGAATCGCGGTCGGCGGCAAAAACGGCAACGCGATGAGTTGACTATGCGAATGCGGAAGCGATGCGCCCGCCGAAGCTCCAACATTTTTGAATATTTGCACGAAGGCCCAACGGGAATCCGACCGCAATGTTTGCAAACGCAATCGGTACATTCCCAACATGTCGGCAACTTCGGTATGCGTCAAACCGCTGATGCTCAAAACATGCCGTGGCGTGTCGATGATCACTTCGTGCAATCCGATGCCGTCGGCCTTCCCGCCGGATTGGAGAAAAGACTGATCGAGCAAACACGGCGGCACATTCCCGGAAACGACGGCGGGATATTTGTTGGGAACAACCCGAACCGACCAGCCGGGAGTGTTTGGTTTGGAATTTGCATTCCGAAATGCGGCGGTTTCTGGTGGAGTCAGGGATTCATTGCCTTCGCAGAAGGGGCAAACATCCTTATAGGGCGTATTTTCTATATCGAATTGGTGCGGTCGTTCGGCGCGTTCTTCGGCAATGATTACCATTCGACCGGTCATCGGGTCTTGTCGGTATTCCGGCATTCGCATACTCTAGCATAGGTCGTGAGCGGGGTCAAGGTTGCCGGAGGGTTACGCCCCCTGTTCCTCCCCCGACTGAATAAATTTGCACTCATCAACCGTCACATCGTATGATTGATGTGTAACAATGATTTTCGAGATTTCAATTTCCATGTCATTTTTGTCGACAATCCAACCCGCAAACCTTTAACATGAGCAATGAAAAAGCCGATATAACGACGTATGGTGCGTCCTCGCAAGGAAGTGGATACAAGTACCTACACCGGAAGACGTTCATCAAATTGGCGATTACTGGCACATCGGGAAGCGGAAAAACTTATTCTGCCCTTCGGTTAGCACGGGGACTCGTCGGCGAAAAGGGGCGCATTGCGTTCATTGATACGGAGAACGGGTCGGCAACGTTGTATGATACCCTGACAGACTTCGACCATTGCGAAATTCAGCCGAACACCAGCGGTAAGTTCACTTACAAGGATTTCATTGCCAAAGTGCAAGAAGCCGAACAAATGGGTTACGATTGTGTGGTCATTGATTCAGCAACACATCTGTGGCAGGGCATCCTCGCCGACAAGGAAAACCTCGACCTGCAAGGAAAAGGCAATTCCTTCACGAATTGGGCGCAGCCGACGAAAGATTTCAATGCTACCATTCAAAAATTCCTTCAATCACAAACCCAATGTGGGACGGTATTTCGGCAGAGTTCCCGATAGAAGAGTATGATCGGCAAGCCGAGATAGAGAACGTCAGGCGGCTTATAGATGAAGGCTACTTTTCGATGGATGATTACAAGGAAGCCATGCGGTTATATGGTGTACAAAAAGTGAGCGATCTTTCCGAAGCAGGATTTGAATCGTTTGCACTAGCCGGAACCAATTACCCGTGAGGCGATAGTAGGCTATTTAACCCAGTGCCCGAAGATCGGCATGGTGCGTGCGGAAGAGATTTACAACAAACTCGGACATGATTGCATCGTTCAAGTCAAAGCCGACCCGAGTGTACTGCGTAAAATCAAAGGATTGCATTACGAACATCAGCAAGCAATCAAGAATTTCCTCTGTGCAAAAGAAACAAAAGAAAAATCGACGCTGGAATTGCAATCGCTCCTCAAAGGTTGGGCTTTCTCTATTGCCAAAGCGAAAAAGATTTACACAAAATTTTATTTTATATGAGCCTTGCACATTCCACAGTGCTCTTGGCGATTCAAAAATGCCTTGTTTTGAGGGTGCAAACGGTATTGGAGCAGAATTGTGTGGTTATTTCGTGGTCGGAAAACCCAGAGGTTTACGCCCCCGGCTCGTGCACTCACGCCCCAGGCTCTTGCGAACTCCCTGCCAAACAGTACAATGCCAATACCGTAGAATCACTTTGTCCCAGCAACATGCCAGCAGAAGAACCATGGACCGTCAACCGCCTGCTGACCTGGACACGCGGGTTTTTCCAAAACAAAGGAATCGAAAAACCACAGTTGGAAGCAGAAATCCTACTGGCCCAGGCGATGAACTTCAAACGCATCGAACTCTATACCGCCTTCGAGAAAGAACCCACCGAAACACAACGGGCCGCCTTTCGCGATTTCGTTAAACGCCGGGGAAACGGTGAGCCTACCGCCTATCTGACCGGACATAAAGAATTTTATTCGCTTCCATTCCAAGTCGATAAGCACGTCTTAATTCCCCGACCGGAAACCGAAGATTTGGTTCTGCAAGCATTGGACAAAATCAAACTCTGCGAACACGCACCGACGATTGCCGACGTCGGAACCGGCAGCGGAATCATCGCAATTACGCTGGCCAAACATCTGCCCAAGCATCTGTCGGCAACGAAAATCATTGCCGTCGATATTTCTTCCGAGGCGTTGGATATTGCCCGCCGCAATGCGGCATCGCTCGGCGTCGCGGACCGAATCGAATTTCGCCAATCCGATTTGCTTGAAATTGTCCCGGAGAAGTTGGATATTATCGTCAGCAATCCGCCGTATGTCAGCGAATCGGAATACGACGCGTTGCCGACGGATGTCAAGAACTTTGAACCGCGTGGTGCGTTGCTTGCGGGAGCGACGGGAACTGAAATTATTGAGCGGTTGATTCCGCAGTCGGCAGAGCGGCTGCAAGTCGGCGGGCATCTTTTGATGGAAATTAGTCCGATGATTGCCGACGCGGTGGCGAAAATGCTGCAAGATTGGAATGATGTGCAGATTCTGCCGGATTCGTTCGGCCGACAGCGGATTGTCTGCGGCGTGAGGTAACGGCCTGCGACGATATTTTTGCCGGTTCTTGCAAAAAAATGAAACCCATATAGAATACACGCTTATATTAGACTTGTTCGGGAACCGTCATTCCGGCGCAAGCCGGAATCCAGGCACAGCGAGTGATGTCGGCTCCACTGGATTCCGGCTTACGCCGGAATGACGATTTTGAGGGTTTACGAACAAGTCCGTTACGTATGTTCTCCTAAAATAACCCCTATCCGGCAAAACACTACGGTCGATGATCAACAGCATTAAGGAAGCCTTTGCCCCCATCGTACCGATTGCCGCCCTCGTCGTCGTCCTGCACTGGATGACCGGCTTTATGCAGCCCGGGTATATGGCCTACTGGCTCGTCGGCTCCTTTCTCGCCGGAACGGGATTGCTCTTCTTCCTCCGGGGCGTTGACCTCTGCCTGATTCCTATGGGCGAACTCATCGGAAAACGATTTCTCTTCCTGCCAGGAATGATCGCTCTGTGCATCGTCGTGTTCCTCATCGGTTTTCTCGCCTGTATGGCCGACCCCAGCGTTGCCGTCCTCAACCGCGAAGTTGCTAAAGTTGCCGGTGGGTCGGGACCGCCCGCCTGGGCCGTGATGGCCGTCGTGATGTCCGGCATCGGCGTACTGCTCCTGGCTGCCATCCTGCGAATCGTATGGAACATTCATCCCGCCCAAATGCTCGGCGGTATTGTGATACTCGCCCTGATTCTCGCTGTCATTTCAACGCTCGTCGGTGTCGAGGATTTTGTGCCCCTGGCACTCGATTCCGGCGGCGTCGCGACCGGCCCGCTGACCGTCCCCTTTTTCCTTGCCATCGGATTGGGATTCGTCTCGAACATCGCAGGCCGTTCCGCTTCGACCGACGGCTTCGGATTGCTGGGAATCGTCGTTTGGGGGCCAATTCTCGGCGTTCTGCTCCTCGGTTTAGCCTGGGGGAAAGGAACGGAGCCGCAACCGGAAGATCACGACCACAACCACGACCTCCCAGTTACAGCCCTGGTTGAGCCTCATATTGAAACTCATAATGATACTGATACGGACCACGCTGACCTTGCCGAACCCGAACCGCCGCCGACCTTTTCCACCGTGCTCCGCAACTTCGTCCAGTTGGGCGAAACAACCATCGGCGTGCTACAAGGCTTGGTGCCCCTGCTCATCATCGGCTGGGGCATCGGCGTCGTTCCGTCAAAAGTTTCCCGAGAATACCAAATGAAACTGCTGATGGGAGCCTTTTGGACGCTCCTCGGCCTCATCGTGTTTTTGCAGGCGGTCAACATCGGATTTGCACCGGTCGCAGAGCAGTTAGGCTGCTCGCTGGCCGGTATTTGGTCGGGCTGGGCGTTAGTCCCGGCGGGATTATTGCTCGGGCTGTCCGTGGGATTGGCGGAACCTTCCGTGCATGTGCTGTGCAAGCAGGTCGAGGAAGTTACGGACGGGGCAATTCCCGGAAAGTTGCTGCTGGTTTTGATGGCGTGCGGCGTCGCACTAGCCGGAGCGATTGGAATGACAAAACTTGTGCTTGGTCTTTCGATACTTTGGATCGTGATACCGGGTTACATTATAATTATTGCGTTAAGTTATTTTTGTTCGAAGATGTTCGCGTCGATTGCATACGATGCGAGCACCGTGGTAACGGGCCCTGTTTTGGTCGCGTTTTTGATGATTCTCGTCGCGAATGCGGCGGATCCGTTGGGACGTGACCCGCTTTTGGACGGTTTCGGTTTCGTGGCGACTGTCGCGATGGTTCCGATTCTCGTCGTTATGGCGATGGGAGCGTATGTCGAACGGCGTAAACGTTAGCCGCGTCGCCTGCGGCGCGATGGAAATACAATCATTGGAGAAACAACCATGAATTTAGAACCAGGATACGAATTGATCATCACGGTCGTCAACAAAGGCTGGTCGGACAAGGTCATCAAAGCGGGCCGGGAGGCTGGTGCGCAGGGAGCGACGATATTGCATGCCCGCGGCAGCGGTTTGCATCACGATTTCGTGAGTTTTTTGGGCATCGCCATTGAGCCGGAGAAGGAATTGGTGCTCAATGTGGTGCCGGGCGAAAAGTCGGAGCGCATTGTCTCGGCAATATCGGAGGCGATCAATTTGACGGCACCGGGCACGGGCATCACGATGGTGATACCGCTACGCGGCGTGTCGGGCCTGTTCAAGCCGAAGGAATCGGAACAGTGAACAAGAGCCGGGGGCGTCAGCCCCCGCGGGTTGTTTCGACGTGGATTCACCCGGGGGCTTACGCCCCGCTTACACACCCGAAACGTTTACGGTACAATGACATTTTACCAAACAAACAACAGAGGAGTCGCTTTCAATGATCGTTACCACCAAAGACTTATTCCAACACGCCTACGGAAAGTATGCCATCGGAGCCTATAACATCAACAACCTTGAACAAACCGTCGGCTTGTTTCGTGGTAATCTCGGAAAGAAAGGCAGCAACGACGATCCCATCGACGGCAATGTCAGTGCTCCCTTCATTCTCCAACTTTCCCGAGGAGCAAGAGGATACAGCGATAAACGGATGCTCGAATCCCTCATTCGAGCCGCCGATGAAGTGTTTCCCGACGCAATTTTTGCCGTCCATCTCGACCACGGCACTGAAGAAGCCTGTTATGATTGCATTGAAAGCGGATTCTACAGTTCCGTAATGATTGATGCCTCGCACTACGAATTTGAAAAGAACGTCGAAATCACCAAACGCGTTGTGGATCGTGCTCATACCGAAGGAATCGTCGTCGAAGCCGAACTCGGCCAACTCGGCGGCGTCGAAGAAGACATTGTCGGAAGCGTTAAATTGACCGATCCCGACCAAGCGGCGGAATTTATCGAAAAAACCGGTGTGGACTCGCTGGCGATCGCTATCGGAACATCGCACGGTGCATTCAAATTTTCCGGCACGCAGGGCTTGCATTACGATGTGCTCGAAAAAATCCAAAAAGTCGTACCGGCCAAGTTCCCGCTCGTGATGCATGGGAGCAGCAGCGTGCCGAAAGATTGGGTTGACCGCATTAACAATGCAGGCGGGAAACTGAAAGATGCAAGCGGCGTGGATGAAAAGCAGTATTTGCCTGCCGCGAAGATGGGCGTAACGAAAATTAACATTGATACGGACGGTCGGCTTGTTTGGTGTGCGATTCACCGGGAGCATTTCCGTGACCAGCCGGAAGATTTTGACTTGCGTCCTCCGGGAAAGACGTTTATGCAAGCGTATGCGGAGTACATTATTCACAAAAACACGATGTTAGGCAGTGCGGGCCAACTGGAGGGAGCGAGAAAATCGCTGCCCGGCAAGTCCGGCTGCGGCTGTGCGTGCTCGCGATAGTGTGCCCGTCTGAACGGAGACCGTGGTTCCGGCGTTAGCCGGAACCCAGAGGAACCAACATCGCACGCAATGTCTGGATCCCGGCCTGCGCCGGGATGACGGCTTTTTTGTCCAGACCAATTTGGAATACGCGCTCTAACGCCGTTCCATCCGAATGTCGTACATCTCGCGACCCATACGCCTGACGGCCTCGACCGTTTCCGAGTACGGCGTGTCGCAGATGTCCACAAGACCTATTTGATAGTTCTCCCCATCGCCGCCACGACCCGTCGTCGCCTGATCGCCAAATAAAAACCAATGCGTGCCAACGATGTTCGGATGCTCCAACGCAGAACGAACATAGTTTTCATACGCCGACGCTCGCCCCGCCTGATCCGGCACTAAACACAAACCCGGATGAAACATCCCGCGATCAAGAGAACCAAAATGAAACTCGCCAATGATGACCGGCTTGTCCACTCCGTCCGGCAACCTGTATCCGCTCAAATCATAATAGTACAAATTGAAACTCAATACATCACAGTATTTATCCGCCGCCCGAACCGCTCGGTCATTCACCCAAGCAAAGCGACAACCAAAATAAAGTTTATTCGGAGCCGCCCGCTTCAACTCCTCGCGAATCACCCGAAAGTATTCCTCCGCTATCATCGTATATGCCGCCCGCATATCTTCAGCAACGGCAGCATTGCGAGTGTTGGGCGCATCCGTCGATGCCAACAAAGCATCCCAATCCGCATGCTCCGTTGACCATGCCGCATTGAGGCTTGCAATGGTTTCATACTTAGTCCGCAACATATCAACGACCGCAATTTTCGCCGGCTGCGTTTCTCCGCGATTATTCGGCGGCGAAACCATCGCAGCAACTCCCAGCGAGGTTTCATTGCCCCAGCCGAGTTCATTATCCACGAAAAATCCAATGCACCACGGATCGTTGGCTGCCTGTTCCTGCCGACTCATCGTGTTCGCAAAATTTTGGCGAAAATCAGGATGAAATGGATCGCGGAACTGTCCCCAGTATCCCTCGCTGCCCGCAATGTAAGGCCCGCCCGCTCCAACCGTTGCCGTATACGGCGTCTTACGCTGCCGATAAATTGCAGGATCCGACCAATTCGCAATGGTATTCATCCCCCAAGCATGCAAGCGTTTGTGTGCCGTTTCGGCAAAGTGTTGTTGCCAATCGTCGCCGTACTTAATTTTTAGGTTCGAGGCCGTAAAATTATACGTTTGGTAGGGCGTCTTGCCGACGTAATATCCATGCACCGCCCAGGATCCCCGGCCTCTGAATTCATTGAAAGGCAATTCCGCAAAGAGATGTTCCCTGTCGCTCGTCGGTGTATCGCCGGAATTGGCTCGAACGCAGTTCGTGCCGTGCGACCAAAAGAGGTATCCTTCGGGATCGACCAACCACCAGGTTCCGTCGTGTTTCGCGGCGTAAAAATGCCCGGTTGCATCGAATTTTGGTCCCGTCGTCCAACCGCCGTATTGGCTTCGGTCGGGCATACGGGGCGCCGCGGCGAGTTCTTTTGCTTCGGCTTCCCGGTTTGCGATCAGTTCTGCATCGGATTTAACTTTTCCGGGCCAATCGGCATGGATATATTGTCCATATCGGTCGATCATCGGGAAAAACTCTTCCGGCAGCAGATCCAGAGCATCATTGAGCGAAGCGATGAGCGGCGAATTTTGTTGCGGCGGAGCGATGGAAACGCGGCGAAGGCCGACCGAATGTTCTTCGCTGGGTCTTGCATAGAAGAGATAGATGGCAACGAGGTCGGCGGGATCGAACGAATCATTGCCGACGGTTCCGTCTGTTCCGGCAAGGACACCGCCGGGATAGCCTCGCATCCCGAACAGTTGCGATTGCAGTTGCGGCGGCAATCTACGGGGCGGGGTGATTTCCCAGCGTTTTTGTTCGCCGGGTTCGAGTGCGATGGATGTCGTAAAAGTTCGTCTTCCGGTATCGGGATTTGCGCCGGGCGAATCGAGTCGGCAGGAAATTCTGGCGGTATTTGTCCCTTTATTTTCGAGTTCCAGGACGAAGACTTGGTTTGTTTCGAGGGCCCATTGTCCGTGTAGGGTGATTCCGGGCCAATCGTATTGTTCTTTGTTGGTCAGAACGAGCAGGTTATCGGCGCGTTCGGCGGTAATTCGGTTGATACTGACACGCGTTCCTTGTGTTTCCGGCTGTGTGGCATCGAACAGGATGGTTTCTGCTTGGACGGACATTGCGATTGCCGCGGCAATCGTTAGGAGAGAGCAGTTGCGGATGACGGCTTGCATGTTTTTTGCGTGGTGCTGGCTACACATTTGCATGGCATTATAGCACAAAGCCGTGTCAAGAGCCGCGGGCGTTCCAGGCGATGTGTGCCAGCAGGGCGACTCGCAGAACCCTAATTCTTCGCAATGCTTTCGCGAACCCATTCAAAGCGAGGCGGCGGCGAACCCGGCGATAATGCTCCCGCAAAAACCTCACGCAACCAAATCGTCCTCGCTCGAGGATTCGGACTGTCCGTGTTCGGAAATGAATCGCCCTTCTGCAAAATGACCCGCCGCTCTGGAATCCCTCCAAAAGAATACGTTCCCGCTACCTGACAAGGAAACCAAAAACCCATATTCATCGTGTTCCGAGCACGACTGTTCTGATTCTCCGGCCGTAACTCCAAATAAAACTCCGCATAACAATGTCCCGGCACACGCACCACTCTCGCCGGGATGTTGCCCGCCCGACACAACGCAACAAACAAACACGTCATATCCTTGCAGTCCGCCGTCCATTGTCCCTTCGGTTGCTTAACCAAGGCCAGTGCACCCTTTACGTCGTACCGCCAAGCCTGATCGTTGTACCGCACATTGTTCTGCACAAAGGAATAAAGGGCTTCGACCTTATCCCAATCGCTCTTGCGATCCTTGGTGATTTCGGCAAACATTCGCTTAAATATCGCCTCATCCGATTCGATGTAGGGACTCGGCAAAGTGAATTGCCGCATATCCGGCGGAAGTTGACGCGTGCTTGGAATCGAGTATCGGCCCGGATTATCCGGCGGGAGCAGTTCGTAATTTTGCAGTTCAAACGCAATGACGATTTCAACAGGCCGAGTGGGCCGAATGCTTCCGAATTGCAGGAACATTTCCATAGCACCGGCACTATGTGGCCGATATTCGATTCGGCTTGCGAGGTTGGCATCCATACTTTCTTCGTTGATGCTGATGATGCGTTGTTCTCGCCAATTTGCGGGCACGGGAATGGAAACTTGCAGATTTTCCATAGCGGCACCGGGTTCGATGATGATACCGGTTCGCCAGATTTGAGTTTTGCTTTCGCCGAGTCGAGGTCCGCCGACGTATCGGGAGCCATCGGGTTCGTTTTGAGCGAAATCGAACTGTGCCGAAACTGGAGTGGCGAGCAATAACAGTATTGCGGGAAAGAGTGCTCTTGCCGTGCGTGGATTTGTCATAGCGAATTCTACTTTTTTTCATCCGGCGGAACAAGAGCGGTTTTATCCCGCAACGCAACATAGAGCCCCTAACCCACATCCCGGACTCAGTAAATGTCGGAAAATTGCCAAAATGCCAAGCGAACAATATCCCGTAAACGATTGCCAAACAACACCGCCGCCGGTTCATAACCACAGTGCATCATACAATTTGCACAACGAAAATCAACGCCCGGACCAATCTTCGTCCAGTCCGTTTGCTGCATAAAATCCACAAAAGTCTCGCAATGCCCATCCGTAATCAAATAACAAGGACTTTTCCAACCCCTCACATTGCGAGTCGGATTTGCCCAAGCCGCACACGGAAGTTGACGCTCACCACAAAGAAAATCCATATAAATCGGCGTCGCAGTAGTCCGAAAACGACGCAACTCTTGACGGATTTCCTTGAATAGTTCGTGGATTTCCATTCGGTTCAGAAAAAACGGCTCATTCTGCACCGCATCGTAACCATAGCCAGGCGCAATCATCATTCCATCAATCTTGACGGCGTGCAACCGTTCGGCCAATGCAACGAGATCGCTGACCGTGCCTGTTTTATAAAGCGTGGTGTTCGTATAAACATAAAAACCCGCAATTTTCGCCGCGATGATTCCCGACAGGGCCTGCTCAAACGTTCCAGGGCGGCCGGTAATTGCATCATGGACATCGGCGGTTCCATCGAGATGGACATTCCAGTACAGTCTGCCCTTCGTCCGGCGGTTGCGATTGGCCAACTGCACAAAGTCGGGCAATTTTTCTTCAAGGAGAACACCGTTGGTACAAAGATAAATGTGTTTTCCTTGTTGGAGGACACGGTCTGCCAGTTCAATGATTTCGGGATAGAGCAACGGTTCCCCGCCGCAGATGCTGACGATGGGCGCTCCGCATTGTTCGACGGCCTGGAGACATTCATTGACGGAAAGTCGTTGCCCGAGGGTATCGGCATATTCGCGAATCCGGCCGCATCCATTGCATTTCAGGTTGCAGGCGTGCAGCGGTTCGAGCATAAGGACGAGCGGGAACTTTTTCTCGCCGCTCAACTTTTTCCGCAGCATATACCTTGCGGTACTCAAAGTCAACGAAAGGGGAAATCGCATAATACTCGGGCTAAAACGGTATGGCAGACTTGCTCGGAAACCCTCAAAATCGTCATTTCAGCGTAAGCCGGAATGACAGTTTCCGAACAAGTCCAGTATACAGTGAAAGAGCGGGGAACGGCAACCCCCGCCGCTATCGTATCAAACGAGCATCGGGGACTCCGCTTCCCGAAGACTCACGCCCTGACGACGCTTTTGCTCCACCACGCCGCTGACGAATTCCCGAAATATGCCAATGTCCAATGCCGTCGCCGAAGGACTCTCGGGATGAAACTGCGTCCCAAATGCAAACCAATCATCGTCTATCGACTCGATGACCTCGATCACGCCATCGGGACATCGGCCGGTCGCGAGAAAGCCCGGTGCAACATCATCAACCGCCATGTGATGCATGCTGTTGACGCGAACCTCGTGTTCGCCATACACTCTCTCCATAATCGAGTCCTTTTCAACGACCAGCCCATGCCGATGATTCGGGTCCATCGCATCGCGATGCGGCAACGCTTTCGGTAAATCCTCCGGGATATGCAGAAACAGGGTTCCGCCGCGGGCAACATTGAGCAGTTGCATACCCGTCCCAATGCCGAGCACGGATAGTTGGTGTTCCGCGATTTTTTCGATCAAATGCCGATCGAACGTTTCACGGCGTTCGTCCAAGAGTTTTGCAGATGAATGGAGCACATATCCATCCCTTCTCGGGTCGAGGTCTCCGCCTCCGACCAGCACTATGCCATCCAGCGTGGAGACAATCTGCTCCAAATGGTCATCCAATGACTTATCTTCGGGGTAGGGGGGAATTACAACCGGTAATGCGCCCGCTTGAAGAAGCGAATCGTAATAGCCGGAAAAAACGACGCTCAGGGCTGGCACTCCCTTTTGAGCAGCACGGTAATCTGTGTTGATTCCAATCAACGGCTTCCTTGGCATTCTCAATCCTCCATGTTGGTAGGATCGCTCCGCGTGAAACTGCCATCCACATCTTTGGGGACGCAAAAACAAATTTGTTGGATGCCGTGAAACCTTCCAAATTTCGCAATGACGCAACCTCCACGCCCCTAATTACGGCCTCTTTCCGCCGCCCACCAGGTTTGCCGGTTGGTATTTCTTGGAAGGAACCGACGCCCTTTCGGTCGCAAGTCCTTTGGATGTAAATCGTTGGCTGTTTCTCTGCTTTTCGATGCCTCCCATATTGACGATTCATGTCTGGATTAGGCTCGAAAACGGCGAAACTTCCTAAAGTGGAACAAATTGGCTTGTCAGGGCCGAACTTCAGAATGCAAGTACGGGTAAGTTTAACCGTTATATTACATCCTGCAAGCATTTCCGGCATATTGGGCAGGCGAGAGAGCCATACCACTAGATACAGTCTTTTCGGGAAAAGAACGCAAAACTTGCGGAAGGATTTTCTTTTTGGGGTTCCCCCTAATCCCTTGAATATCAACGGATTGGGAGCGGTGCATCTTTCGGTCAGGAGTTTTTTTTGTTCTAACGTACCATGGTCAAGCGGGTTAGCGACTAGCAAAAAATCGGGCATTTGGTGAGACCTCTACGTTTCTCGTGTATTTCTTTGCGCTGCGGAAAAATTTGCAAAATTGCCGCACAAAACACGCTCTAGAATGCAAAACAAACGGGACTGTAAGCCGGGTTCTGTTCTCCGATTGCCTGCCTGCACTGAGTGCGACGGTTTACAACCGGAGCGGCGATCATTTATCTAGGAGATTGGTTGCCCAATCCCTCAAGCAGTCTACCCGGAACTGCAATCGGCTCGGACGGCCTCGTTCCTGCTTGACCTTGCTCCCGATGGGGTTTGCCCTGCCGATTCGGTTACCCGAATCGCGGTGCGCTCTTACCGCACCATTTCACCCTTACCAGTTGTCCGCCTCGCAGGCGCGATGGTGAACAACTGGCGGTATCCTTTCTGTTGCACTTTCCCTAACCGTTGGTCATAGACCTTTTGGCCGGCGGACGTTATCCGTCATCGTGTCCGAAGGAGCCCGGACTTTCCTCTCCTCCCGAAGGAGCAGCGACCGCCCGTCCCGCTGGAGGTATTATAGCAGGTTTCCGATATGCCGCACGCTACGGACTCGTTGACAACGGCAAAAAAGCCGTCTTCCCGGCGAAAGCCGGAACCTAGAGGAACTGGCATCACACGCCGCTCGGCTGGATTCCGGCTTTCGCCGGAATGACGGGTTCCGAACTCGGGCAGTGCCCTCACCTCCGCCGCCCTCGACTAAAGCCGGGAGCATCTCCCGCTTGACAAAACAACGGCAATCGGATAAAATCACCCTGGATTCGTAGAAAGAGGAATTATGCCGACAATCAACCAACTGGTACGGAAAAATCGAGTGCAACAATTCGGTAGAAGCAAATCTGCCGTTTTAGAGAAATGTTCGCAAAAACGAGGCGTCTGCCTCTTGGTGAGAACGATGCCGCCCAAAAAGCCGAACTCCGCCCTCCGAAAAATCACGCGGGTGCGACTCTCCAACGGAAAAGAAGTTACTGTCTATATCCCGGGTGAAGGACACTCCCTACAGGAACACTCCATCGTACTCGTCCGAGGCGGCCGAGTGCGGGACCTGCCCGGTGTGCGATACCAAGTCATCCGTGGAACGCTCGACTCAACCGGTGTCGATGGACGAAGGCAAGCACGTAGCCGATACGGTGCGAAAAAAGTACAAAAAGGGGCACCCGCAAAAGGGAAAAAATAAATGGATTTCTTTGGCGATTGTCCTTCCGACTTATGCCGGAAGGGCGGTTTTGAGGATTTCCGAACGAGTCCTACGGGACAAGACAACAATACAAAATAGCAATGGGAAACATTACCGCAAGCAAAAAACAACTCAAACCTGATCCGGTCTACCAATCCATATTGGCGAGCAAATTCGTCAACTGTTTGATGTGGGATGGCAAGAAAACCGTCGCGCACGGCGTATTTTACGGTGCGCTCGACATTATCAAAGAGAAAATGCCGGATTTGTCCCCCATTGATGTTTTCCATCAGGCTTTGGACAATGTCAAGCCGAACATTGAGGTGCGATCGAAACGAGTCGGCGGTGCGTCGTACCAGGTTCCGATGCCGGTGCAGAGGAATCGGCAGCAGTCGCTTGCGATTCGTTGGATTTTGACGGCTGTTCGCGACAAAAAAGGCCGACCGGCCAGCGAAAAGTTGGCAACGGAATTGATCAATGCCTATAATAAAGAGGGATCGGCCATCACGAAACGCGAAAACGTCCACCGTATGGCGGAAGCGAACAAAGCATTTGCCCATTTTGCGTGGTAGGGTAGGGGAGATTTCGGCTTATCCTGTTAATTCGTCATTGCGGTGTAGGCCGGAATGACGAAATTTTTGGAGAACATATCGGCAGGCTGGCAACGGGGGACTTTTTCGCACGTTTTTACTTTACTTTCCGATTCCACATGCTATAATGTACCGTAGTTTGTCGGCGTAACAAAACCGTGCGAGGAAACCGCAATGCCGCCCCCATCCCCCCCCATAGAGCGACTTAAAAAACAAATTGCCAACGGCCGGATTGCGCTGCTGCTGGCAATCGTCGCCGGCCTGCTCTGCCTCGGTTCCAGTGGACTCGACCGCGACCTCTATCGTAGCGATATTCTGACCTTTCAAGGCGACAGAGCCGTTTCGGCCAACACGCTGCCCGCCGATAGTTTTCTCGTTACATTAAGCCGAAAAGCGACCGATGCGAACATTCCGACGTCGCAATACGCCGTCATCCTCCGCGGGATTGACCCCGTCGAACGAGCATTGCTCCACGATGCCGAAAACGCAAATTGGGAACGCTTCGATCTGTTCCGTGCCGCGATGATTGCCGAGGGAATCAGAGACATCGAACTTATCCGCTCGTACGAAGCCCGACTGGACGCATTAGCCGCCAAAGTCCTCGCTCAAAACCAAACCGCCGGGCAAACGACGCCGCAAGCCCTGACAAGGGCTTTGTTCGAGGCCATGCATCGGGAGATTTTAACCCGGCCGTACAGCATTGACTGCACCGAATTGAGCAAGGTTATGGAGACGGGACATTTCAACTGCGTCAGTGCGACGATATTGTTTAACTGCTTGGCCGAAAAGGTCGGCCTCAATGTTTCCGCCCTCGAAATGCCGGGACATGCATTGAGCCGAGTCCGCTTCGACGAAGCGACTTTTATGAACATTGAAACGACGTGTCCGACTTGGTTCAATTTGCAAAGCGACCGGGAACGGCAGTTGGCGACGCTTCAGCGGATTGCTCCGACGGCAACACCGGAGCCGACCGGTGATATTCTCGCCAAGCACCGCGAAATTACTCCGGTGCAGTTGATTGCGACGGTATATTACAACATCGGCGTTGATTATCACGCAAAAAAAATGCACGCCGAGGCGGCAGCCGCGAATATCAAAGCATTGTATTTGGACCGCGACAACGAACAGGCTTGGACAAACTTGCTCGTTGCTCTCAATAACTGGGCTTTGGATGCGGCCAGCGAAGAAAAGGGACGCAGATACAATTTGGCGGCATTTTTGTTGGATCAGGGCGTGTCGCTTGACCCGTCGTATGAAAATTTTCGGACGAATTACACCTATGTGTTTTACCATTGGATTCGCGATTTGACCATGCTGGGCCGTTTTGACGATGCCCGTAAGGTATTCGATTTGGCAAATGTCGAGAGCCGAATTCCGAATAATGAACACCTGAAAAATCTGCTCGGCAAGGTCAATCAAGTCGAACGCGAACGCGGCCGGTGATGTTCTCCGCTTTTGCCCTATACATTTCCGTGCATTTTTTTCATTCGCTCGACGATCGCACTGTGCATTTGACTGACCCGACTTTCCGATATTTCGAGAGCCGCTCCAATCTCACGCATCGTCAACTCTTCATAATAATACATAATGACGACCATCCGCTCCGTTTTGTTGAGGCCCTTCGTGAAAGTCCGTATCATGTCAATTTTCGCCAGCCGCTCCGTCGGGTCTTCACTGCGACGGTCCGCGACCATATCGACTTCCCGAAGGTCTTTGGAGCCATCCTGGTCGGAAAAAGTCCGGTCAAGACTCGTGAGATTCAAATTATGCGTTTCGGCATAAATTTGGTGTAGTTCTTCGCCGGAAATCCCCATCGTGTCGGCAATTTCCTGGTCGGTCGGCCTTCGTCCGTATTGTTGCTCCAACGTTTTGAGCGTTTCGTTCAATTTGCTGGACTTCGACCGCACTCCGCGTGGCGCCCAATCCTGTGCCCGAAGTTCGTCTTGCATTGCTCCTTGGATTCGAGTCAGGCAAAATGCCTCAAACCGAATGCCCCGGCTCGGGTCGAACGACGAAATTGCGTCCATCAATCCGCAGGTTCCGACTTGGATAAGGTCGTCTAATTCGATCCCTTCGGGCAGTTTAGCCCAAAGCCGTTCGGCTCTGTTGTATACAATGGAAATATAGCGTTCAACGAGCAGGTTTCGCAGTTGGACGGTCGGATTTTTTTTGTACACAATCCAAAGTTGGTCGGCATCGTCATCCTGGCCGGAGGCGTCCGAAAAGGTCAAATTTTCGGCATGGGCTGGATGTCGGCGATGTGTCTTTGGCAGGACTTTTCTCATGCTCCGTATTCCTTTTGGTGTGTGCCGAAATCCTATTTTCGTTCGGCAATTCTCGTGCGACGGAATGATAACGAATTTACGAAATCGGGGAAAGGACAAAATTTGCAATTTTTGTTTGCAGCAGGGTTGCAAAAAAGACGTATTTTACTGAATTTGCCTTTTTCTCCTATTTTACCTCTCTATTGCATTTTGCCGATTTTCGGATAAAATGGGGCGTAATATCGCCTAACAATCTATGATATCCAATATGGTTTGTTAAGATTTTGTGTTGGATTCCAAAGTTGGAACCGTTTTGGCAAGACATATTGGATACAAAAAAGAAAGGATTTTTATCATGAAGAAAGTTGTTATTCTCCTCGCCGTAACCATTGCTTGTTCGTTCATCGCGGAAAGTGCCTTTGCACAAACTTGGCAAGAGCGCCGTCAAGACCGCCAGCAGGAGCGTCAGGATCGTCTGCAAGAACGCCGCGGCGGGCCAGCCGACACCGCAGCCGGACCGAGTGCTGCCGCAGGTCAAGCGGATGCCTGCGATTCCGCAGGCGGAACGGTCAGTGTTTATCGTCGAACGCTACGTGGTGATTACCGTCAGACCAGCCGTGTTTGTGCTGGCAATTTGGAGGCTCCATTTTCTGACTGTCCAGACCATGAATACATCCTCGTCAGAACGTTTTTCAAAAGGTATCAGTGGACGTTGGCCCACGTCGATAATATCATTGCCAATTAACGGTGATTCCGAGAGTGTCCCGAAGAGGGAGTGTTGATTCTACCGATTTTTGGAACATATTGCTCAAAACGGCATCGTTTTGCGGGCAGTCGAACGATTATGGCTTTCCGCAACTTGCTTGTTTTGTGCAATTTGTTGCCTAAACACCCCAAACTGACTGATATCAACACCCCCCAGTGTACCGGCATAAATCATTTTGCCGGTACTTCGGCGCAAACACAGAGTCCCTTGCGTAAGCAAGGAAACAAAAGCCGAATGGGACGTAGTGAAATGACGGATGATGCCCCAGCCAGAGGTGTGATGTCTAGAATCCGCCTGTGTCAACCAAGATAAAAATCAGTGGAGAATAATTCCTCTAAAGACCAGTATAAAAGCAACGGTATTGTACAATCCGTGTGCCAAAATGCATGGCCACAGATTGTGGCGGTTCATCAGGTAAATGGCACTGAAACCGACGGCAATGAGTCCTGTACCGACCATTCCCACTATCCCCTGGTAGAAATGCCCCATTCCTGTGATAACGGAAGTTATAAGAACGGCAACCGTCCACGTTAGCCGTTATGCTTTATGTATTGGCCCCCAGCCTGTCCAGGGATTGCACTACGCAACATCCCCGGCTCTTTGTGTTATCATAATCTTATATTTTCGGCTCCGTAAAATTCCCAATATCATGCCGCGACTTCTTTGCTCTCTATGCCTCGTCCTGTGCGTCATCGGATGCGTAAAAACAGAAATGCCGTCCGGTGAAACTCCGCAATCTTCCGATCGCAGAGCCGAAGCCGATGATGCTTCCATTAACATACCCAGTCCGCTCGACCTGCCGCCCGAGGCTAATGAAGAAGCCGACCTTGCCGCTCTGCGAGAAAAAATCCTCGCCGAAGAACATGCAAAAGAACTCGCCCTCATCGAACAAGAACGGCAAATCATTCCCTTCGTCGATGCGCCCGATGAACTGATTCCCCTCGATCCGCAAGACCGAATCTGGATAACATCCGACAGAAAACATGTCGTCCTGCTCGGGCGCGTCGTCTTGCGGGAAGGCTTTTTGGAACTTCTGGCATGCCGAGTTGGAAGCAAGGAACATGAGTCGATCCTGTCGGTGCGTGTCAAGCCGTTTTTGGTTCACGCGGGCTTGTTGGCGGTCAATGCAAGACAGGGCCAATCGGCGGAATTCAGGCCGGAGTTCATTCCGGCAAGCGGCGATAGAATTGACATTACCCTGCGTTGGCAGGTTCGCAGTCGTTCCTTGAGCGGCGAAGAGGAAATCGTGCAACACGAGTCTTCCGCTCAAGATTGGATTTGGGACTTATCTAGTCCTGAACATGCGAAGAGGCCGATGACGACGCATTGGGTTTTTAGCGGCAGCCGGACTTATCAGGATGCGGCGGGTAATCATCGTTATTTGGCGGATGAGACGGGCGAGTTGTTTGGACTTTCCAATTTTGTGGGTTCGATATTGGATGTGCCGATTGAGAGCAGTGCGGATAATACGATGTTGCAATTCGGATGCTTTACGGAACGCATACCGCCGATCGGCACGCCGGTTACGATTATTTTGACGCCGGTGAATTGACGTGCAGGGCCCGGGATGTAAGCCACCCGGCGGGATTCCGGCGTGCGCCGGAATGACGATTTTTCCCAAAGCAAAAATGAATACGCTCTAAAATTCGCAGTTTCCCGGCGTGCGAGGGAACGGTAACACATCACGAATGTTCGCAATGCCCGTTACAAACATCAATGCCCGCTCCAATCCCAATCCAAAACCACTATGCGGCACCGTGCCATACCGACGCAAGTCGGCATACCAACGATACGACTCCATATCCAATTTGTGCTCCGCCATCCGGTCTTCAAGCAACGACAAACGATATTCCCGTTCGCTGCCGCCAATGATTTCCCCAACCTTCGGAAAAAGAATATCCATCGCCCGAACCGTTTGGCCATCGTCATTGACCCGCATATAAAACGGCTTGATCGCCCGAGGATAATCATACACAATCACCGGACGCTTCAAATGCTCTTCCGTCAGAAACCGTTCATGCTCGCTCTGCAAATCTATGCCCCATTCAGGCTTGAACTCGAACTTTTTGCCCGACCGCTGCAAAATCGTGATCGCATCCGTATAGGAAAGCCGAATAAACGGACTCTGCAACACATGTTCCAGCGTTTCTTTAAGCGTGGTGTCGATTTGCTTGTTGAAAAACTCAATATCTTCGGCACAGTCCCGAAGAACGTCGCCGATAATGCGTTTGAGGAATTTTTCGGCCCAATCCATATTTTCTTCGAGTTCGCAGAAGGCGATTTCGGGCTCGACCATCCAAAACTCGGCGGCGTGTCGGGAAGTATTCGAGTTTTCCGCTCGAAAGGTCGGGCCGAATGTATAGACTCTGCTCAAACCGGCACAGTATGTCTCGACGTTTAACTGTCCGCTAACCGTCAGATATGCTTCTTTCCCGAAAAAATCTTCGGAGAAATCGACTTTGCCCCGGTTATCTTTCGGCAAGTTGTTTGGGTCGAGGGTCGAAACGCGGAACATATTGCCTGCTCCTTCGCAGTCGCTGGCCGTGATGATGGGCGTATGGATATAAAAAAAGTCGTTTTCCTGGAAAAATTGATGGATCGAAAAACTGACCCGGTTGCGCACTCGGGCGACGGCTCCAAATGTGTTGGTGCGCACGCGGAGATGGGCAATCGACCGCATAAATTCGAGTGTATGTCCTTTTTTTTGCAGCGGATAGTTGACGGGATCTGCGGTTCCAACGAGTTCGACGGATTTGGCTTCGACTTCGGTTGCTTGGCCTACACCGGGAGATTCTTTGATGATGCCTTGTACGATGATGGAACTGCCGACTGTTACCAATTTGATGTCGGTTTCGTAGTTTGGCAGGGTATTGGGAACGATAACTTGGACGTTGCCGAAGGAGGTGCCGTCATTGAGTTCGACGAAACTGAAACCGGCTTTAGAGTCTCTTCGGGTGCGTACCCAGCCTTGGAGCAGAGCGGCTTTTCCGATGGATTCGGCATTTCGTGCGAGTGCGATGGTAATTTTTTCGTGGGACATGGTGTTGCTCGTTGAGAGCGAGTCTCTCTGTACCGATTATACCAGATTTGCCGAAAAAGTTAACGGAGTTGTCGGGCGAGCATTGCAAGCAGAGCATTTCGCAGATGATGTTGCAAGTGGCACTATCGTCAGATTTTAGAGCCACCGTCGTCGAAAAATCGCCAAAGGGGAATTTTGAGGTGTCAGCCCGGGGGCTGATGCCCCCGACTCTTGCGCTAGTGCGATTTTGCACCATTTGCCCTACCGCGGCGGCTGCACGAATCTCGCGGCAGGAGCGGTCGGTGTCTCATACGATGCTTGAATGATCGAATTGCTGAGGCGAGGAGCCGGCGGCAACACAACACTCGCATGATGATGTTGATTCCTCGCGCCGTAACGGATTCCTTCAGAATATCCGTTTGCACAGGTATCGCAACCCGACGAGCAAGAATCAAAGGCCTGACTGCACGGATCAACGAAAGAACGCGTATAACGGACATCTTCGCAGAACGATAAAACCTCATACCGGCAATTACTCGTCAGCGCGCTGCCGATGAGAACGAACGGCGATGCTGCGATGTCGAGAATACCACGTTTCACCAAGAAGGCACCGTTGCTCAAGTTGGCCAGCGAATCTCGACAGTCCGCAACACGGTATCGGGAAGAGGCGAAATTGCCGCCATACTCTATGACACCGCACGCATCGACGGGACCGCAGGGGTCGCAGCCCGCTTCGTATATTGCCGGATTCGAGATAAAACTGCGTTGCATACCAAATTGATGCGAAGGGGGACAAATGCAGCCGGATATGCACAAAGCCGACAGAAGACCCAGCGTGATTGTTATTCTTATCCTTTTCATTGGATTCCTCTCTTTCGTTTTTTGGGAAAAGTGATTCGGGTGATAATTGGGGGGGGACAGTATCGAACTGCCTAATCCCTACATCGGCGGATATTGCCGGTATATTTAGAAAAATCGGAATAATCGTTAAATTTTGCCTATTGTGTTATGGCGAATCGACTTGTTTACAGTCCGTCACTCCGGCGCACGCCGGAACCCAGAGGAACTGGTATCACACGCAATCTCTGGTTCCCGGCTTTCGCCGGGATGACGATGTGTGTACCGGAATGACAGAAGCGAGTCCTGACCCATTTGAAATATGTTCTAACGCCGGGATACCGGTTCCAAAGGTGGCCAAACAAAGCCTAATAAGCAGAAGGCATCTTGTAAATAATTGATTGCCTATAATAGTCCAACATCCGCTCCCGACCGAGCGGCAAGGCAATTCCCTGCCGCTCTTTGGCATCGAGAATTGTTTCCAGTTCCTGCAATCCCCTATCCCGGGCACGCTCCAAGGCCAATGCAAGGGATTCGTCAAAAACCTGCGGAGTGCAGCCAATCCACGCCGCAAAAACCAACGGCAAACCCGTTTTCGCTTTCCAAAGTTCGCCAACATCATACCGATACGGCCAGGCCGCAGTCGGTCGATAGGCCAATGCCCGATCGCCGATGAGGAGAAACGCATCCCGACCGCAAAAATCGGGATTTTGGTCTGACTCCAGGCAATGCGTTTCCGGTTGGATACCATAAAATTGCCGAAACAGCATCTCGCAAATCATAACACTGCTTCGCGAGGCCGAGTCCAGCGAAATGGAGCGAATTTGTTCAATCGGCACGCGGCTAAACACTAATACGCTTTGGACAGGCCCATCACACGCGATGCAGCAATTACTGACAATTCGTCCTTCCGGCAGATGAGGCAATTCCGCGACGGGCATAAGGGCCAAGTCGAGATGCTGCTCCGCGAGTTGTTGCCGCATGGCCGAGGGAATCCATTCCGAAATAACCGCACCGGGCAGGTATTCCGGCAAAAAATGTATGAGCGGAAAAGCATTGCTATAGGGAACAGTACCGATTCGTAGAGTCATTGTGCAAGCATTATGCCGAACGCGACCGGATATGTCCGGCAGTCGAAAAATTGCAGCGCAGGGCGAAGCAAAATGGTCGCTCGCTGGGGGGATAATTTACCTCATATTGGCGTTTTTGGCAAGAGTCCTTCCGCCCGCTCTTGTGCTCGCGGCACCTATCTTGCTTCTCCTCATTTTATAAATTACAATAATGGTTTGCGGTATTCCCGCAAGAGCCTTACAAAATTTTTAGGACAAACCCTACATTAACACAAAGGAAACTACCATGGACAGACGAAATTGGATCACTAAGACGCTCGGCGGTGTCGCCGGTGTTACAGCACTTCTCGGCGGAGCCGGAGCCGCCGTACTCGCACAAACACGCCAACTCGGCGGGCAAAGACAAGGTGCAGGACAAGGGCAGGGAGTGCGAGGCGGACAACGCCCGACCCTCCAAAAATATGACAATGCCCGATTTTACAATGCCGACGGCAGTTTCAATGAAGCCGCCGCCAAAGAAGCCTACATCGAATTGCTCCGCTATCACCGCTATCCGTTGGCCGATGCCGTGAACGATGAACGCTTTTGGATTCTCGACTTCGGGCTCGGCGATTTTGTCAACGTCGGGATGGCCGGGATTTTTTGGGTCAACGACAAAGAGCAGGGATATTTCGGACACGAGATTTATCTGTTGCCCTTCCAGATGATTCCCGAACATGCTCACGTTGCCGCGGAAAACGAGCCGGCGAAACATGAATACTGGCAAGTCCGCAACGGCAGTATTTTCAACTTTGGCGAAGTCGGCGCCAATGCAGGCCCGCCACCGGTCGAACTGCCGAAATCGCAACTGGATGCCAATGCAATTACGGTATCCAACTGGACCGAACTAACGGCAACTACTGGACTTGGCAAAGGCGAAGCCGTCTTGAACCGAGTTGGGGCCTATCATTTTATGATGGGCGGGGCTGAAGGAACCATTGTTACCGAATACGCCAACTACCACAGCGGCGAAGGCTTGCGGCTGCAAAATCCCAAGGCATTCGCTGGCAATACGCCCGCCCGGTAGTGTTGTCTGTTAGAGCGTTTCACGTGTTGCTATGCTGTCATTCCGGCGAAAGCCGGAATCCAGCCGTGCGGCGTGCGTACCGCTTTCCCTGGTTCCCGGCTTTCGCCGGGATGACAAGAACGAGTCCACTCCAATTCGGAAAATAATTCGGAAAATGCTCTAACCGCAGGCGGCGCGGTCGGCTATCCGGATGCTCGAACATTCACCGTCGTCCGGGCGACGCGGCCAGTCTCGATGTGATCGGCTGTCGCTCCCTCGCCCGGTATCACGGCCCGGACGGCCAACGTTATCCTGCCTGCACCAAGTCCCGACACGATTGCGACCGAACGCGTCGGCCCGATCTCAACCGTGTACGCGACCGAACTAGGCAAGGCCTGCCATTCTTTGCCCTGCCAAAAGCCAACCTCATAGGTTGCGCCCGGTATCAACATCGTGTTCCAATTCAAAAACACATCCTGGCCCTGTATGGGCTTGCTTACCGTCGGTCGCAGACTTTTAACTGCGGGAAACGGCTTCGTTGTCGCCGCATTGACTCGGGCAAGCGAGGAAAATACCCAACCGTGCTCATTCAGCGTTACCGCATAAACTTCAAACCGGAATCGCTCTCTATCCGGCAAACCATCCACGAGATAATTTGTCGTGCCCGTGTCAACCGTTATCGTGCGCGAAACAAATTCGGTGTTCCGCGTTGTCCCAATCACTCGGATTTCATATCCCATGAGTCCCTGTGTATTGACAGGGGGACGCCAATTTATCGCAACGGAAGTCTCACCAGCAATGGCACGCAGAGCGGTCGGTGCCGTACCTCTCGGCATATTTGCCGTCTTGGCTGTTATTTTGACAACCCGCGCTTCGATACCGGCAGCATTTTTTACGACAATTTCAAATCGGTAGCGTTTATTGCTGTCCAGGCCGTCCCATCGGTATTCGGTAACACCCACAAAAACCGTTACCGCTTCGCCCGTCGTTACGTTTCTGATTTCGTACTCGAAATTGCTGCCGACTTGAAGCCATGTTAAATTGACCCAGTTGGTGCCGTTGTCCCTATTAACGCTTTTCGCCTTGATGCTTCTGTTTGGATTTTCGGGCACGGCACCGGTGTATCCAATCACCCGCTCCGCAGAAATGACCCGGATCGAATCATCCGTTCCAATGGCCGTAATGCGGATGTGTATTTCGCCCGATCCGGCAGTTACGACGGGGATTTCCGCCCTTGGGGTGTTGGTATTGGTTGCATTGACGGGAATTTGTCTCCATTCCGTTTCGTTCGGATACCTATATTCAACGATGTAACGGGTTGCATTGATTGCTTTCCAGCCGATCGTAAGCGTCGTTGCATTTTTACTGGCCCCGACAATGTCCGACGGCGGGTCAAGCCGATTGATGACAATGTTTGACGTCGTCAGATTCAAGCCTGGAATCTGCGAGTTGGTCATAAGGCAGTAAATCCGGGCACCGTGGGGGATTTCCGTAAACGTGAATACACCGTTGACGTTCGTATAGAATGACGGGTCGATGACAACATTGCCGTTCGTAAGCCGTATTCCCCAAATGAATGTCGTTCTTACACCGTCGATTTCGTATTCGCTGGAAAGGTCAACGGTTGCCGTCGTGTCGTTGATGTTGAGGGCAGGCGGAACAATTCTTTGATTGCCCGCTCCAAAGTGCGTATAGTCGGCAACGGGACGGCCTAACTCCAACGCCGATAGTTTTAGTTGATTGTTATGGAAATAAAGCGTTGTCAAGGACAAAGAAGCGGACACGTTCAGATAGGTCAATTCATTGTCGTTAGCCCATAGCCCACTCAGGAATGTATTGTTACGAAGGTCCAGCGATTCGAGACGGTTTTCTCGAACATCCAAAAACCTCAATACGGCACTCTGTGAAACATCCAACTCTGTCAGTTGGTTTTTATTCGCATATATCGTGTCCAGAAAACCGCATCCCGACACGTTTAATGATGTTAGTTGGTTATCATTCGCATTCAGGGATGCCAATTTTACGTTGCCGGAAAGGTCAAGCGATGTCAGTTGGTTTTGGGACACATCAACCAGTGTCAATTCGGTGCAGTTGGACAAATCCAACACGCCGGTAAGATTTCGGTTCTCGGCGTTAATTTCTGTCAGCCGTAATTCCCCGTCAATTTCTCTCCATATTGCATAGTTTTGTAGTTCTTGACTGTCGACGAGGTTCTTTTCGTATTCGTTATAAATTGCGTCATTAAACGGAGTGATTTCCGACGCTGGGGCGATGGCTGCCGTTGGTGAAGGTTCGACAACGACAAGGGTATCGGCATATTCCTCCTGATAGAGATGGTCGTGGAGGGCATAAAATGCACCGGGAGACACGGAGAGCATTTCGCGATTTTCGAGTTCTTCGATGCGGCACGAGCGTTTGTGCTTTTGTTTAACTTTTGATGATACCGTTTTTGAATGATTGGCAAAAAACTGGAGCAAATTGCGATTTTTCATAGATTTTTCAAACACTGCTGGCAGTTATCGGGTGCTCGTTACGGAGCACGACACTTATAGTTTAACATACATATCCGCTGGATGCAAACAATTTCCGGCGGATATGTTGGATCGCCCTGTTGACGGAATTTTCATTTTGTCGATATTTTTCCTTCAACCCATTAGCAACAAACAGTTTAGGTGAAATCGCATAGTGTGTACAGGGTTACACAGGCATACATGCGAGTAGCCAGAAAACCCTGGAATTCTGTGTCTTGGCGAATCGTATTAAAGTAAAATGTGTCAGGCCAAAATGGGGTCTGACACCTCTGTCGTGATGTGCCCCCGCGTGTCCAGTGCATACGGCTAATTAGTGGTTACTGGGTGGCAAGCAAGGGACAGGAAATCCATTTCTTATTCGCGACACACCGCAGAAGAGAGAAGAACAACGGGAGGAGATGAACCATCTTCCGCCTTTACTCCATCTTCAATTGGTCAGTGCACCGCTTTCGCAGATTTTGCATCAGTTATCTGGAGGTGGCACTGCTGGAGAGTGCCAGTGCGGCTCGCACCAACGAGCCAAGGAATCATCGGATCGTGGAAGCCCAGGCTTCGCCTCAATGATCGGTTTGCTCATTGAATCTCTTATAAAAAAGAGGGCTTACGCAGATGCCTAAAAAAACTCTTGCAAGAAGTGCCGAGAAGGCAATACAAAAAACAAGAACGCTCGCTGCATTTTTCGACCGCCGTATGCAGAAAGAATAAACTTCGCAATCGACTTGCCAAAAGAATTGCAAGAATCATACAAAATAAAGAACATCGTCGAAATCATCAGAAGCCCAGGCTAAAAATGAAATAGACGAGTTCAATACTCCCTAAACGGCATTATTGCCAATGCTGAGCGAGTTACTGTTTGGGAGTAGCAGTCCAAAATGCAAAAACGCTCTCCCGCCGATATTTATGAACCATTCAACGATGCGTGGAGCGAACTAAAAAATGATTTGAGAATTAGAAAACAGAAAGTGAGATGAAATATTTCGACAACGAACATTTAATCAAGGCTTTATTGTGTGCTCAAAATATCAAAGACCCGACTGGCATATACTCTCGAATTATAACAAATTTTTCGATAACCCATGTATATTTTTCCTCCCAAAAAACACTACCAGCCAGCCAAATCGGTCGGCCTTCGGACTGCATCACAAACCTGAATTAGTCAGGGATAATTTCTATGGACAAACACGGTGTACCATGCGTATTGCATCCACTATGAGCGACTCCATTCCTTGTGTTAATTCAGGATGGGAACTAAATAAAATAACACTACCATTTCCGAACTGTCCAGCAACAATGGCTGGTGTGTTCGGCATCGTGCCCTGTTGAAAATAGTACTGGTAAATGTCCGATTGGTACGTTGCAAGTGTCAAAAAAGGAGGTAAATCAAGGCGGCCAGCGTCTATAAAAATTGGACCGTTTATGTAGTCAATAGCGCCGTACTCTTCTTGGGAAAAGAGATTCTGCCCTTCTGGTGAAAACGACATATCAGCCGAGCCTCCGCCAAGTTGACGTTGTTCTTGCATGCCGATACGCGGCATATATTCCTGATAATGGTTTGTTTTAACATTAACCAAACAAAGAAATCTTTCAAATGTCGATGACGCCAAATATGCTCCGGCACAGATACCAATATAACCTCCACCCGATCGTACAAATTGACGAATCGCTTCTCGCCCATCACTACCAAGAGCCTCAGCCATTTCATTGGAAAGACCACCGGGCACAATGATTAAATCATAATCTGACAGTTTTCTATTTCGTATAGATTGTATGTCTAATTCTTGAACATCATAACCCTCCGTATTTATGATATTCTTGATTGTTGTTAAAGAGCCAGCAACGACACCTTTTCCTGAATAGATTGCAACTCGTATTGACTGCGAAGTATTGTGTTTTCGACGCAGAAGTTCCTCATAAAAATCAGAGATGATTCTTTGTTCCTCGCTGATGATGAACAATCCGTGTGCTTTTCGTTTTTTATCAATTTCGCTTTCGCTGAAATGATAGATATTGATCGACCATCCGGCTCTGGCAATAGGCTGTTTATCCCTAAAATATGCGTACTCGTTGCTTCTACTGAAAATATTATTAACGTTGATCGCATACCATCCTGGTTTGATAGCGGCGAAGATATTAGTGCCATCCCCTGCTTTTGGAACAACACCATCATATCTGATTGATGTATTTTCCAAAGGCATCGTCCAAGAAAGAGAAACACGAAGAGGCCGTGCATCGGGATTTTTTTGTTGCCATCGCTGGAGATGGTAAACATCCTGCCCCCAATCAAGATCACTTCCTAATAAATAACGTCCTCCATTTGCTGGCCCACCTGCAAATTCGTTAAAATAACTCATCGTGTGTGGAAAGACTAATAAAGAACTAATCATTCCCCAGGTAAGTAGAATAATCACACCGGCACGAATAAGTACGATAGATATATTCGTTTTGAATCTTATCATTACTGGTGATTCAAAATATAATCCAACTTTGCTTGTCCATATCACTAAAAAAGGCAAAAGGGGCAACAAATAACGAGAATGAACGGAAAAGCCGTCCTGACTACTGATTAAAAGTAGGATAACAATAATCGGTAATATGAGTATTGTTTCATTCAACAACGACGATCTGAATTGCCGGTTTATCAATGACCAGAATACCGCAAGAAGAATCAGGAGTTGGAAACCAATGGGAGTTTTGAGAAAAAATGCATAAATATAGTAATACCAGAATCCACGTTCTGACCACATTCCATTTACATAAGAGGGAATTCCACGTTCAAAATCGAATTTTTGCACGTCGATACCATAAACATAATCTTGCGGCAATGGAACAGGGATATTTCCTAGCCAAGATTCAGCAAATCGATTTTTTGAAATTACTTGCCGTTCTTGCGAGTGCCCTGTCAACGAAGCAGAAATGAAGGAATACTGCTTGAGAGTGCGGAAAGTGCCTGAAAAATTGTAAAACACATTCAGAACGACTAGGGCAATGGCAAATGCTATACATAATTGACTTACCTGTAACGAAAAATTACGAACTGTTTTTTCTCTTCTTGTAAAAAAGGCAATCAACCAGAGTGTTGGCCAAAGTCCGAAAGTAATAATCCAAACGGTCTTCGTTACAAGCATTCCTCCTAGTGCGATGCCAATCCAAAAAGTATTTTTCCAAGAAGGCAGTTGGCACCAATGCCAAAATAGATAAAAACCGAAAATGCCAACTGATGTTGCTACAATATCAGGGTTGATAGTTGCAGACCAAGTCAACACATAAGGATTAAAACACCATAGAATCAATGCAAAAAATGCTGCCATCTTTCCATAGATTTCGTATGCAAAACGATAGCAAGCCCACGCTCCTAACAGAGAAAACGGAAGCAACATTAAACGTCCGAATGCAAAGGCATAATAAAGTTTGTCGGGGTCATTCTTAAAGTAGAGAGATGTACCAACCTCATATTCGGGCCGATAGGATAAAACATTTGCAGCAGTCGGAAGCCAATCGGCATCAATGTCAAGAATGTATGTTGCTGGAATGGCAGAAACCATTCGTGCCAATGGAGGATTCACGCGATAAAGATCGGTACGTCCAAAACTGAGAGTATAGACACCGGCAGCCAGATGTCCCGGTTCGTTGCCGTTTGGACTGTTCCAAACTGACATCCAAGCGACCATAAAACAATGGATGATCACCACCAATGCGATGAGCCATTTCCATTGCCACATTGTAGTCCTTATCTCAATATTTTCGTTGGAAATTTTTTGCATGCGTCATTTTCCTGCGAATTTCAAGCAGAAGTATTATAGGAACTACGATCAAGCCAACATACCATCCCCAATCAACTTTCGGTTTGCTCTTTTTCTGTGGATACATTGTTCGAACCCAATCACCAATTTTATCAAGCATCTCTTCGCCGCCGGGAATTGATTGATAAGGATATTGGGCATTCGGCTCTCTGGCATCGTAAGTGAGCAAAGCGCCCGGCGGAGGGATAAAGTCAAAATCTGCTTCAGTCAATGTGTTGACTTCCATTTCCTCGACCTCAAAAAAGCCGTCAATGACCCGGCGTTTGCGTCCCTCTTCTGTTAGGGCTGCAAAATCGAATTGGATATTGCGGAGTTTTTTCGGTATCCAAAGACCGGGAGCCGCCTCTTGATGATCACTAAGTTCATAGCGAAATACCAAGGCACCCGTTCCGTGATGGTAAACTTCTCGTGCCAGTAGGACCGCTCCACGTTCCATGTCGAGCCAAAGAATATCGCGGTCGGCCCAATACAGAACGTGACACCAACGATCATCGACTATTTCTTGAAGCGGACGAACTTGATCATAGTGGATATTTTGAGCAACGTCACGCAAAGCACTTGGAACGTCTTCCCAAGTTGGTGCTTTTCGTTCCTTCATTGGCCAGATGCCAGTAGCATTAAAGAAGAATTCACCGGGCAACGTGCCGGGAAGTGGATCGTCTGGTTTGAAAGTCATCACAAAATAATTGTTGCGAAATGGAAAGTGGTTATACCCAGTCGTTCCCTGAATGAAGGCTTGTTGAAGCATTGGATAGTTGTCCCAAGAAAAAGCTTCGCTTGGATGAGCATTCGTGTGATTCAGATAATATGGACTTTTTGCCAGAATTCTTCGATACAAATAGGTTTTCGGCGGAGCCTTGGGGTCAGTATAATATTCGGAGCGATAATAGATTTTCAAACTTTCGAGATTATCCGCTGTTTCGAGTAAAATTTCTTTGATCTGTTCCGGTGTGAAAGTGGCTGGCGGCTGATTTTCATCCGCTTGAGATGTCTGGGCAAAGAGCAAGGTAATACCCAGCATGAGTGCCACTGAACCACTTGACTTTTTTTTGGCAGCGATACTCCAGTATAAAAGTAGGATGGCAAGCCCCAGCATAGAAGAGAGAAACGCGGGTGTCTGAACAAACGATAGCTTCGTCCGAGGAGAATGCCCTAGAACATAGCCGCTCCAATACCGGCGAAGTGATTCTTCAGATATTTCGGAGATGCCAATCGTTGCACAGTTAAGAATCATATAATGACCATGTCCGCGACCAATGACAAGAAGAAAATTGCCTTGCCATTCGGCATCGCTTGAATCGCCGCCTCCTCCGGTATGAATCAAAAAGGGAATAGAGATTCTTTCGAGAGCATCCGGTGTGGCACATCGAAAAACATCCAAGTTCAATCCCCAATTCCGAGCATGCTTTTTTATGTCGCTTAAACTTTGTGTCGTTGACACTGATTTTAATTCGGCTTCCAATTTGCCGTAGTCACACGGCAAACCATTGATTTGCAAAAGAAGGTAGAGTGCGTTAATGGATTCATTTTCCTGTGTTCGCCAAATGCGAGTCGACTCTTCCGCGTAACAAAATGAAAGAGGCGAAAACATGAAACATGCAAGGACGGCTACCGCAATCTTTTTAGGAGCAAATCCCCAGTGCAAGAACATAAAAGCAACGCCGAGGAGGAATACTGACAATGCCATTCTGTCCGTTACGAAATATCTATTCTCCTTTTTTCTGACGAGCATACCATTCCATTGTTGTGCAAAACTGGCCAGTTGCATACTGGATTGTTCTCCCGACGTGCCATCAAGGTATACGATACCGTCGGCATCTGCCTTGATGAGGACGATGAAATGTCCGATGACGGATTCGTTTGCTTCGTTGGGATTTCTATTGATCCAAGCGATCACCGGCATGTTCAGTGAGCAGAGTGTAGAATAGGAACATTGTACCGTTTCCACAGGCATACCGACGGCTACTGCAGCATTCTGTAAATCGTACAGCGAAGTGCCATTGTCTCCAATGGTAACCTCTGATTTCAATGTCTCGAAATCCGTTTGGTGTCCATGCAAATTCAGAAACAGATAGAGAGAATTAACACCGCAGGAAAACAACTTGTCGCGAATCTCTTGGGGAAATTCCCTATTGTCCCCATAGACACTGAATGAAAACATCATTGCCAAACAGGGCATCGTGCAATAGATACCTACCTCGCGGCATATTTTCCATAAACAACAACTCATGGCATTGTAATCTCTTTATTGTTTGACAAATCGACGAAGTAACACATAAACGACAAGGACAATACCGGCAGCGACAAGTAGCCATCGGAAAACAATGGCGGCTGTGGATGTAATTGGAGTAGGCACAAAGTTTCCACCAGTTCGTGCCGCTTCAATAACGCGGTCAAGGTCGGCGGGATTGGCAGGAACAATGTACTGGAGACCTTTTGTTTCTCCATCTTCAGAAAGAATATGGTTTCCAACCATAGTTCCTGGACTGCTATATTTGCTCTGCAAAGCAAACTGTCTTTTGTCAATTCTTTCTGTCGATATGTGGGTAAGCCTGTATTGCTCCTCAAAGAGTGGCTCGCCGGAATAAATGCCTGGAATTGTGTTGAGCGTAAAACATTTTTGGATGCATTTGTTTGGAAGATATGCGGTCTTTCCGGGAATTTGAAAGAAATCGCTGTTGACTACCTGGTATGCACGATCACCATCTAGGGACTCTATTTCATATTTTTCAACCGCATAATTCAATTTCTTCGATAGCCAAAATTTGTAACGATGATTCTTTTTTGTCCATATTTCTGGAGCAACCAATTCTATATAGATTTTCGGATTATCAGTTTCCTCATCCACACTTTTGACCACGTTCAAATCACCCCTAGCAACGAGGTAAAGAACCAACGAATCATGACTCTCCAAGAGCTCCGGCGCGTCCAGCGGAAACCTATAGCCAGCACAAGCCAGATATTCGGGGTAGCATATGGTAAAAAAAGGGAGCCTCTCTTTTGCTTGTTCAAGTGAGTAAACGAGTAACGTTGGGGTGTTTGTATCTGAGTGTTCGTGTCCAGAGCCGATATAACATATTTCCCCATCAAAGCTGCGTTCTTTTATTGTTTCTATAAGCCTTAGGTTCCGTCTTCTGGCCTCATAAGCAGTTATCATTTCCTCGCCTTCTACGGCATTTTTGTCTGAAAATCGAAGATAAGCGAGTCCGCCCTGCCACATAAACACCGAATTGACAGGCTCAAGGAATCCACAATCGTATAAGGTACGTGTTTTTTTTATAAGTGTTTCAAAATCCATAGTCGTCGTTCGTGTACGTATCCATTCCAATGAGATTGGATCGATATCCGCCACATTTTTCACGAGAGCTTCAACGATATCCGCCGGTAACACTGCAGAGTCCACACGGGTCTGCAAAGGTGAATCACCTTGGGAATATAGTCGATCCGTACAAAACAAAAATGCCAACAAGACAAAACAACACCAGGGTATGTTTCTGTATGTACGGCACATAAATGCTCCTAATATCTGCATAGCAACCTCCTAACATGTTTGTTGTTTCATCATTTCTGATTTAGCCAAGCGCTTTCAGCCAAATTGACACAATTGGACAACCATACCAAGCACCATTGAGTTTTGTGCCGAATGCCCCTTAATATCTTTAAGGGCAAACCGGGAAAAAACTACAAAACTCAACCAATGGCGAACGAGCGGCATATATCGACTTTCGTTCTCTCACCAGTGCGATTTTTCAAGTAAAAACGCCCAAATTACCTATCTGCCGACAATCTTTCATCAGACGGTCTTGGATACTATCAAACTCACAAAGCGATACATACCCATCGCATGTTCTATCAACATCGAAAACTATTCCGGTGCTGCCTCAACTTTGGTAGCCAGAACTGGGCTACAGGTGCCGCCGCAAGACTTCGACCCAACTCGTCTCTGGTCACCAGGTCCGATTCCACTGGGGCCACTCGCACCGCATCCATAAGTGCCAGAACAAGACACTGCCGCGAAACTTGCACCCGGCACTCCCCCGCCCAGCACCAACTGGGCTTCGCCGTTCCCGACTTTCACGAGTCCCGGATCGACCGGCTCAAAAACTCCCGACATTGCAATGCCGACAAACGCAAGCAGGGCGATGCCCAGCACAACACA
>WRKP01000002.1 GCA_009778035.1 Planctomycetaceae bacterium
ATGCGTTCATTCGGGTTGGCGGTGCGTATTACGAATCCGGCTTTTATGCTCACGCTCCGTCGAATTACAAGTTTGACCTCGGCGGGAATTGGAAGACGTTTAAGACGGGTTTCGGGCTTCAGCATGATCGCCCTGGAACGGTGGTTTTTGTCGTTCGCGGCGACGGCGAGGAACTTTTGCGTAGCGAGCTGGTTGAGAATCGAGCGATACGTCGCGTGGAAATGAGCGTTGTGGGCGTCAGGGAATTGGAGTTAATTGTGGAGGATGGCGGCAACGGCAACTCGGCTGATTGGGGCGTATGGGTCGAGCCGACGCTGGAACGGTAGGACATCGGCAAGCGGATTCGACGCGCCCGAACAACGCGCGCCCGGGCAACGCAAAAGTGCCGGGCGTTCACTCGCCGCCAGTCATGGATGGACCTTGGCCGGTTACTTTGCATTACGTACACTAGGGCGTGTTTCAAATTGCTCTGGACGCGTTTTCGTCATTCCGGCGAAAGCCGGAATCCAGAGGAACCGGCATCGCACGCAATGTCTGGTTCCCGGCTTGCGCCGGGATGACGGCTTTTTTTGTCCAGAGTAATTTGAAATACGCACACTAAAGAAAGGGGTTTCCGATGATGAAACGGAAATTGACGGCTGGTTTGGGGGTTGGAATGATTGCTCTGTTGCTCGCGGTGATAGTCTACGCGAGCACCGACTGCGAGACTGCTTGCGATGCTGCCTATTCGGACGCGTCAATGCACTGCGTCGCGTCTTCCGCTAATGCGCTCGGGTTGTGCGACAGTCAGCCGGCGACGGAAGTGGGATATAAAGTTTTTCTCAGCCAGCTGGGTTTGCCGGATGACTTTTATCAATCTCCCCACCACTTAACTAACAGGGCGGAGTGGGATGAGGAGACATTGAAAGCGGAGATAGAGAAGGAAAGAGCGGAAGCTGAGCGGCTAAGGGCGGAGATTGAGAGGAGAATAACAGAGGCCGACCAGAAAATGCATGAAAACATTGCCGCTGCAAGGGCTCACGCGAAAGATTTCATTGAACGGCGGGGTCGCGAATACTATCCTTTGCCAGAAGCCTCAAACAACCGTTGGGTTATCGTGATGTGTTTTAATGGAGCGGCCATTTTTGCAATGTTAGCTCTCTACTTTTATCATCGTTGGAGAAAAAACAGACTGTTGCCCTGACATGAAAATGAAAAAAACCGTCATCCCGGCACAAGCCGGGAACCAGAGGTAGGATGCTGACCGCCGGGCGGCATCGCCGGAATGACGAAAACACGTCCAGCGTAATTTGAAACTCGCTCTAATGCTGTTTATCGGGATTCGGCACAACCTCTGCGTCACCGGGCGTTGAACGTGCTACGGTGGATTTCGGCTTCGTGTATTTCGGCATTGCGGATTCCTTTCAAAAGGAACAGGATAGCATACAATATCTGATCGTGAAAAAAAACAAGGTTTTGAACGGTTTTCTACAAATATGTTGAAAAATCATACCATGGCGACTTCAATTCGTGGAAAGAACGTTTTAATATCCATCGGGAAGAAAACGCAAGACTGTTCTACCTTACTCGGTACGTATTGTTCTTTATGGCAACGTTGCGATGTCGAGGGACATAAAATTGACCAGATGGAACAAATTGCGTTACAAAAAGTTCAAATGGAGGCGGAATCCAAAAAGATGATGCTCGATCTTGCCATGCGGTTTCCCGTTCGAGGCGGATTGGAAGAGTCTTACAATATGATTAACGATGAACAGATCAAACAGGAGGAAGCGCAACGATTATTCATGCGTGCGAACATCAACGTAGCACAAGCGGACATGTGGCGTGCAATCAATGGATTACTCGGACTCACCAATGAGCCGGAAAAAACGCGACTATCTCGGCGCACCGCATTCGCTTTTTACCGAAATTATTGAAACAACAACACCGGACAGCACAGTTGTCGAACGCATCCCGATGTTTTGGGCAGATTCGATTAGTGTAACGCCGTTTGATGATCATTATCGTGGTGTCAATGGTAAAGTCTTTCTCGGCGATGATGGCAATCCTCAAATGCTCCATTTCAAGACGGCACGCTTGCACGTCTATTACTCAAATGACTCGATTCACTATTCACGGATTAAATGCAGTTGGCGGTAAAAACATTTTCACAGACGTAATTTTGCGTGATGAAAGAAAATGGCCAGTTGCTTCAGATCTCCATTCACTCACAAAGGCTATTTGAAAATTACTCTTGCCTGATATGCTTGAATCCGCGATATTTTGGTAGTATTTCACACAGGAGTAAAATAATAAGCGAAACCAAGAAGTTGGTCTCCGCGAAGTTGTCAACGACATTTTCTAATTTTCAAACAGATCCTTATTTAAGCGATGATTGAGTTAGAGCGTTTCACGTACTGCTATGGACAAAAAACTGTCCTTCCGGCACAACTCGCAGTTCTACTTACCAATTTCCAGGCATATTGCTTTGCCTCCGATAAGAATCGGCAGCGTTTGCCTGTTGCAAGTTATGGTGCTGCATCGGCATTGTTGCCCCTCCCCGATGCGTCATCGCGGAAGTCATTTGGAATCCCCGTTGCGGATTCGCGTAAGTCGATTGCTGCATCGCTCTTCCCGAAGATTGAAACTGTCCCGTCATCATCGGACCGGTGCCTCGCATTTGCCCTGCCATCATCGGGCCAGTGCCTCGCATTTGCCCTGCCATCATCGGGCCGGTGCCTCGCATTTGCCCTGCCATCATCGGGCCAGCACCTCGCATTTGTCCCGCCATCATTAGGCCAGTGCCTCGCATTTGTCCCGCCATCATCGGGCCGGTGCCACGCACGTTGGCACCACGATGGACTTGAGCGGGCTGATGCACGGGACGATGACTGACGGTGTGGAATTGCATGGCCGAAAAAGTTAGTAGAAACCAAAACCCATCGGCCAATCATATAGTCTCCAAAATGCGCGTCAAGCGAAAGAACCGTAATATCCGGTAAAATTTCCGCCGAGGCAAAGAATTTGGGAGGGTTATAGCGATTGTAACAGATTTACCGCCCTGGCATCATCATCGCATTCACTCTCCGAAGACGATCTTATTCTTCATCATCCGCTCACGCGTTTCGATCTTCAATCGTAGGTATTCCATTGGCCGATCGCCCTTAATGCGATTGCAATTGCCGCAAAGCAGTTGATAATTCTCATAATAATCGCCGCCGCCCTTCGATTTCGGAATAATATGATCTACTTCCAAATTGCGAACCTGAAAATCTTCTCCGCAAGCATTGCACTTGCCTTTCTGCTCCTTATAAAGTTGCTGTTTTACCGACTCCGTCGGCTGCACTACTTGCACATCGCTTCGCTTCGGAATCTGATCGGTTGCTATAAAATCTTGGAAGAGCCGACCAGCATCGCTCAATCGTTGTATTAAAACTCCTACCGCTTGTTTCTCAATGTCAATTCCGATCCATTGTCGTTGCAACTGTTGAGCGGCAACGCACGTTGTTGCACATCCGCAAAAGGGGTCAAGTACGGTATCCCATTCGTTTGATGATGCAAGAATGATGCGTTTTAGTAATGCCAGCGGTTTCTGGGTTGGGTAGCCAGTGCGCTCTTTTCCACGTATGACGGGAATGTCCCAAACATCATCGGGATACTTACCGTCTTTCATATATACAATTTCCTGTTTGCCATTTCGTAGTGCCGATATTTTATAGCGTCGCCCTTTTTCGTCGGTGTGGTTATAACGTTTTTCGGTTAATTCTGAATACGGCAATAAAATGTTGTTCGGAAAAAACACTGGCCGTTTTCCTTTGCAATACCAAAAAATAGTATCGTGTTTTTTGGGCAAGCAGTATTTCGGTATCGAATTACCCGTATAACGCCAAATAATTTCATTGACAAAATGCTGTTTTCCAAAAATGCTATCCAGCAAATGTTTCAAGTAGTGACTCGCCGTCGGATCGCAATGCAAATACAAAGAGCCCGTATCTTTTAACACGCGGTGCATTTCTACAATCCGCTGTGCCATATAAGTCAAGTAGGCCATCATCGGCTTGCTATGCACTTCGCCAACGCTGGCAATGTATCTCGCCAACGATGGAAACTGCACTGCAAGCGAGTCGAGATAGTATTCATCGACGTCATTCCAAGTCCACATATCTTTGAAACTGGCACCGGCGGCTTTGCTTCCGATGGGAGCGGAGAACATTTGGTTTTTGTTGAATGGCGGATCGAGATAGATCAGGTCAACGATTTCGCTGTTCATTCCTGATAAGACGTATAAATTATCGTTCGTGTACAGTGTGTTTTTGGAGGCATTTTTTGCCATATTTTTTACTCTATTCCATGCCGATGAGTCTTTGTAAGATATTTTACATTGATTTTTTGGAAAAACACAGTGCAAGCCGGGGACTGCGCTGCAATCAGCTCCGTCCCCGGCTCTTTGCGGTCACGTCCCCGGCTCTTTGTTTCATCCCGGTTCCGTCCCTTGAATCCTGCCGCGACCATCGGCGTCGAAATCGAGGCGAATGTCCTTGCTGTCCTCGTCAATCGACAAAACATAATCCATACCGCTCAATCGGTAATGGCCCGGCGGAAGCAAAATGTCGTACGCGCCGTCCTCTATCCATAGCATCGTTACCATCGGCCTGTCCTCTCTGACAGGCGAGTCTGGCCCTCGCATTGCATTGACCTGGATATTAGACCGCTCCAATTCAAATGTACCAAACACGCGAACCAACTTGATCGTCCCTAAATCAACGTTTTCGCCCGGTGCGAGGTCCATGTCCCTCTCTACAGGGAAATGCCTCATTGTGCCATGTATTGTTCGTAGCCTCTCCGAAAGACTATACGGCGGGGCTACCATAATGGGCATTTTGCCGGACAAAACAGGCAACAATACCCTACCATCCGAATCCGTTTCGGTATATGTAGGACTCCAATGCGAAGCAGGATCACTGTGTGAATAAAACAGCCTCATCAGTTGTCCCGCCATCGGCCTGTTTTCCGCATCGACCAGCCTTGCCGTTACACTACCCATCGGCTGAAGAGTAAAACGCTGCGTTGTCCCGAACATGTCGGGCGTAATTTTTGCAATCGTTCCATGCTTGCCATGGTTATCTATGAAATAGAGCGAACCAGACTTTTCCGATGATTCGAAAATGAATTGACCGCGTGTAAACGATTCGCTGTGGCTTCTTGTAGTGTCATCGCGAAACTCCGGGACGAACCAAGAAACAATCTGCTCAGATACCGGCGAGCCGTCTGCCAATTCCAATTCGACAAAAATCGGTGTCGAAAATGTCAAATCGAATTGCCTTGCCGTGTCGGTTTCGTTGATGACAATGGTTCTGTTCACTCGGTAAATCAAGTATTCGCCCGGCAGAAGATAAGCCGTGTATTCGCCATTTTCGTCCGTCGGTGTCGACGACCAAAAATGCGAGAACGTGGTTGTGGTGCGGCTTGGAACAGTGTCATCCCGCGATTCGAACATGGTATGCTGCACAAAGATCACACTACGTTCTACAGCGGGCAGGCCATTTTCGTACACAACCTTGCCGCGTATCGGAATGCCCTCTTCCAGCGTAATGTCCAGCGGTTCCATATCTGCTTGGACAACGAACTCCAGCGGTTTCATGGTGAATCTCTCGCCTGCATTCGTGGACATAATGCTCAAGACGCTCTCTGCCAGATTGGGAATGTCTTCAATTTGGAATGTGCCATCCGCTGCGGTGTGAACGATAGCGCCTCGGGCATCGCCAGGGGAACCAACTCGTGATTCCGTTCTGACATACACTCGGTAGCCAGCAGCGGGCGAACCATCGGGAAGCCGAATGCGGCCGCTGATGTTTATGCTGTCTGTCACGTCGAAAGACTCAGCAACGTTCGTTAGGGGCGTCCCTGGCTCACGCGGCGGGCCCTGGGCGAGCGGCGGGCTCGGCAGCACCACGGTCAGTTCACGCTCTTCGCCCTCCGACATTTTCGGAACCTCCTGCGAAACAATTTCGTAACCCCTGCCGACAATGTGAAGTCGCATCGCCTCATCCGGCAAAATGCCGTCCGCATTGATCTTCGTCTCGTCGTTGCCAAAGTTTTTATACTTGAACGAAACGTTCAAAATGCCGAGAAGAGGCACAAGCGATGTCGCATAATCCCAGTCGATTACGTGAAAATGCTCCGAGGTGATTTCTACACGAATTTTGTCCCCCTCGACCTTGATTGTGGCCGGCGTGCCATTACTGATGTACTCAAGCCAAGCATAATACTCCTTGACCGGCTGCCCGAGTTCATCTACGACATTCAAAATGATATTCGGCGACTTGAAAGCCGCAACTTCGATCCTCATGGCCTGCTCAATCGTACCCAGCGGCAATTCGCTGCGATTGTTTGCATTTCTCCATTCACTTTCGCCTTCGATTCGCATACGATACGTGGTATTGGTATCAAAAGGCACTCGAAAAGCCGCATTTTCCAGTCCCACTGGAACCTGAAAGGAGAACAATCCATCCCCTTGATAGGCACTCGGCGAGTCCGAACTCATACGCGACGCAAAGAAATTGCCATCCTCCTGACGTCCCGAAATATTTGCATTGAGTTCGCGGTAGGAATCGGCCGTCTTGTCGGAAAATTGCACATCAATGTTGACAGTCTGTTGCGCCTGGAGTGTTACTTCCAATGCTGTTTCCGAAAGCGTTTCATTTATGGCATAAAAGACGCCATCGACCGTTTTGGCATCCCCGTCTCTATCTGCCCGCCAAGTAACCGAGTTGGCAATCGACCAAGGGGGATTACGTCTGGCCATCGAGCTTGGCCGAACGCGAATATTGTAATCACCTTCCGTGACAGGATGAAGACGCGCTTTTCCCTCCTGGTCGGTAAGCGCAGAACGGGTATAGGGAGACAAAAAACCCACCGCAAAATCCTCGCCCTGCCGGGTAAGATTAACCCAAACATCATGTACCGGTTTCCCGTCTTTATCCAGTACGGTTACAATCGGCTCGAAGCCCTTTTTAAGCACGATGTTCCCGTGGTCGCCCCGTGCTTGGTTTTGGGCTGGCGAAACGAATTGCGGGGCAAGGGTTTCGGGAAGAGCCCAAAAAGCAATCTTTTCATCCTTGGCAACATCAATACGGAATCGCCCGTCCGCATCGCTTGTCCGATCCATCGTTTCGACCTCTATGTAGTCGTTTCTAAACGGTCGGGCTTTTTGTCGCAGTACGGAAATCAAGACATCTGCAAGCGGTTGCCCTTGTTCATCGACAAGCCGGCCTGTGATTGTTTCGGCCCGTTGAAGCGGGAAAACGTCGCAGACCAGCCTTCCTTCATTGAGGAAGCGTTCCGCCCATTGGGCTTGGCGGCCATTGCTCTCCGAAACATAACCTTCCTTTTCGACGAGAATCCACGTTCCTGCTTCCATATCGGCATCCAATTCCGAGGGAAGCGGAAAGATAATCCGGCCTTCGGCGTCGCTGATGGTCGTTCGGCGATCGACTTCCACTCCGCCGGGCTTGGCAAAGTAGAGTGTCGCCTGGACTCCAGCGAGCGGCTGTTGAGTTTCCGCATCAATTACGGAACTCCAATGCTGTTCCGCGTTCACGTCCGGGGACTGCACCGCAGGCGGCTCCGTTCCCGGCTCTTTGGGCAATTCCCGAGCAACAAATTCAACACGGAACAGCGCGACGCTCAAGATCGCAGCGGTTCCCAATACGAGTAATGTTTTTCTCATGGTAAAGTTCCTTTCTAATGGAGGGATTTCAAGTAATGATGCAACCCGACGCCCGATTCGGGATTTCGTCAGGTTGCGGCCCAAAATGGACTGACGGGCAACAAAATGCGTCGGGGCGTTCTCATGCAACAGCAAGAGCACGCTAGCGAATTCCGCGATTCCCCTTTGAGAGGGCTTTGCTTTCTGGCCTGCGAACGCTTCCCGATCACAAAGTTGCTCCGCCAATTCGTCAAACCGGTTCGCGGCATAGTGCGCAGCCGGATTGAACCAATGCGGCAAGGCTAAAATCCGCACGAAAAAGGATTTCCAAACGTCGCGCCGCCGGAAATGTGCCAATTCATGCTTCAAAACACCAAGCCGACCGGACTCGGAGAGTTCATCCCAAAGTTCGTAAGGCACCACCAAGCGGTAGCCCCACGGCGTTCGGATCAATGCCGGCCCGAGCCCTTGTCCGGCATTATCGTGCGACAGCACCATCGGTATTTTCCGCGGGTCAATACCGTGTGTTGTCAGCAATTTTTCCCACGGTTCCGCCAGAGCGTCCTCGGCGGGTTCCGTGCATCGCAATCGGCACAGGACGCGAATGTATCCCGTTGCCGCCAGGAGTAAGGTGATGACCATTCCGGCAAACCAAAGGGAGAGAAGGATTCGGTACGCCGCATCCGTTGCATCCCCCGTGCTGATTACGTAGTCCTCTACAGAGCCGGTTACAAAGCCCGAAGCACCAGCGAGGGGCTCCGGGCTGACGTTTTCGTCAGAAAGCAGCAGAGCGTCATTCCGGTGAAAGCCGGAATCGAGGCGAGCGACTTCCATCCCGGCTTGCTGCGTTCCGATTTGTGCCGGAATGACGGGCGAAAGGCTTTCGCTCTGCGTTTTGGAGGCGTCTGCTTCCTGCGTGGGAGCGATGTAATAGGGGACCTGGATGACGGGTTGCAGCCAGCACCAGCCGGTGAGCAAAACGGCAACCCAGAGCAGCCGTGCGAGTTTCGGCAACTGATGTTCAATTTTCCGAAGCGCGAGCCAAGCGATCCCGCCGCAAAGCGTCAGGAGGAGCGTCGTTCGGAGCAAAGCGATGAGGATGTCGTCGTTGGGCATAGGAGTATTATGGGCTATAGGCTATTCATGTTTCGCAATCAAATCTTTCAGCAGGGTAATTTCTTCGGCGGTCAGTTTCCGTTTTTCGGTCAGATGGGCAATGAGCGGAACGAGGCTTCCGCCGCTGATTTTTGCCGCTGTCTCAAAAAACGAACCGGACGCAATTTCCGTTTTGACGATGGCCTCGTAGAGTGCGGGATAATCTGCACTGCGAACGAGCACGCCTTTATCGACCATTCGGTTGAGTCGGGTTTGTATGGTGGTGTAGCCGACGGGTCGGGAATAGTTTTTATGCACGGCGGCGAGGGGAGCGGGCCCGAGTTTCCAGAGGAGGTCGAGCAGTTCCATTTCGCCTTCGCTAAGGGGGGTGAAGGATGGGTTTGTGGTATTTTTCGCCTTTGCCATGGTGTTCAAACAGACTTACTAAACGAGTCGTAAATCATTTTACTACAGATTTCGTAAGTTGTCAAGTCTAGGCGGGGGACACGGCAGGCGAGTGTTCCGATAGGTAGGTTGCCGACCTCGCTTCTCCGTCATTCCGGCGCAAGCCGGAATGGCGGTTTTTGTCCTACGCGACGTGTTTATCCCCCTCGCTCGGCAACGCAACCATCGGCATCGCATCCGCCGGAATCCTGTCCTCCTCGCCCGGCCGCTCGCCCGGCGGAAGAAATGTTAATAATTGCATCTGGATTATCCGAGGATGCTCGCCCGACTGAATTGCCAACACGCCCTGCGCGATCATCGACTTCATCCGCAATTCGGATTCATGCAGTTGCTTCAACTTTTCCGCCATCGGCAAAAAGAATAAGTTGGCCGCTATGATCCCATAAAGCGTCGTCAAAATCGCAACGGCAACGCCCGGCCCGACCGTTTCGGCACTCAGTTGCGTCAGCATTAAAACCAATCCGATGAGCGTGCCGACCATACCGAAGGCCGGCGCGAATTTCCCGCAGTGCAAAATGATATTACGGCCTTGGTGATGCCGATATTGCATTTCCTCAATTTCGCTGTCCAAAATCCTTTTCACGGTGGTCGGCGGCAGACCGTCGACAATCAGATTCAATCCTTCGGCCAGGAAGGGTTCACTGACTTCTCGCAATCGGTGTTCTTGGGCCAATAATCCCTCTCGGCGTGCGGATTCGGCAAAGAATACGATTTGTTCGATGATTGCCGAGGCATTCGTTTTTGGATTTGCGAAGCATTTTTTGACGGAGGCGAGTGCTTTGCGGATGGACTTGCCGGGAAAGGCGATCAGGAGAGCGGCAATGGTTCCGCCGAAGACGATGCACAGAGCGGAGGCATTCCAAAATACGGCGAGCCCTTCGTGTCCGCCGAAAATGACGGCCCCGAAGATTAAGAGGGCACCCAAAATGAAGCCGACGAGCGTCCCGATGTCCATATGCTGCCTTTATACCCTAAAATTGCGGTATTGTCAACCTTGTGCAAGCCGTTTGCGTACTTTTTAGAGCATATTCAGAATGAGCCCGGACGCCGTTCCATCATCCCGGCGCACACATTGTCATCCCGGCGCAAGCCGGGAACCAGATATTGCGAGCGATGCCGATTCCACTGGATTCCGGCTTTCGCCGGAATGACGATTTTTTCCAAAGCAAAAATGCAAAAATGGATACGTTTTACCGAGCCGCCTTGTACGCATTCGCCCGATTGCGAAAGTCATTGTTCGTCGTAACTTCAAGCACGCGATCCAATGCCGCATGGAATTCCTCCCGAGCCGAGCGACGCAGGCCCGTCTGATGCGCCAAATCCAATATCGCTCGACAAGACCAATCCCGCAACTCCGCATCGTCAATATGCCGTAACGCAAAGCGTAACGACTCGACGATCCGAATCGAACCCGCCCGCTCGATTGCCAATCGCTTCTCTTCGACCCGGCTGGCCAACTCAAACGCCTCTATAAGCCGATTGAGTTTCTGCTGCTCATTGGTCCGAATGCCAATTTGATCCTGCGGACGCGTGCCCGGCAACGAAACAACCCGAATAAATGCACGAAGGGCGGAAATCCGCTCCTCACTCGGATTATCCGTGTTACGAACAAACGCAATCAAATCATCCGCAACGACGGCATCGGGCCAAGTGCGAAATGCATGAATCGCATTACGATTTGGCCGAATTGTATCCAGCGTGTTCGCATCGCCGATTCGGCCCAGAAGCGACAGTGCTTCCGGCGTATCCCAGGCGTTACCGAGTGCCCGCATCACGGGTTCCGCATTGCGGTCCGCCAGCCGGGCGATGATTTGTTCGGCCCGGTCTTTTTGCCCGCGTTCGGTAATCAGTGTCCAAACCGCAACGAAGTCGGCAATGTGCTCAGCCGTCGCGGTCGCTTCGGCCCATTGCAGGAGTTGCAGGCGGTCCCGAGTACGGGGAGCCTTTGCCCGTTCTAGCAAAATGGGCCGAATTTCCGCATTGAATCGCCGACTCAATACATCGGCGAGAATGGCGAATTTTTCGGCGTCCGTCTCCGCCCGTAAGTTTTCGAGCAATGCCGTGTCGATTCGCAATCCGCTCATTCGAGCGAGCGCAACTTTGGCCAATTCTCGGTTTTCTCCCGTTCGGGCTTGTTCGAGCAGGAACGGTATTTCGGCTGGTCCGCCGAGTGCTCCGACTGCGAGAATTCCGGCATTTCGGAGCGTTTCATCGGAACTTTGGACGGCATCGAGGGCCAGCGGAAGATACGGATTCGCAGGCCGTGTTCCTGCCCCAGCGGGCGGCGTGCCCTGGCCGGTCTGGCGGCGTTGCTGCATATTGAGACGCATCCGCAAGGTTCGGTCGGTCAGATTGCTCAAAACCTGGGCTTTTTCCATATCGTTCAATGCGGCATATCCCGCCAAAAATTCCGCGATACCGGCATTGGCTCCGAGGGGAAGGAAGGGGATCGCCATCGGCATATCGGCTTCGACGCCGTCATTTCGCGGCACATCGGCACTTTGTGCCCGGGCAATGAGTGCATCCTGGGCAAGTTGCTGTGCGACGGCTTGCGTATTGGCTTTGAGAGCATTTTCGGCTTCATTACCGGGAATGTTGGCCAATGCCCGGGCGGCTTCGTCGCGGATTCGGACTTCATTATTCGTCAGGAGTCTTGCCAAAGCGGGTACGGCGGTTGCATCGCCGACGGTTCCGAGTTGCCGAATGATCCAAACGGCCGTATCGACGGGATTATCCTTGGCGAGTTGTTCGACGGAAACTCGGATGATTTCGCGTTGATTTTCGGGCAGATGTCCCTGTTGCTGGCAGAATCGCTGCCAATTTTGTTGTGCATTTCGTCGATGGTTTTGGTCGGCAGCGGAGAAGTCGGCCGACCATGTGGCGAAGTTTTCGGCAATTTCGGATGTATAGGCCTTTGAGGGGGCGAGCAATGCGAATGCCGTCATCAAAACGGCCGCGGCGGCGAAAAATCGGAGAGTTTTCATTGTGCTTGGATGTTAGACGAAAAGGAAGTGCGTCCCATTGTAACACATATCCAGTGCGAAAAACAGAGTCCCGTCGCTCGAAACCCGCCGCTAATCCTGTTCCGGCGAATAGCCCTCCTGCGATAAAGCCATCAAAATAGCACTGCGGTGATCATATCCAAATGCCTCCAATGTGATGGAAATTTCCGTGCCCTGATCGCTCGTCCGGTTAATGTCCACAAACTGATTGTGCTGCAACTCAATAATGTTGGCACGCTCTCTCGCTATAATGCCCGATATGCGATGCAATTCGCCAGGACGATCCGGCAAACGCACTCGAAATGTAAAAATCCGGCCCCGCCGCCGCAATCCATGCTGCACCAACGACGCAATCGTAATCACATCCATATTCCCCCCGCTCAATAAGGCAACGACATTTTTTCCCTGCGCCCCGAGGAACTTAAGTGCCGCTGCGGAAAGCAAGCCCGCATTCTCGACCACCATTTTATGGCTCTCCATCATGTCCAAAAAAGTATCGACCAGTTTTGAATCTTCGATGGTAATAATATCATCCACATATTTTTGAACATACGGGAAGACAATATCGCCCGGCGTGCGGACGGCAGCCCCATCCGCAATCGTTTCAACCTTTTGCAGCGATGTAACTTGCCCAACTCTCAGGGATATTTTTGTCGATGCCGCTCCGGCAGGCTCCACGCCGACAATGCGAATGTCCGGCTTGAGTATTTTTGCAAGCGTTGCAATTCCCGCCGCGAGCCCGCCGCCGCCGATGGGGACCAAAATAATTTCCGTGTCCGGCAACGCCCGTAAAATTTCAAATGCCAACGTTCCCTGCCCCGCCGCAATATCCAGATCGTTAAAGGGATGCACGAATTCAAAGCCTTGCTCTTCCGCGAGTTTGACCGCGTAGGCGTGGGAATCGTCGTAAATACCGCCTTCCAAAACGACCTTCACGCCGTATGCTTTTGTGTTGTTGACCTTGACGAGCGGCGTCGTTTCCGGCATCACGATGGTCGCATTGGCATTGAAATACTGAGCGGCATAGCCGATTCCTTGAGCGTGATTACCCGCCGAGGCGGCAATCAGCCCGCGGTCTCGCTGTTGGGCGGAAAGCAGAGAAACCTTGTATAAGGCTCCGCGGATTTTATATGCGCCGGTCAACTGCATATTTTCCGGCTTGAACCAAACGCTGTTTCCAGATTGCTTGCTGAAAAACGGGCTGTATACAAGGTTGGTGTCCAGAATGACGCCTCGCAATACCGACTCGGCTGATTGAAATTTTTCTAGTGTGAGCATTGATTTTAGGGATATACCACAACCGGCAACACATCAGACTTGTTCGGAACCTGTCATTCCGGCGCAAGCCGGAATCCAGACATTGCATGTGATGCCGGTTCCTCTGGATTCCGGCTTACGCCGGAATGACGATTTTGAGGATTTCCGAACAGGTCTATTATACTATTTCTTAGCCAAATGTTAACGGAGCCGCAGTCCGCCAGCGGGATCGCTAGGGCATTTCGCGCGTGCGATGGACAAAAAACGGCCATCAGCCGCCGCGCAACTTCCTCGCAATCCGACCACGCAAAATGATTGCCGTTAAATTGAGCGTTAATACCAAGATGATCAACGTCGCTACCAATCCATACTGATTGTACGGCACCATATTCGCCAACCGATCGCCCACCGCTATGTCATATGCCGAATACGATAATATCGGCGTATGCTCAAATAATATATTCGTCCAACTTACAATCCCGCCCGTTGCAACCGCACACGTAAACAACAACGATGCCGTATCGCCCGCCGCCCGACTCATTGCTAAAATCGTTCCCGTTAATATGCCCGGTAACGCTGCCGGAAACGTTACCGTAAAAAAACACCGCGTTGCACTCGCTCCCAATCCCAGCGCAGCCTCCCGAAATGTTTGCGGTACACTCCGAATCGCCTCCTCACTCGCCCGAATCAATACCGGCAATACCAATATCGCAAGCGTTAGCGAACCCGCTAAAATACACGGCTTCTTCGTGATGTAATGCACAATCACCGCCAAGCCGAAAAGCCCAAATACAATACTCGGGACGCCCGCCAGTGTGTCGATCGCCAAGCGAATCGTACGCGTGATGACACCGTCCTCCTTTGCCGTTTCAACCAAATACGCCGCCGTCGCAACGCCAATCGGCATCGCGAAAAGAATTGCGAAAAATGTCACAATCAGCGTTCCCAACAACGCAGGGCCGATTCCGCCCATAAAATATCCCGCCGTCGGAGCATCGTAAAAATATCCCCAGTAGAACGTCCACCGCGGATTCATCATCCGGTCGATGTTCGATTCCAAATACTCGAGCATTTCCCGGAGTTCCGCAAAGACGGGCTCGTCGAAAATATCTGCCCGATTGATCGGCACTTCGCGGTTCGGGAGCACATTGCCCTCTTCGTCCCATTGCGGTTTCCAAACGGTCGTTCGGAGAATAGCCTCACAGTATTTTTCTGTCATAACCCAATGCGGGGTGCCGTAGCGGATTTCCGGCGGAAGATGTTCGATGCCTTCTCGTATTTCCGGCCCGAGCAACCCGCCGTTGCCGTCGCTGCCGGTGATGCGGTGCCGAAGTTCCTGAAAAGCCGTGCCGTACGTCTTGTTAGGGTCTGCAATCGTCGGCGTTTCACGCAGTTCCACGTTGACTGCTTGGGCAAACTCGAAATACCGTTGCATCACGATGGCCGTTTCGTAAGCGGGCGTTCCCTCGAGGATTTCATCAGGAGCCGAAGGCGTTAATCCCGGGGTAATATCCGTCGATTCGCACATCCTGTTAAATGCCCGTAAAAGCCTACGGGACGCATTGTCAATTTCCCGGCGCCGGCTTTCTTCCTCTTCGAGCCGCTGGGCGAGGTTTGCCCTCGCCTCTTCGGACAGAGCAACGTCGAGTTCATGTTGCAGTTGGGCTAAAATCTGCTCGCTTTCCTGCCGCGTCGCTCTATCCCGTCGGGCGGCCTGTTCCAGGAGCGGTTCGGGCGCAAGCCAAGCGAATCGGTCGAGCGTTTCGTAAACCGGCTTGCGGACGGCAAAGCATTGCTCGAATTCTGCCCGTACCGCTTCGAGATGGCCACGCTGGTATTGGTTTTTCAGAAAAAGCCGATGTTCGACCGTCGCCCGAAACAAAAAAGCCTCCCGGCCATTGCCCAGGAGCGGGCCGAGCACGATGAAGAGAACTCCCGTCAGGCAAAAAACCGAGGCAAAACCGGCCAGCGTGAACAGTCTGTCCATAGTATTACGGGCAAAAAGGTGCAGCCGGGGGCCCAGCCGTTTGATCAGGCCATGCACGGCATGCTCCCACCAACGGAAGGGGATGCTGACAGAGGCCGCTGCGTAATCCAGGGATTTTCTGACCAAAATACCGATTTTTCTGAACGCATATGACAGATAGGAAATGGATGTTTCGGGCTCTGTGATCGTTTTTGCGGGCTTACTTCGTGCGGCGGACTCGCCCATCTTGGAGCGGAAGCGGTGCGAAAGTTGTTCGGACACCAAATTGAGGCAGAAAGTGAAAATCAGCAACACGAATCCGACGGCAAAGAGCGCACTGCGGTGCATCGAGTCGGCGGAGGTTTCGCCCATATCGGACGCGACGGTTGCCGTCATTGTCCGAACCGCTTCGGTAAAGGAACCGAGGACGGCTTGGACGTCGTACCAGGGTGTCGGAACATTGGATGCGTTGCCGGCGGCCATCCAAACGACCATTGTTTCGCCGATTGCCCGCATCATCCCGAGGACGATGGCCGTCAAAATACCGCTATGAGCGGCCGGCAAGACGACTTTTGTAAGGGTTTCAAATCGCGTTGCCCCGAGCGCGTAGGATGCTTCGCGAAGTTCTCTGCCCAGGGATGTCATCGCATCTTCGGCAACGCTGACGATGGTCGGGATGGCCATAATCGCAAGCACGAGCGAGGCGTTGAGGGCGTTTGTTCCCGATGGAAAGCCGAATGTATCTTGGAGCCAGGGGGCGACGACTTTGATGGCAAAGAAGCCGAAGGCGACGGAGGGGATTGCCGCCAGGAGTTCCATGATGGGCTTGATCCATTGCCGAACTTGAAAGGGAACCATATCGCTGAGGACGACGGCAGTCATCACGCCGATGGGGACGGCGATGCACATGGCACCGAATGTTACGAGAATGGAGCCGTAGATCATGGAGAGCATCCCGAATTGGGCGTCGGCTCGTTCGGGATGCCATTCGGGCGAGGAGAGGACGTTGAAAATGTTTTCTTGCGTGAAGAAGGGAATGCTTTTCCAGGTAATGAAGATAAAAATCGCGATAACGGCGAGGAGTGCGATATTAGCGACTCGCGCGAGGAGCCAGCCGCCGATCCAGGCTCGGATACGGCGTAATCGGTCTTCTCTTTTGGAGAGGAGGAGAGTATTCTTGTTCATACTGGCGGGCTGGCACCGCCCAATTCGATGGTCGTATGCAGTAAGTTTAGCAGGTCGGCGTGAAAAGTAAATGAAGAAATTGTTAAGATTATGCTAAGGCACCCAAGAGCGGGGGGCGTTAGCCCCCCGGGAACGACTCCGCAAGTCTCTTGACAACCTCGCCGCCAGCCGGTAAACTACCATCCTGCGTACCGCACACCCCTCAAACGATTGCCAAACATCCAACCCCGTACTTTTTCGGTCATCTCGCTCGGCTGTCCCAAAAATCTCGTCGACAGCGAACAATACGTGTTCTCCCTGAAACAAAACGGACTCGAATTTCAAACCAATATCGAAAACTGCGAACTCGTTGTCCTCAATACCTGCGGATTCCTACAGTCCGCACGAAACGAAGCACGAGAATATCTCCAAGCACTCATCGAACTGAAAAAAAATAAAACCATCGGCCGCATCGCCGTCCGTGGCTGTATGACCAAAGCCGAAGGCATCGAATCGCTCGCCCAAGAGTTTCCCGACGTCGATGAATGGTCTGCCTTTTCGCCAGAACAAGCCCCATCCGGTACGGAACTCGCCGTCCCGAGACATATCCTGACCGAAAAACACGTTGCCTATCTTCGCATTGCCGACGGATGCAATCGACGGTGTGCATTTTGTGCCATCCCCAACATCCGCGGGAACTTCCGAAGCATGACGGAAAACCATGTCCTCGACGAAGCCAAATGGCTTGCCGAATCTGGCGTGAAGGAACTCGTTGTCATCGCCCAAGAAACAACCTTTTGGGGCAGCGATCTGCCCGATAAACCAAAATTGGCCGATTTGCTGCGGAAACTGGAAACTATCGACGGCATCCGGTGGATTCGGCTGATGTACACGTATCCGCAGTATTTTGAGGATGATTTAATCGACCTTTTTGCGGCGGGCGGGAAACTGTTGCCGTACATTGATATGCCGTTGCAGCATGCGAACGATGAAATGCTCAAAACGATGAACCGTCGGGTAACGAAATTGGAGACCGAACGGCTGTTAGAGAAACTTCGGACGCGGATTGACCATTTGGTGCTTCGCACTTCGTTCATAGTGGGTTTTCCCGGCGAAACGGACGCGATGTTTACGGAATTGCTGCATTTCGTGGAGCAATGGAAGTTTGAACGGGCGTCGGCCTTTGCTTTTTCGCCGGAGTCAGGCACGCCGGCGTATCAATTTAAGCCGAGGGTGCCGGCCAAGACGATAGATCGGCGATTGGAGCAACTTTGTAAGGTTATGCGCAAGCATACGGTTGCGTGGGCGAGTCAGCAAAAGGGGAAGATTTTGCAAGTCCAGATAGACGGCAACTTTATGGACGAGTTTGGCCGCAAGGAGCCGCAGTTATTCATAGGTCGAACGGTTGCGGACGCACCGGATGTTGATTCGGTCGTGTATGTTACGGGCGAGGCTTTGGTTCCGGGCTCGCTGATTGAATGCGAAATTTTGGATGTCAATGAAGTCGACCTCGTCGGCATCGCGGTTTAGGGCGGGGGGGATCGAGGGACTCTAAAAGTTAATATAGGCAAAATTTAACGGTTTTTCTGCCTGTAATGCTCTTTATCAAGATTAAACCGGTTGTATGACGAAATCCTCTTTAGACGGTTATAGCGAATATGCAGGCTATAACAAAAGTACCCCTTTTAACGTGATCTCCCAATGATGAGAACGTTTTTTATCACATCGGCTTCGCTGTTTATCGTAAGTTGCTGCTTAATCTCCTCTTGCATGGGTTCCAGTGAAGAACCACGAGCAAATTGGGCGACCGAAGCCTATCAGAAAAACTGCGTCTCCGTTGTCTTCATCCAAGGCGACAAAGTCGAAGAACGACGCGGAAGCAATACCGATTCCGAAAGAACCTTCAACGGAATGGGAAGCGGTATCATCATCGACGAACGGGGATACATCATCACCAACTATCACGTCGTCAAAGATATTCGGCGAATCCAAGTCAAAACCCACGACGAACAGGATTTCGTCGCAACGCTCGTTGCAAAAGATGCCGATACCGACTTGGCGCTCATTAAAATCAATACCCGCGCTCCGCTGCGGCCAATCACCTTCGGACGCTCCAACGACTTAATGCCGGGCGAAGTCTGTTTGGCCATCGGAAATCCCTACGGCTATGTTTATTCGCTGACGGATGGCCGAATCAGTGCCATCAACCGCGAAGTCGGCGTCGATGGCTCTTCGCTGGTGTATCGCGCAGCCATCCAAACGAATACGGAAATCAATCCCGGCAACTCCGGCGGGCCGCTCATAAACATACACGGCGAAATGATTGGAATCAACGTTGCCATCCGGCAGGGAGCGACGGGAATCGCCTTTGCGACACCGGTCGATCAGGTCGTCGAGGTTGCCGCGAGACTCCTCGGGGAAGTTGTCAACCAGCAAGTCGCCCACGGAATTACGGTCTCGCAAAACGAGCCGAGCGATTACAATGCCGTGAAACGCTTTTTCATTCGGGTTGAATCCGTCGAAAGCAACAGTCCGGCAGCGTTTGCGGGCATCCAAAGGGGTGATATTCTCTCCGGGATAGGAAAATACACTTTGCGTAACAAACTTGATTTTTATCGGGCTTTGCTCGACCTGCAACCAAACGAAGATATTGCGTTTTCCTTGTTTAGGAACCGAGAATTGCTGGATGTTGCTGTGGTCGTTACCGCACCGCGAAGGGGAGCCGTTGCCAATCGGAATGTGTCGCCCGGTGCATCGCCGAGTGTCTCTCCGCAGCCGGCCGTTGCGGCTCCTAGGACGGCGAGCAATACGGCAAATAACTCTGCATTGGCCGAGGCGGACAGGATGGTTTGGGAAAATCTCGGCATTCAATACGCGGCGATGCCTCCGCAGGAATTTGCAAAATCGTATCAAGAGTTTCTGACCAAGTTTGACGGAGCCGTCATCGTCCGAGCGGTACGGGAAGGCAGTCCGGCGGACCAGGCGGGCTTCACGACGGGCGACTTGGTTGTGGGAATCGGCCCTTGGGGAACGACTTCGGCCAATGACATTCGCTGGATTGCCGCCAAAGAATGGTCGAAAATCCGCTCGGAAAACGAAAAACTGCAAGCCGACGTCATTCGGGAAGGCACACACTATCTTGCGGAAATCCCGATGCAGTAAGAAGGGAGCACGGGCAACACGCGAAACGCTCTCGAGCATTTCGCGAATTGGAGTGGAATCGCTCCCGTCATCCCGGCCACACAACGTCATCCCGGCGCAAGCCGGGAACCAGCATCACACGCAATGTCTGGATTCCGGCCTTCGCCGGAATGATGGTTTTTCCAAAGCAAAAACGAATCCGCCCTACCGTCTTCTATTTTTCCTCACATCGTAGGCATGATCGCGTTTGTTTAGAACTTTCGCTTCCACAATTCGGTCCAACGTGGGAATGATACTTTCCGTCTCTTGGGGATCAACCCGCTGAATGTCGGCCAACACTTCAATACCTTCGACGACCCGGCCAAAAACCGTATGCCGGCCGTCCAAAAATGAAGTCGGAATAAACGTCAGGAAAAATTGCGAACCGTTTGTATTCGCACCGGCATTCGCCATACTGATTGAACCTCGGAAATGCTTGCGGGCCTGCGGAAACCTGTTTCCGGTTTCGCAATCGAAATTATAGCCGGGCCCCCCGCCGCCCGTTCCCGTCGGGTCGCCGCCCTGTGCCATAAAGTTCGGCAATACCCGATGGAACACGACATCGTTGTAAAAACCTTGTTCGACCAGCGAAACGAAATTCGCAACCGTATTCGGGGCCTCATTTTCGAAAAGTTCGAGCACGATTTTCCCTTTCGAGGTCGTCAGTTCGACGCGGGGCAATTTTTTGGCGGGATCTTGCTGCCCAGCCTCGGTTTCGGCCTTGCGGATTGCCTGTTCTTGCCTCCAGGCTGCTCGGGTTTGCGGCATGGCCGTCAGTTGGTTTTGAATCGTTCGGAGAAAGTCCCGTTGCGAAACAGCAAAACTCGTCATGACTTTATCCAATTCGCCCGATTCCGCGGCCGTTTTGAGCCATTCATCGGCTTCGTCGTAGTTCATCGAGAGCAGTGCAGAGAGGCCTGCAAAAACATAAAATCGGTCGGCTCCCTGGTCGAGGCCTGATGACGCGAGACGCTTGAAAACACGGACGGATTCTTCATAATTTTCGCGGTGGAACTCAAAAGCGACCGTCGAATAGAGCAGATTCATAACCGCGGGATTGCGGTTGGGCGTTTCTTCATGGGCTTCGAGTGCCTGTTCGATGGATTTTTTATGGAGGGCAAGCCCTTGTTGATAGAGTCGGGGATGTTCTGCATCAATTTCCGCTTGGCGTTCCGGGCGGGCATCTTGATACTCGATTTTCATGGCCGTCAACTTTTTGGCCAGTTCCCGATACTCGTTGAGCGAATCCATAAACAACTTGTTTTTGGGACCGAGTTCGGCGGCCTCTTGCTCGGTATGGGCATATTGAGGCGGTGTTGTTCCGCTTTCTTGAGCGGCCAGAAAAACACAAAGGGGGAAGATGCCGAGCATAAAAAACAAGCAACGGATTGGGGAATAGTTTAGCATTGTGGTACGGGAACGATGGAGGGATCAAGCGATTGTTCCTAACTCCTGGTTTTCCGCTTTCGTGGAAAGACGTTAAGAGTTATGGAACGGCCCATTCTAACAAAATCTGACGAATAAACAAGCGATCTTCGCGGTTTCCCGGACAATAGGGCGTATCCATTTTTACTTTGGACAAAAATATCGTCATTCCGGCGAAAGCCGGAATCCAGACACGCGGCGTGCATGCCGTTTTCCTGGTTCCCGGCTTTCGCCGGGATGACGGAGGGGCATCAAGCCCCATTCTGAATATGCTGCGTGTTCTGCATCCCAGGCTTATGCCAAAATTTTCCGCTGTAATTCGTCAATTTGGTCTATCGCTTCCGGCCACTCAAAAAGAATGATCGACTGCGTTATTTTTTCCAGCCGTTCGGAAATCTCTGGAGCCCATTGTTTGGCCTGGATGCGATCAATGATCGCATCCGCTTGCTGCATTCGGCTTTCCTCGATGGATGATTTTAACTGCGTTAACTCCATATTGAGCCAAGTTTGACCTTCAATAGAATCATCTATTCGGCCAAGCAAGTTTTTTCGGGCATCGATCGCAACTTTTATCGCTCTCGCAGCCTGATGCAACTCGCGTGTAAAACTATGATGATGGTGTTCCACCACCACTCGATCTGCATCTTTTGCCGCACTCTCCAATGATGCCGCCGTTACCGATAACGGATTCAATCCAATGATCGCCAACAAATTCTTGTAATTGTGTGCATATATCCTGTAAGCCGATAAATCATTTGCCGTCAATGCTTTATCCATTGCGTCAAGTTTTGTGTCCAACTCGCCGCACAGTGCATTGAGCACACGAATATATCCTTCAAGAGTTCCGCCCGTCTGAAATATACCCGTCTGCGTGTCGATCCCGTGTATTTGGATACTTTCCTTTTTCGTCGGCTTCTTTTCGATCATGTTTGCCGGTAATTGCTTGTCCTTCGGGATCCATGCCGATAAGATTTCATTGAGCCGAACAGGATCAATCGGTTTGGGTAAAATATCGTTCATCCCGTTTTGCATAAACTCTTCTTTCATTCCGACAACGGCATTCGCCGTCAGTGCAACGATCGGTACTGGCTGGTAATTTTGCGAATGCGAAATCCGCTCTTCCAATTTGCGAATATGCAATGCCGTTTCGATTCCATCCATATCCGGCATCATGTGATCCATGAACACAAGATCGTATGCCGTCGTTTGAAAACGCATCAAAGCGTCATGTCCGTTCATGACGAAATCAAGTTGACACTCATAAGGAGCGAGAAACTCCTCGGCAACCATAAAATTCGGTTCATAATCATCGACAATTAAAATTTTCGCCGCTGGCATTCTGAATGGAACTTCAAAATCCGCATAATTTTCAAGGCCGCTTTGCGTAACGTTTAAGCATTGTGCAATGCGCAAAGCATTGACGGGCAACATCAACGATTGCACATACGGGGATTGGTTTTGCTCCGAAGTTTCGCAAAGTAAAATGACTTGAACATCAAACCGTTTCAGAACGGGCGATACTTCGGCAAACACAGCGGGAGCAATAAAAGCAAGCGAAACGGTTCTGTTCGTTTGCAATGCTTTTTCCAAATCGGCAACGTTTTGAACCGACTTATACGACATGCCGAGGTGATTGAGAGTGCGAATCAGCGATTGCTCATAAACCGGTCGGGGTTCATAGAGCATCGCATGGTGTTGCGGCATATCGTGCAGCCCGAGACAGGGAGTGTCGTATTCAATTTCAATCGGCAATGTAACTGTAAACGTTGAACCTTGCCCGGGACTGCTTGTTACGGCAATCGTTCCGCCAAGCCGGTCGACGAGTTCTTTGCAGATTGCCAACCCGAGGCCGGTGCCCTCGATGTTCCAGTTGTTTTCCGTATTGAATTGCGTGTAATCGTCAAACAGGTTCGGCAAATCCGACGCTTTAATCCCGATGCCGGTATCCTGAACGATAAAAGAAAACATCACCGTTTTGGCATCCGTTCGTGTTCCGAGCACATCCAGGGCGACGTGTCCATTTTTTGTATACTTACCGGCATTGCTCAACACGTTCAGCAAAATTTGCCGAATGAAAACGACATCGCCGAGCAGGTGATTGGGTAATTGCGAGTCGACGAATGAGACAAATTGCAAATCCTTTTCAAAAAGCCGGGTTTGCGTAATGTTCAGGACATCTTCCAACAGCGAGGATAGCGTAAAGGAAATCTTGGTTACTTCGAGTTGGCCTGATTCTACTTTCGACATATCAAGCACGTTGTTGATAATCGCAAGCAAATTGTTGGCGGCGTGATGAATTTCTGCCGAATACTTCGCAACTTTCGGCGGCAGTTGTCCTTTTTCCCTGGCGATAAAACGGGAAAGTCCCGAAATGACATTCATCGGCGTACGGATTTCGTGACTCATTTTAGCCAGGAAGATGGACTTGTTTTGGCTTCGCGAGTCGGCTTGGAATTTTTCGCGGGAGAGTTTCGTGAGAAAAAAGCAGAGCGAGCCCGCCATGATGGAGCCGACGACGGCGAGAATAATCGCAACCAAATGCACTTGGCGATTGAAATCCCGAATGGGAATGACGGACGCGACGAGCCAGCCGTTTTTCAGAAAACCGCAATCGAATATGCACCAAATCCCGTTTTCATTTGGTGCGGAAAACCGCGTCGGATAGGCATGCGACCGGGAAATGCTTGCCAAATTGTCATCATCCAATATCGTTCCAAAACTCGTGTCGGATACATGTTTTCCGATTTTGTGGTGATTATAATGTGCCGCGATCTTTCCGCTGGGAGTAATCAACACGGCATAACCTCTTGACGAATACTGGAGGGCCTCAATGAGGTCTGCGATTTTATCCATTTCGATGTCGATGGAAAGCACTCCGAAAAAAGTTCGTTCGCCGTCGATGTTTGCGAAGAGTGCTTTTCCGAGACAGATTGCAAGTTCGTTGGTATGCAAGGACATAAACGGGCTCGAATAGACGAGTTCTCCGTTTCCTTCCTTAATTTCTTGATACCAGGGTCTTTCACGGACATCGTATCCTTCGGGGGGAATCCAGTAGATGGCATCAATTCGTTGTCCGTTCAATTCGCAGTAGGGCCCGGTGTATTCGAGTTCGTTGTAAAAGCGTCCGACTTTGAAAACGCGTTTGTTGTCGTATTCCTGTGTTTTGGAAGGAAAGCGTTCGTGTGCGATGGCAATTTTCAGATATTCGTGAATTTCCTCGGCGGATTGTCCGGTATTGAACGCGATTTCGACATCGGAGGCCAAATTGAGGACGATCATTTCCAGGGTGTTGAAGATGGAACTGACGTGATGATAGGTATTGGTGAATGTGGACCTGCATTGGGCATTCATTTGGTCGGAAATAATCCGGCTGACGAAGAGATAACTGATGATCACCATCGTGGCGAAAGCGGCAACGACGAAGATGTTCTGTTCGATGAGGAGTTTGTTTGCCGAGCGTCGTTTTTGGGTATGTTTTTGCACGGAACCAGTACGGTGAGCGTTGTCTGGTTTTTTGTTTTTATGGGTGTTCATCGACCGGATTTTAGCCGTTCCATCCTTGGCACGGAGGGGTTATACCATAAACGGCAAAAAAATCAATCGCGTGCAATACCGCTCCCTGGATTCCGGCTTTCGCCGGAATGACGATTTTTTGTCCAAAGCAAAAATGAATACGATCTAGTCCGTGACGTAGGGCAGCAGGGCCATAAACCGGGCTCGTTTGATCGCAACCGCGACGGCGTGCTGACTGATGGATGAGCATCCCGTTTTTCGTCGGCTGAGTATTTTTCCCTGTCGGCTTGTTAGTTTTTTGAGCAGTTCAACATCCTTGTAATCGACGAACATCGGCCGCGGTCTTTGCCCGCCGACCATTAAGGGATCGCGCCTTTGAATTTGGACGCGTGCTTTTGTTCGTTTTCGCTGTTTGAATTTCGATTTTTTAGAAAATGGAGGCATTGTATTTCTGATTGTCGCCGCAGATTAAATCTTCGGGCTATTTTACTTTGTTTTTTCGCTCTTTCAAGCCCCCGACGGGGCGACGCCAATATACGGGACAGGGTGGCTCCAGGGCGATTGCTCACCCCGAGCCTCCTGGTCAGTCCATCCACAAATCCGCTGATCGCGAGGATTACACCGCAACAAAATCAACTTCTACATACTCTTCCTCTTCCGCGTAACTTTCAATCTTGACCGGTGCCGAACGACGAACCGATGCGTTGCCACGCTTGCGATCCCAATCACTCGCCGATACCAACACGGCACGAGGTTTCCCGTTATTCGACTTGCCCACAATGCCGTCTTCCTCCATGAAATCCATCATCCGAGACGCCCGAGGATAGCCAATCCCCAAACACGTCTGCAACATCGAGATCGAACCCCGTTCCTTCTGAATCACCAAATCGACCGCCTTGTAATAAACATCATCCCGGCCAATTCGCCCACGGCCATCGTAATTCGCTTCATCATCCGAGTCGCTTTCCTCTTTGACCGCATCCATCTCCAACAGGTCTTCATCAAAATTCGGATTGTTCGTTCCTATTTTTTCATTGATCGCCTCAATTTCATCATCCGTTACCAATGCACCCTGGCCCCGGATAATTTCATTATCCTGCAATATCAACATATCGCCCTTGCCAAGCAACTGCTCCGCACCGACGCGGTCCAAAATCACCATACTATCCGTCTTGTTCGACACACGGAACGCGATGCGAGCAGGCAAATTCGTTTTTATCAAACTCGAAAACGCATCCGCCGTCGGTTTTTGCGTTGCCAAAATCAAATGGATTCCCGCCGCTCGACTCTTTTGGGCAAGCCGAACGATATGTCCCTCAACCTCTTTGACGCTCTTAATCAAGTCGCCGACTTCGTCCGCAACGATTACCAAATAGGGCAGTTTTTGCGGAACTGCAGCCCAAGCTTCTTCGCTTGCATCAATCATATTCAACCGCCGCCGCAAATCATCTTCCGAAAGTTTATTATACTCCGTCAAGTTTCGGACGCCCGCCCGTTTGAATAATTCATAACGCTCTTCCATTTGATCGACCGACCAAGAAAGCACGCCCGCCGCTTTTTGCATATCGTCGACAACGGGATAAATCAAATGCGGAATGCGTTGATAAGGGCCGAATTCGACCTGTTTGGGATCAATCATCAACATTCGGACTTGGTCGGGACTTCGCGTCATCAGCATCGACACGATAATCGAGTTCAGGCAGACGCTCTTTCCGGTGCCGGTTTGCCCGGCAATCAAAAGATGCGGCATCTTGGCCAAATCCATCACGATGGGATCGCCCGTGATTCCCTGACCCAAAAAGAGCGGCAAGGCGAACGCTTCGCTTGCTTCCATACTCTCTTCGACGACATCACGCAAGCGCACCATTTGCCGGACATCGTTCGGCAACTCCACGCCGACGGTATTTTTTCCGGGTATCGGAGCGACAATCCGCACGCTGCCCGTCTTCAACTCGACGCCGAGGTCATCTTGCAGTTGCTGAATTTTCCTGATTTTGGTGCCTTTTTCGAGCCGTAATTCGTACTGCGTAATCACGGGGCCTTTGTGAACATCTACGACTTTCGCTTTGATCTTGAAATCCAGCAAAACTTTTTCGAGCAGGACTGCCCGTTCATGAACGGAATCATCGAACAGTTCTTCATCGACTTTTTCGGAAGGTTGGAGCATGTCCACCGCAGGCAATTCATACTCGGTTTTTTCTTCGTATTCGGCAACGTATACATCATCGTCCTCTTCATCCAAGTCGATTCGGACGCTCTGCGGACGCTCCGCCCTGGCAATTTTTACAGGAGCAATATGTTCTTGACGCTCGGTTTCTTGGTATTGTGTGTCCGGGACAATGAAGTCTTGCCAACTGACCCCTTGGACAACAAAATCTTGATATATTTCCGTACCTTCTTTTTGGGCCGTTACAAAATCAACACCGCCGCAGTCTTCCGCTTTCGGTTTCAACATTGCGGCAGTGTCCCAGGATGCTCGGCAACTGCATCCCGGAACTGCGAGATGCTCCGCTTGGTGCCTTTGATTGACGATTTCATCTTTCGGCTCGAATACCAATTCGAGGAGCCGGATGGCAGTTCGGTCGCCGACGAGGACGAATCCGGCGAGTATCATACTGATTAAAAAAATCATAATACCCGTTGCAGCAACGTTGGAAGAGAGGAGAACGGTGAGAATGGTTCCTCCGTATCCTCCTGGTCCGATGAGGGGGCAGGGCGTTTTGAGGGACCATTCGGGCAGGAATGTAAACAGTCCGGCGAATCCGAGTCCGGCGAGCATAAATCCTGCGCATTGTATGATGGGATGTTCAAACGTTTGCGAGGGTCGTTCGAGTCGGCAGAGGAATCGGACGCCGTAAAGTGCAAGGGGGATGATGATGAGGTATGCGGCATAGCCGAAGGGGATGATCAATGCCGCGGCAACGAGAGCGCCGGGCAGACCGAGCCAATTATGCAGGGTTTCGGTTTGGGGAAAGCCTCGGAATTCTGGCGGATCGGCAGCGGAATAGCTGACGAGGCTGACGGCAATGCAGAGACTGGCAATGCAGAACAAAACGCCGATGAGTGGGACGCTGGCAGACCGCATGACATAATGCCTTTCGCAACGGGGGGGGTGTAGCACGTCAGCAAATCGGCCATTTGTTGGGTATCCTTGAGAAGTTTGCTGCTTCCCTGTATATTCGGCAATATCGGTACGGAGAGCGGTTGCGTACTCTGGGACTTGAACCCCTAAAAATCGTGCCAAATCCCGATGCCGACCTTGCGCTCCCGTCGGTGAATGAGAAATGAATACTGCTCGCTCACGCCATTGAAATACTGCGCCCCAATTCGGAAAACTTGGTTTCGCGACCCCCGCCATTGCCAACCCAGTTGCACCGTAACATTTCCGTCGAAATTGTGCTCCTCCATAAGCCGAACATTGACGGCCGCAAAGGGTGTTCCCCAACCACCCCTCGCAGGATAAATAGGACTGTATTCCTTCCCGAACTGAAAATGCCAAGGCTTTGTCAATTCGCCCCGCATAAACGCATAATCCACTTCCGCATAAACCCTCGTATTCGGCGTCGGACGGTAAGCATAACTCAAAAGCCAGGCCTCCCGATAATAATTCAAACGGTGGACTCGCTGATCGTAATTGCTCTTGTAGGTGTCCTTGCCTCTGTAATAGGGATCGCCCATATTCAGCGGGTCGCTCTGGCTTCCGTAATACCGCAAAAGTCTTTCATCGCCGATATGCGTGCTGACATGATAATATCCCGTGCGAAATTGCCAGATTTTGGTGCCGTATGAGAGCGGAAAGCCCGCTCGGAAGTCGTTGGCTTCCATATCCATCTGATCCAACAGGTTGAGCCGCAGATGTACGGAACCTTCCATATCGAGTTGCCAACCTTCGGGAAACAGGGCACTTTGGTTGCCGTACCGCACCAGCGGGGCGCGTCCGCCGAGCGTGATGTCCCAGTTCCATTTGATGTTCGGATCGTAATTCCAAACGCAGGCGAGCCGATTTTGGACGGCGGCCAAATAGTTCGGATAGATGATACCGTCGGGAAACATTTGCCAACTCCAGGGTTCCGTTTGGATGAAGACGTTATTGGGCGGATGAGCCGGTATCGTGTTGACGGGAATGTATTCGTGTGTATTGTATTCGTGCGTGGAGGACACGGGACACATTCTGATTGGCGGCATCACGTCGGCACGGAGCACCATCGGCCAAAGGAATATGGCCGAGGTAAAAGCGATGCCGATGTGCGCAACCATTCCGTGGAACATGCCGAAAATGGTACAAATTTGGACCAATCGGGTCAAGGGGGGAATTCGTTGCGTGCATCGGGAAGGCAGTTTTTTGGCTTCCGGTTGGCCGGCCAACGGGCTTGACAAACAGTCCGAAACAAGGGATAATGCAAACGTTTCACAGGAATCAACAACTCACACATCAATGGCGGTAGATTTAGTCGGAGAACTCGCATCACACGCAAAAGATGGGGATTACTTTCATTTTCCCTGGGGAAATATGTACTTGCCGTCCTTCCTGACCGACATCGGCATCACAAAATTCGTCGTCCTCGAGGTGCTGATCGCTACAATTATGGTTGCCGTATTCGTCCCGATGGCTGGCCGGTTACGCGGCGGACAGCCCGCAAAAGGACGTTTTTGGAACATGATGGAGGTCTTCCTCGTATATCTGAGGGACAACGTCATCGTGCCTTCCATCGGCAGCAAAAAAGAGGCCGCTCCGTACATTCCCTATCTTTGGACGCTCTTTTTCTTCATTTTGCTGTGCAACATTTTCGGATTAGTCCCCTGGATGGGGTCGCCCACGGCAGCGATTACCGTAACGGTTGTTTTATCGCTTCTGACGCTGGGTATCGTGATTTATACCGGCATTCGTCATCACGGTGCCCTTGGGTTTTGGACTGGAATGGTGCCGCACGTCGAAGGCAAGATCGGGCCGATTAACCTTGCAACGATTTTGAATCCCATATTGTTTGTTCTTGAAATTTTCAGTTTTTTCGTCAAGCATGTTGCGTTGTGCATTCGTCTTATGGCGAATATGTTTGGCGGGGCGTTGATTATCGCGGTGCTTATTGCGTTTATTCCGATGGCGGCGTGGTCGGTATACACTTGGATTCCGGTACTTTTTGCCTCGTATTTTGGAGCGGTGGCGGTTTATTTTCTCAAACTGCTCGTTGCTTTTTTGCAGGCGTACATATTTACGTTTTTGACGTCGATTTACATCGGCATGGCAATTCATCAGCATTGATGCCGTGCTTGCCGTTATTCCGGCGGAGGCCGGAATGGCGGTTCCCCCTTGCGAAAAAAGGAGATTATTATACAATGCCCTTTCCGTCGGGTTTGCCGCGTGTATTGGTCAAAAGCGGCTGAATTGGACGTTTTTTTGGTGGAATCGCTTGCAGGAGAGATCGTAGCTCAGTCGGTAGAGCAACGGACTTTTAATCCGTAGGTCCTGGGTTCGAGCCCCAGCGATCTCAATGTGTGGCGGTACAGTAACCGTTCATACACGGTATATGGGGTTAATGTCGCTACTTGTCGGCGGCATTAGCAACGTGAACCCGTGTACTGTTTGCCCCGGAGGCGTTTCTGTACGCCCTGGGGATTTTTCTTTTTCCCACTCCGGGAAAGGAGGTGCGTTATGAGTAGCACCGCCGATCATCGGAGGAATTCCGCTCCGAATTACAGCAGTTACTATGAGCAAAAGGTTGCGGAGCGTGATCAACAAAAAAAAAGACTTTCTCCATTTGCAACGCAGGGTAATGGTCGTCTTTTTCTGCGTGATTGTGCAATCCATCGTTCTGCTTGCTCATATTGGGGTTACCCAAATGCCTTCACCACCAGAATCAGAGTCAGTACCAGAATCACCAATGTATGTCATCCAACCAGTGCCGGTTGTCTCCTTCATTATTTTCTTTTGGAAGTCCTCCATTCGTTGTTCACGGAGATAGTTTCGAATCCACTCTAAGCCGTGAGCGGATAGGCGGTATTGTAGAGAGAGGTTCTTGCTACAAATTATCAACTGGAGATGCATCAGTTCCCATATCGTGTTGGTGGAGATTCCAGCGGCTACGAGGTCAACTTCATGTACCCAATTGTCCGGTTTTGTCGGAAAGACTGACAAGATTTCAAGCATTGTTTGATCGTCCATTTTTTCCCTCTCCCTTTTTGGGCATTAGGGCGTGTTGACACTAATTTACTAGAAACCGGCAAACCCCGAGTCATACGCATCGCCTTGCGATGCGCATGACCCAAAATGGACTCGCTCTACTCCAGGTACGCCAAAATCCGGCTCACATTTTCCAAGTCGGAGAGACTGCCCGATACAAAAAGCATATTTCTGTCGGAACACCAAGCAAGCTGAAGGTCAGGAAACAATTCGCCAATCAGAGTATGTATGTTACCCTTCACCTCCGTCAGCGAATACGCAAAAATGTGCGGCCCGTCTTCATCTATTTTTCGCATTTCACTCGACGCCTCCTCCAATGTTTGCAATGCTTCCTTCAGTCTTTTGTGGTCGATGGGGCGGCCCAAAACGAAAAGCAAATTGTTCGACTCCCCTCCCATCGCCATCTTAAAGCCCGGCGTGCCGAGGAAGTTCGGTTGGATGATTGTTGAAACCACATAGGGCGTTACCTGCAGAGGATACACTACCAATGTGATCTCTTCGTTCACCTCCTCTTGTGCTTGAGCGATGGCTTTTGCCACTTTATCGTGGTCGGCAGGAATTCCCGTAACAATGACAGAATAACGGTTGCTCGGATGGATTCTGTCTGATTTGAAAGATATTTCCGGTAAGAGCCTTTGGATGCGGTTAAGAATGTAGGCGAACTGGTCTCTGGAAACAGGCATAGAATATATGCCTTCGACCGATTCCGCTTCGATTGACACTACAGGTTCGCTCTCAACAGACGGCGGGGCTGGATTCCCCGTTAATTGCACAAATTCCGTCGGGTGTTCGCTGCTTACTATCTTGCCTTCCTTAATCTCGAAACGATGGCGAACACGATACCTGGATTGAGTCCTCGCCCAAACATCTCTGCTCCAAACGGGCACATCCAGGTCATGCCAATAATCGACGACAAGGGTGCCGTCGTCGCGTTTTGTTACTTCAAGACTGGCGTTTTTGAAGGTTGTTACATCGAAACCATGGTGCTCGAAATACCCTACGACCAATTTTTTGGCTTCTTCAGAAAGATCGCTCACATTGCGAACGCTCCCGTCTTTATTGAAAGTGAAGTCGACCGTCTGCCGGACAGTGTTTCCATCCTGAAGGCCTTCAAACGTGTAGAGAATCGTCGAATTGCCTTCCGCATCGGCTTGCACTTCTCCCCATTCGAGCGACTTCCGCATGGTAAAGCCCTCGTTGTGCTGGAAATAGTTTTCGACAAAGCCCATCACCATGGCCTTTTCGGGACTGATGGCTTGTCCCTGACAGAATGCCGGGGCAAGGCTGACGAGCAAGGCGGCCGTCAGGACGGCAATGTGTTTTACGGTTCTACGCATTTTTCTGGTCTCCTTTCGTGAAAATGATTGCAGGCGCAAAGAGGGCGCGACACCGTCGGGTATTGTAGCACATTTCGCACGAAAGCACAATACCAGAACGCCGAACAGGGCCTAGACGCCGCTCCGTCATCCCGGCACAAGCCGGGAACCAGACATTGCGTGTGATACCAGTTTCTCTGGGTTCCGGATTTCGCCGGAATGACGGTTTTTTCCAACACAAAAATGAATACGCTCTAACATAGTCAACGCAACGACGAAAATTTCTTGTCCAATCGTGCCGATTTTGCCGATAAGAGTATTTATCCGGATTACGGCCTTTTTGATGCTCGCAATGTATAGAATCGCACTCTTGGCAATCTTGACCGCTTGGATCCCCCAAATCCAAGCACAAACAGTCCTCGAACCCACAAAAATCGTCCGCCTGCACGGAGAAATCGGGAAAAATGGCCCAATTCCCATCGTCAAGTCGCTCGACCTCGCTCAACAAGGACACCTCCTCGCACTCGGCGGCGATGACCATATCATCCGACTTTGGAACGTCCGAGAACGAAAATTCGTCGCCCAGTTGCACGAACACAAAGAAGCCGTCCGCGGATTGGCCTTCAGTCCCGATGATTCTCGACTCGTTACCGTCGCCCAAGACGGACAAATTCACATTTGGGATACCCAAGACGGCCGGCGACTCCATAGCATCCCGGAGCCCGTCCGAGGAATGCGGCGGATTATGTTCCAACCCAATAGTTCGCGGTTTGCCGTCTGCGGATTTGACCAAAATGTCCGAATTTACGATGCCGTAACCTATCAACTCATCGCGACGTTTCCTGCACATGGCACCAACAACGAAGCCGTTGCCTATTCGCACGACGGCTCGCTGCTTGCCGTCGGCGGACGGACGGGCATTGTCCGCATTTGGAATACGGCTGACTATCGACACTTGACCGACATTGCGGGCGATGGCCGACGGGTTCGGGCGATGGCTTTTAGTCCTGATGATTCGCTCCTCGCGACGGGCGGCGAAGGACCGTTTATTATGCTTTGGAATCCGCAGGACGGAGCGTTGGTTCGGGTGTTTTCGGAACGGCCGGGCAAGACGTTTTCGTTGACATTTTGCGGGAGCGATGTGCTGGCATCGGGCGAAAGCGACAATATGGCTCGGCTTTGGGATCCCTCGACGGGCGAGCAGACGGCAATTTTGTCGGGGCATACGGGAACGGTATCGACGATGCGATATGTTTCTCGGATTCAGATGTTGGTAACGGGCAGTTTCGACGCATCAATTCGGTTTTGGACACTGGCTCAACCATCTCTGCTTCAGGCGACCGCACCGACCGTATTGGCGTTGCCGGCAGCACCGCCGGAGTGGACGGAACCGTTGGTTTTCCCGCCGGGCGTGTCGGCATTGGTTTCGGAAAACCCGATCCTGTACGGCGTGCCGATTGGCGATGCGAATTGAAAAACGGAAAAATTTGTAAACCAAATTTGCAAATTCGCCAATCGCATGCTATACTGTAGGGCGGTTTCGTGCGGAAGTGCTCGTACACCGCGATAGCGTTTTCCAGTAGGAGTGTTGCATGAGTGCTAATCACAGTCTGATCTTGTTCGAAGGAGATGTTACAGGAAACTTCTCTGGCATATTTGATAGTTTCGGATTGAAATTTACCGGCGGCGTTGAGCGTGCGACGGGACTTGCCGAAATTTGGGAGTTCACCGGCTGGCCGAGAAAAGGGAAGCCGAAAAAACTCATCCACAAAGCCGCCCTGTACAACGGGATGTGGACTGCGGTACTCGACAGGGAAATGACCATGATTCTCAATCAGGCACAGTGCGAGGCTTGTGCAAAGCGTTGGGACATCAAAATTTTCGGATACATGGTCGAGAGCGTATCGGGTTCGTGCGCGATGTATTACTTTGCGCCGGAAAGAGTTCGGGGATTGAACATCCAAAACTTTGAGGTGCTCGAAGAGTTTGGCGAACCGTTGCAGCAGGAAAATGGAATTTCGATGCAAGATATGTTGGGCGACGGGGCGATGCGAATTTCTCGGCGGATAGGGTTTTCCGACTCGTTATTTGCGCATCCGACGTCCAAAGTGTTGATTTTGGAATTGGAAGATCCGCAACGGGAAGCGGCCCATCAGGAGCGTTCGGACATTATGCATGCGCAGGCAAAGCGTCGTTCTAGTGTTCCTGCTCCCAAAAAGCCCGAGGATCGGCACGAAAAACCTTGGTGGAAACTTTGGTAGGTCCCGGTACGCATACCCGGGGGCTAACGCCCCCGGCTCGTGCGTTGACGCTCTCACGCTTTTGGGCCGCCGGTCGCCTCCAATGCGGAACAATCCCCTTGACATTCCCTGTCCGATGTGGTCAAATGGGCCGCTAATATAACCCTTTCCTTCGGAATAATCACTATGAAGCGACATCACATCCTCTCCCTCGCCGTCCTGTCGGCATTTTTCGGACTCTGCACTCTGCTCTACGTCCAAGAACTCAATGCCCAAGAGGCCAAACCCGCAAAAGTCCTGCATTTTACCCGTTCGCAAGGCTTCGAACACGATCCTGCTAAACGACTCGAGGACGGAACTACCGTGTCCGGCCGGGGACTCACCTCTTATTTTGCCGACAAAAATATCGAAATCGTCGAAACTCAAGACGGCAGCGTCTTCGACGGCGATATTAGCCAATACGATGCGTTTGTTTTCTACACATCCGGCAACTTGCTCAATCCCGATGATTCCAAAAATGATTTTGCCAAGCCGATGAGCGAAGCGGGTTTGCGTAAAATGCTCGCCGCCGTGCGTGCGGGCAAAGGGTTTGTCGGAATTCACTCCGCGACCGACACATTCAGCGGTTTGAACGAAGACGGGATGGATATTTACACCAAATTTGTCGGTGCGAGATTTACCGGCCACGGGCCCGACCAGTACGGCACGTTGACCGTTGTGCAGCCGACGGCGTTTCCGTTCCTCAAAGAAGCCGGGCCGCGTTTTACGACCTGGGATGAATGGTACGGAATGGGCTCATTCAGCAAAGATATGCATGTTCTCCTGATTCAGGAAACGGCCGGAATGGATGGTCGGGATTATAACCGTCCGCCGTTTCCGATGACTTGGATTCGAGCGGAGGGCGATGGCCGGGTTGCATACACATCGTTTGGGCACGGCAACCGATATTTTCACAATATGGAGAATGTGCGTCGGATTGGCGAGTTGGTTGAATGGGCCGTTGGCCGTTTCAATGCCAGCACAACGCCGAACATTGATGCTGTAACGCCCGGCGCAGGCCAAATGCCGCCGCGGAGGAATTAGAGCGAATCCATTTTTGCTTTGGACAAAAAATCGTCATTCCGGCGAAAGCCGGAATCCAGACATTGCATGTGATGCCAGTTCCTCTGGATTCCGGCTTTCGCCGGAATGACGGAAGTGATTTCGGGCCAATTTGCGACCCCGTTAATTTGCCTCTCCGTTAGCGTTTGGCTTTCTTCGCCGCCTTTTTTGCGGCTTTTTTCACCGTAGTTTTCTTGACCACCTTTTTCGCCGCTTTCTTCACGGCCTTCTTTTTCACGACGGGACCCTTCGCGGCCTTGGCCTCCAACAATACCACCGCCTGGTCGTACGTCAACTCATCCGCCGTGATGTCCTTCGGCAACGTCGCATTCGTCGTTCCATCCGTTAAATAATCGCCAAATCGGCCCGGTAACAACTGAATCGGCTTGCCCGTAACCGGCGAATCCTCAAATACCTTGATCGCCCGCTGCGACTTCGCTGCCGATTGACGACCACGGCCCGGCTTCGGCTGCAAAAGCAATTCCACCGCCTCCTCCAAACTCACCTCCAACGGCGAAATGTCCGCCGGCAACGAACGCGTCTCCTTGCCACAAGAAATATAAGGCCCATACTTCCCGTTTTGAGCGAAAACATCAAGCGTCGTGTCTGGATGCTTGCCCAAATTACGCGGCAAACTCAATAACCGAAGGGCAATCTCCAACGTCATATCTTCCGGCAACATATCCTTCAGCAACGACGCATTCCGCTTCGTCTTATCATCCATTTCGCCCAGTTGAATGTACGGCCCAAATCGGCCAATTTTGAGAAACACCGGCTTGCCCGTCGCAGGGTCTTCCCCAAGCGGCGCATCCGCTTGCTTCACCGTGTTCAAAAACTCGATGGCCTTGGCGTAATCCAACTCATCCGGCGGCATATCTTCCGGCAAGGAACCCGTCTTTTCCCCCTGCTGTACATAAGGGCCGAACTTCCCTACCCGAACGACAACCGGCTCATCCCCCGCATACTCATCCGGTGCTGACAGCGGAAAAGTGTTGACCGCCCGAGCGTCAATCTGCTCCGTTTTGTTGTCCAAAAGCGGTTTCAGGCCCTTCCCCTGCTCTGCGGATTCGCCGAAGTAAAACTCCTTGAGATAATCCAAGTATTGCAATTCGCCCCGGCTGATCGCATCGAGTTGGTCTTCCATCTGGGCGGTAAAATCGTAATCGACCAAATCGCCGAGGTGTTCGACCATCAGTTGGCACACGGAAAACGCAACCCAAGTCGGAACGAGCGCACCGCCCTTCTTGAAGACGTAATTCCGTGTTTGGATCGTTTCGATAATTGATGCGTAAGTACTCGGCCTGCCGATTCCCTTGTCGGTGAGAATTTTCGTCAGCGAGGCTTCGGAATATCGACCTGGCGGCGATGTGGTGTGCGATTTCGGCTCCAGTTCGGCAATTTTGAGCGAATCGCCCTGCTTGACGTCGGGCAGCAAGACTTCCCGATCCGCCAATTCCGCATCAGGATCGTCGGAACCCTCGACATAGGCCCGAAGGTATCCCGGAAAGTCAATCGTCTTGCCGCTGACCGAAAACAGAGCATCATCGACCGCGACGGACAAATACTTGCGTTTGCCCCGGACGTCGGACATTTGGGACGCGACCGTTCGTTTCCAAATTAAATCGTACAATCTGTGCTGGTCGGTCGAAAGTTGCCCCCGTAAACTTTCCGGCAACTCGAACTCGCTGCCAGCCGGACGAATTGCTTCGTGGGCTTCCTGAGCATTTTTGACCTTCGTTTGATAAATCCGCGGCGAATCCGGCAAATACTCCTTGCCGTATTCCCGTTTGATGTGATTCCGCGCTGCCGTGATTGCTTCGGTCGAAAGACTCGTCGAATCGGTCCTCATATAGGTGATGTAGCCGTTTTCGTACAGACCTTGAGCGAGACTCATCGTAGTTCGGGCAGTAAAACCGAATTTTCGGTTCGCTTCCTGCTGCAATGTGCTCGTCGTAAACGGAGCGTAGGGCCGTTCGGTATAGGGTTTTTCCTCGACGGACTTGACCGTAGCGGGACATTGTTTGAGTCGAGCGGCCAGGGCGTTGGCGGCGGGCTCGTCGAGCAGCAAACAGGCCGCGGGATCGAACAGTTTCCCGGTTGCGGAATTGAAATCCTTGCCGCTGGGGATTTTCTGACCGCCGACGCTCGTCAAACCGGCTGTGATCCGCCCTGTCTTACGGGGTGCATCGCAAGAAAACGTTCCCAGCAAATCCCAATAGGTTGCGTTATGAAATGCGATGCGTTCTTTTTCGCGTTCAACAATCAGCCGGACGGCAACGCTTTGGACGCGGCCTGCGGACAATTTCGGTCGGACTTTGTACCACAAAAGCGGAGAAACTTCGTAGCCGTAGAGCCGGTCGATGATTCGCCGGGTTTCTTGGGCTTGTACGAGGTTGCTGTCGATGCTTCGCGGCGAAGCCAGGGCGTCTTGGATTGCTTTTTTCGTGATTTCGTTGAAGACGAGACGGTGCGTTGGGATTTTCGGCTTAAGGGTTTCGACGAGGTGCCAACTGATGGCTTCTCCTTCACGGTCTTCGTCCGTTGCGAGATAGATTTGGTTGGCGTCTTTGACGAGTTCGCCGAGTTTTTTGATTTGCCGCCGTTTATCGTCGGGCACGATGTAAAGGGGCTCGAAGTTTTCTTCGACGTTGACGCCGAGTCGGGCCCATTTTTCTTTTTTTAATTTTTCGGGAATTTCGGCGGCGACACGCGGGAGGTCTCGGATATGTCCGACGCTGGCTTCGACGACGAAATCTTTACCGAGGAACTTGCTGATGGTGCGTGCTTTGGCGGGCGACTCTACGATTACAAGGGAAAAACCTTGAGATTTGCTTGATTTTGGGGGCATTGAAATTAACGAAGTGTTAATTCGGACGGGCGGCGATTCGGACGTCCACTTTCTATTCCCCTCTATTTACACACGTTGCCGGGTTTTGTCAAGAGAGACTCCCGGATGTATGCCGCCGCTGGCGGTTGCTTTTCCCTCTTGCACCATCCTGCGGAAAATCATTATAATCCCAAACCCTAAAAATGGAAACTGAACGACGTCCATAATACGATGCCATACAAACCATTCTCCTTCGTGGGTAAAACCTTCCTGCCTAAAGAATTGGCAAATCCACGACGCATCCTGATTACAAATTTCGGCAATACCGCAGAGACAATCCAAAGTCTTCCCATACTCGTTGCGGTCAAACACCGATTTCCCCATGCCGAAATCGCTTGGCTCATCGGGGCCGAATCCGCACCGCTTATATCGGATCATTGGGCCATCAACCGCTTTATCATCATCCGAAAAGATTGGCTCAAACATCCGTCCGAAATCCGCAGAACTCGAAAACGTCTCCAAGCCTTCGCCCCCCAAGTTGCGATTGATCCGCAATCTTCCTTCGCAAGTGCCTTTGCTTCTTGGCTTGCCAATGCACATTACCGAATCGGCTTCGCCGGAAAATATGCCCGATTCTTCTATAATGTCAGGGTTTTGACCGACGAAAAGCACCAAATTTACAGAAAATTACACCTGCTCCAACCGTTTGGCATATACGGTTGCGATATTGCGTTCGACATGCCGGACTGCGAAAAAGACAAAATCACTGCTCGGAATATCCTGCACCAAAAAGGCTTATTGGGCAATTTTGCCCTGCTTCACGTCAGTGCGGAAAGGCCCGAAGCCCGATGGCAGGAAGAGCGGTTCGGTGCCGTTGCAAGACACCTTTTGGAAGAATGGAACTTGCCGTCGTTGATTACGTGGTGCGGAGGCGACCAAGAATACCGACGGGCGGAATCCGTCATTCATTTTTCGGGCGGAGCCGCTCTGCAATCATTGGAAACCACGTTGGCCCAGAGGGGAGCGTTGGCCAAATCGGCAACTGTTTTCATCGGATCGGACTCGGCGGAATTGCAACTTGCCGCTGCGGTGGGTACGCAAACGATAGGTCTTTTCGGCACGCCATCGACTTGGGACAGTGCGCCGTTGGGTTTGGAGCACCGAAGCGTGTTGGCCAAGTCGATAACGAAGTATGGAAGCAAACGCATCTTATTGCAGGACGGTATGGAGGCAATTCAGTCAAGGATGGTGATGGAAAAGAGTGATGAGTTGTTATCATCAATTTTGCAACCGAGTGTTTTGCCGTTGCATCAAGTTCCGGCGGCGCAGAAAAAGGCTGCATAGTTGGGAGTTGTGCTACCGCTCTGTTTGTAAACACTTTGTCGATAAGCGACTGGTTTGAAATGGTCCTTCCGGCTCGCCGGAAGGACTGTTTTTTGCCCAGCACAAAAGAGATGCACTCTACCGTTCGACCTTGCAACTCGTTCCGCCAGCAGCAGGAAGATACGCGTCCGTAGTATAGTCGGCAACCATCCGGTGCGCACTGAAACGCCAAGCCAAAGAACTGACCGAACTCATCATCCGCTCAATCCATTTCATCGGCAAACCATGCTCGTCAATGTCATAGTACAACGGCACCACCTCATGCTCTAACACATCAAACAAACTCTCCGCATCCCGTTTATCCGTAACGGTATCGTCCGTATGACTCGTTCCCCTACTGATTGCAAATCCGTTGGTTCCATCATAGGCCTCTGCCCACCAACCATCGAGAATCGACAAATTCAATCCGCCATTGAGCACCGCCTTCATCCCGCTCGTTCCCGACGCCTCCAAAGGCCGACGCGGAGTATTGAGCCAAACATCAACACCCTGCACCATATGCCGACAAACGTTAATGTCGTAGTCCTCAATAAACACAAACCGGTTTGCAAATTGCGGATCATTTCGCAAATTCGCAATCGTTTGGATAAATTCCTTGCCGGGTTTGTCCGCCGGATGCGCTTTGCCCGCGAAGATAAACTGTACCGGACGGTCGGGATCATTGCAAATTCTCGCCATCCGCTCGATTTGGTTTAGAACCAAAGTCGCCCGTTTGTACGTCGCGAAACGTCGGCCAAATCCGATGGTTAAGGCTTGCGGGTCCAGGATAGTTCTTGCCCGGTCGATGACATCGTCGGCTTCGCCACGACGCCGGCATTGTCGGCTGACACGGCGGCGAACAAACGCAACCAGCAAATTTTTCAATGCACAGTGCGTTTCCCAAAATTCGCCGGGATCTATGTCATGAACGGCTTCCCATTCCTTCGGATCGTAGGATTCCGCCGACCAGGACGTCGGCATATGCCGTTCGAGCAAGGTGTTAAACTGCCAAGCCATCCAACTGGGAACATGGACGCCATTCGTGATGTGTCCGATAGGGACTTTTTCTTCCGGCAACTGGGGCCAGAGACCGTGCCACATTTTTCGGGAAACCACACCGTGTAACGACGCAACCGCATTCGCATATCGGGACATTTTGAGGCCCAAAACCGTCATGCAGAAGGTTTCATGGGAGTTGCTCGGGTCAACTCGGCCAAGTGCCATCAGGTGTCCGTGGTCAATGCCGAGTTGTTCACGCAAGGGGCCCAAATGTTCATCGATCAGACTGCTGTCAAATCGGTCATGTCCCGCCGGAACCGGCGTGTGCGTGGTAAATACCGTTTTTTGGGCAATTTCCGATGCCGCCTGATCAAACGATTTTCCATCCCGTTCCATTCGCAGCCGGGTTGCTTCCAAAATGGCAAACGCATTGTGTCCTTCGTTTAGATGATAAACTCCCGCCCGAATCCCCAGGGCTTCCAACGCCCTAACGCCGCCAATCCCGGAGACGATTTCTTGTCGAATTCGCGTTCGGTTGTCGCCGCCGTAGAGTCGGCTTGTCAGTTGCCGATCTTGCTGCTGGTTTTCTTCAAGGTCGGTGTCGAGGAGCAGAAGCCTGACGCGGCCTACGTGAAGTTGCCGAACTTTGGCGTAAATCGTCCCGCTTCGGGTTTGGACTTCGACGGTAACTTTGTTGCCTTTTTGGTCAGTTGCACTTTCCAGGGGAAGAAATTGGACGGGCGTGTCGATGTACTCTTCCTGTTGCCAGCCTTCGATATCGAGGTGTTGTTTGAAATATCCTTGGTTATAAAACAGTCCGATGGCAACGAGCGGCACGCCGAGGCCGCTTGCACTTTTGATATGGTCGCCGGAGAGGACGCCGAGGCCGCCGGAGTAGATCGGCACCGACTCGTGAATGCCGAATTCCAGCGAAAAATAGGCGACGGGTTGGGAACCGAGAACGCCGACGTTTCGCCTTGCCCAAGTGGTTCGGGCGGTCATATACTCGGTCATTCGGCGGTATGCTTGGTCGATTCTGGTATAGAGGACGAGTTCCGCGGCACGGATTTCCAGTCTTTCGGGAGTGAATTCGTGGAGGAGAGCGATGGGATTGTGCCCGAGTTGTCGCCATCGGATGGGATCGAGCGAGCGGAAGAGGCTGATGACTTCGGGATGCCAACTCCACCAGAGATTATTGGCAAGAGCGACGCATTTGCTGTAGAGTCCTTGGGGGGTGATACCAACGAGTTTTCCGGTGGTTTGGGGCGACGAGTTGTTATTTGCAGTCATTCTGTGTGTATTTTATCCAAAACGTGGCGTGCATTATAGCCGAAAATGGGCAAGATAGCAAGCCGGGATTTGTTGGGCTCGTTCGGAAACTCGCATAATCATCATGCCGCTGTAGGCCGGAATCCACAGGGGCGACAAGCCGCCGGGCGACGCGGTTAACGCCGGATTGACGGTTTTCGCCCAAAGTCCATTAACCCACGAAACAGATTTTCTTGATTTTCTCTTCCGGGAGCGATTCGGCAAGCGAGGCAACCAATTCGGCCTGCCGAAAAGATAATTCCTGTATGAAAGCATTATGCGGGACCTTGACCGTCAGCGTTCCCCGATAGATTTTTTTAACGTGCGTTACGGCGGAAAATTGCTCGCCGACGGCCTGCCGCCAAGCATCCTCGATTCGCCCCAAATCACGCCGACGGTGCAATCCATAACGCACAATCAACTGCGGCAACACATCGCCGATTTTTGACAATCCGCCGCGGGAAGAAGTTGCGTTGCGTTTCATGACACGGAGTCCCTAATTCGGCCGTTTATCCGCAATGCCAAATGTAAAATTCTCAAACTTGACATAAACTCGGCCATCTTCGATTTTGCATTCGAGCGTATCCAAATCGCGGGGCGACGCATTGTTGCCGGTTCGTACTCCGTTCAAATCAAAATACGCGGTATGACACGGGCAGGAATACAGGTCTTCCCTTGCTTTTGTTTCTGGATTTTCGCCGATGACTTGAACCATACAGCCCGCGTGGGGACACAGTGCGTGCAGGGCTTGGGCCTCGTTGCCAACTCGCCGCAGATAGAGCGTTCCGATTTTTTGGTTCGGCAAGGTTGTCCAGGCATCCACTTTATCGTCGATGATTGCAAAGCGTTGTGGCCGTTCGGTCAGCGAATCGAGGGTCGTAATGGGATAAAATTTTCCGGCACCGCCTTCGACAAAGACGGGAGCGGTAACGAGTTGGATGGCAGCGCAAATTGGTGCGCCGAGAGCGCAGGCTCCGATTCCAGCGGCCGCAGTCGTTTTCATAAGGTCGCGGCGGTCGATTTTGGCAGTCGGCTCGGACATGATGGTAAGTGTTATGCGATAATCTTTCGCCAGTATATCCCAAACGGCGGAACTATGCAAGCCGTCTGTTGTATGCCACAGGCTCTTATGCTCTTCCCTATAAGGATTATGCCGTTACAATAAACCGAATGTCAAAACTCAAACGCATTCTCATCACCGGCGGTGCTGGTTTCCTCGGCTCGCATCTCTGCGAACGCCTCGTCGCAGAACAACACGACGTCATTTGCGTCGATAATTTCTTCACCAGCCAAAAATCAAACATCGCGCATCTCCTGAATGAGCCAAACTTTGAGTTGATCCGACACGATATTACTTTTCCGCTCTACCTCGAAGTCGATGAAATATACAATTTGGCCTGTCCCGCCGCGCCTGGACATTATCAATACGATCCCATCAGCACAATGAAAACGTCCGTGGCCGGCTCCATCAATATGCTCGGCCTCGCCAAACGCTGCCGAATCAACATTTTGCAAGCATCGACCAGCGAAGTTTACGGCGATCCCGATGTCCATCCGCAGCCGGAATCCTATTGCGGCAACGTCAATCCCATCGGCCCCCGAGCCTGTTACGACGAAGGAAAAAGAGCCGCCGAAACGCTTTTTATGGATTATCGGCGAATGCACAAAATGCCGATTCGCATCGTTCGCATTTTCAATACTTACGGCCCGAGAATGCACCCTTACGATGGGCGAGTTGTTTCTAATTTTATCCGGCAGGCCCTGAAAGGCGAGCCGATTACGATTTTCGGCGATGGTTCGCAGACGCGTTCGTTCTGCTATCGCGATGATTTGGTCGAAGCGATGATCCGAATGATGAATAACGGCGAGGATTTTATCGGGCCGGTCAACATCGGCAATCCGTCGGAATTCACGATACGTGAACTTGCCGAGATGATTATTCGTTTGGTGGGCAATCCAGCGGTGGGATTGGTTGAAAAGCCGCTTCCCGCCGATGATCCGAAGCAGCGATGTCCTGACATTTCGTTGGCTCGTGCGAAACTTGGTTGGCAGCCGACTGTTCCGTTGGAGGAGGGTTTGCGTAAGACGATTGATTGGTTCCGTTCGATTGATATGGAGCAGTATCGTCCGCCGACGCCGTGGTATTAGAGTGTGTGAAAAGTTAGGCGGGGGACTGGCGTGCGATGAACGCAGGCACTATGATCCCTTGCGGCAACGCAATCATTCTGCTACAATGCGGGCAGCCCTCCTTCAACCGCTAAACGCACCATGAAAATGCTTCTTCCCCTGGCATGCCTGTTTATGCTGACGATCACCGTTTCCGGTCAAACAAATGAACCTCCCACGCCAGGCACGCAAACCGCACAAAGCGTTCAACTGGCCGCCAGTACAAGCACCTGGCCCGATGGTCCCGAAGGATTTATGATGATCGGCGAACCAAGGCCAATTGATGAATCCAAAACCGAAACGGTACACTATTGGCTCTTTTTGCCGGCCAACTACGAAGCCCAAGCCCAAACCAGCGGCGCTCCGCTCCTGCTCTTCCTGCATGGTCGAGGCGAACGCGGAAACACGCCCGAGGACCTTGCCAAAGTCAAAGTCCACGGCCCGCCAAAACTGCTCGACAATCCCGAATTCGCCAAAAATTTCCCCGCCGTTACCGTTTCGCCGCAGTGCAAAGACGGCTTCGCCTGGTCGCCCGCCCAACTGATGCTCTTGCTCGACCATATCGAAGCCAACTACAAAATCGACAAGAGCCGGATTTATATTACCGGATTGAGTATGGGCGGTTTCGGCACTTGGATGTGTTTGAATGAATCGCCGGGCCGATTTGCAGCGGCGGCTCCCATCTGCGGCGGCGGAAAACCGGACTGGGCAAGCAGGATGCTCCATACGCCTATTTGGGCATTCCACGGCGACCGGGATATGATTGTTCCGCTGGCCCTTTCGGAAAATATGGTCGAAGCAATCCGCAGTATCGGCAGAGCAATCCTCGCTGGCGGAAGGGATGTTCTCCTTACCGTATACGAAGGTGAGGGACATGATTCCTGGACGCGGACGTACAGTAACCAACTACTGTACGATTGGATGTTCCAGCAATCGTTAAGGTCGGTGGCGTCGAGGCCGGTGCCGGGGGCTCTATCGGAACCCGCATATTATACATTGTTGGGAATGCCGTTCGGCGAGGCACCAAGGCCGGAGGCATCCGACGTGGCAGCAGAGCGGATGGTCGAACGACCTCTCCGGGATGGCGAGAAATTTGTTGTATCCACCATACGGAATGAAGAAAGGCAGGTTTTTTCTGCTTCTTTGTTTGTTCAGCTTCGGAGGAGAGACGCTGTAGCCTTCGATCGGGAACACGATCGGCGAATGAATGAGGTTATTGACCGAATCACAACGATATTGGCTGCAACAACGATTGAAGAACGTCAAGAGGTAGGCAATGTAAGCATCAAGGAGAAACTAAAGCGGGGAATCAATGATGTTCTCGGCACGCCTTGGGTGCAGCAGGTGTTCCTTCGCGATCCCAGTCTTTCGATTGATCGGCTATGAAACGGGACTGGACCTTTTTTCGTCATTCCGGCGAAAGTCGGAACCCAGAAGAACCAACATCGCACGCAATGCCTAGATCCCGGCTTGCGCCGGGATGACGGTGATTCTGTCCAGTGCAATTTGAAATACGCTCTAAATCCTCCAAAACATGCGGACATCGGCCGGCAACGTCATTGACCTCCCAACGGTCGTCCGGCTTGACATACAGTTCCGTACCGGAAGACTTTCTGTATACAAACCAATCCGGCATGACCGTGACTCCGCCAGCAATGTGGATCGCTGCATGAAACTCATCCGGCTCGCTCGGCAAGATGTCGTTGGTCAAAAGTTTCCAAACATCGCCAGGTTGCAACAATGCCTGACTGCGAAAACCTGAATGAAAACCGTCAGGAAAACGGATAAAAAGCGGTAAATGCACATTCTCCCCATATAAATCCTCGTTGGCCCCAATATAACGGTGCTCGCCCAACGAAAATCCGCGAACCGACATCAGCAACAACACGGTATTCCGGTCAAGTCCCTCTTCCTGCAAAAACGCGAGCAGGCCCGAAAGCGTGTCGTCCAAAACGCTCACGCCGCCGGAATACGCCTCCGCTACCGCTTGCCGAACGTCGGGATCAATGTTTTTGCCCGCAATATCAGGCAACGCAATGCCCGAATAAGGATCAGGGTCTTCATCAACCTGATAACGCTGCCGATACGAAATGGGAAAGTCCCACGGCCCGCGAAAGCCTTTGAAATGCGCCCAAAAGACAAACGGCTCGTCCGTTCGCTGCTGCAACAGGTCGGCCAACGTTGCGATATTATGATAAAATTGCGTGCCTTCGATTTTTCGAACGGGATATTTTCGGGATTTTGCCTCCAATCGGTGTTTTGCGTCGAATCGGCCTGCGTGTTCGTGCAGAAAAACGCCGGCATCGTCGGTCAGCAAGGTTTTATGATAGTCCGTTGGAAATTGCCAAAGTTCGTTGAGCGTTGTTGATAGGTCGAGTGAGGCCGCATAGAATCGGTCAAACAGGGCGGATTGGCACGCGAGGGCATCGAGTGTCGGCGTTTGGATCCAGGTATTCCCGAACGCACCGATCATCCCGTGTTGCAGTCCGTCGATGGAAAGGCAAAGATAGTTCGGCATGGGCAAGTTCTGAATGTTGTCGCGACGCACTTTCCTACCTTTCCCCTGGTTGTAAATGCAGATCGAGTTTAATTTCGCCTTCATCACCGTTGACCGCGAAATCCGCAATCTGTAAGGAAACGTCGGGATTCACATACGACGAAACCGAAATGTCGTATATCCGTCCGACGGCCGGAAGCGAATACTCGTATTTTCCGCCTGAATTCGGCTTGTCTCCATCACTGACCTGCCGAACAACCACGCCGTCAGGACAGCCGCCCGGCGGACATTTTTCAAATAGAAAAATCAGGTACTGCTCCGAAGGCGTTCCATCAGGGTTGTAGACCGTTCCATGCAGCCGGATGCCGTTTCCGAGCACAAAATCCAGCCGCCGTTCCTCAATGCCGTCGCCGACGTCAAACGCAAAAACGCCCGGTGCGGCACCGAGTTCGCTTTCAACTCCAATATCATATAGTTCCCCCGCCTTGGCCCAAGGAATGCTAAATTCGCCGTTCGCATTGCTCCATTGGATACCGTGTCCACAAAGATTATGCCGACTGATCGTGATGCCCGACCACGCAACCGGGGTGCCGTCGGCACGTTTCACGGTTCCTTTGACGTTCGCTCGACGCTCCAAAACCAGCGTCGGAATTGCTTCGGAAGGATCGAAATCGGTCGAAAATTTGTCCGTGTTTCCGAAAAACAGACGGCTGCCGTCCGGCATCAGGACGCCTTCAGCGGGAGGACGTGCGACAAAATATGTTCGCTCGGAAATCGACGGCACCGTGGCGATTCCTTGAGCGTCAGTTACGGAAAGAATCGGAATCCAGATATTGATACTATCTACGCCAGGCTTGCGCTGGAGCCAAGCGTTAACTTCGATGCCCGGTATCGGCGTTTGATGTTCGTCAACTACACGAACGGGATACGTTTGCCACGGTATCAGTGTCAGCGAGAACGGCCCGTCGCTGATACTGCCCGGCGAGGTTTCGCTCCTGAGCCCTCTGCCTTCTTCGGTTTCCACATAGTCCATCCCGAGTTCTGTGTGAACGGCAAACACTTGATGGAGTGTCCGTATTCCATCTTCGGGATAGGCAAAACGGAAATGACCGTCTTTGTCGGTGTACGTAACACTCGGATAGGGCGTATCCCAAGTGCCGCCGACCATAGCACCTGCGACGGGAGTGCCGGTTCCGTCGGTAACAGTTCCGGTAATGATTCGGGTTTTTTCCAGCGTGAGCGTGAATTCGGTAATCTCCGATATGCCTTCTTTGAGTTTTGGTCTTGCTTCTGCAAGCCGTTCTTTTTCAGGGGAAAAGGCGTAGAGGGGCATTCCCCTGTGGAATCGTTCGGCTGGAATCGGCAGGACGAATTTTCCGTGTTCATCGGTGCGTTGCCGTCGTTCTGGATTCACAATTTCGGCCAAAGTATGGCCGCCGTAGTAGACTTCGGCATCGGCAACGGGTTTGCCAGCATCATCGACGACGGTTCCCTGGAGCAGGATGGTATGAGTTGGTATTTCGGCGAGGAGTGAGGCGGTTGCAACGAGCATCGCCGAGCCGACGGCGAAAAGGATAGAATGGAACTTTTGCATAGCGGCGGATTGGAGAGGGAAATCCTGGCTTCTCTGATAGCATTATCCTTTTCCGCGTTGCTTATGGCAAGCCCCCCATTGCCTGATGTGGGAGCCTAATGTGGGATTCCGGCTTGCCGGAGTGACGGCTTCCGAACAAGTCAAAGAAGGCGATGCGTAAGATCGCCTTTTCAGAGCCCGTGGCGTCTGCCAGGGTGATGATCAATGCTGTAATTATCAATGCAACGGAGCATGCACCTCGCCGCCGCCAACTCGATGGAAATGATCTTTGTCAATATAAATCACTTCGACGCCCGACTCCGTCTTGATCTCGTGCGGAACCGGCCAACCCACATGCGTGATTTCCTCAAAATAAACCGTACATTTATAGTGAGCATGATGCAACTGCACCGGGCCAACCAAAGGCACCACCCGCGGAGGATCAATATAGTCCGCAATCAGTTCCTTCGTGATTCCCTTGACGTTACGCATCGTAACTTCCAAGCCGGGAATGCCGCCGCTGACCGGACGTATCTCTTCCAATGCCCTGATGACTTCATCATCCGACGGAGGGTCAAGTGCAATATGATTCTCATCCAAAATCGGCGGGAGAATCGCGACCTTGCCGTATCGGGCCTTCTCAAAAGCATGGTCTTCCGCCTTTTGCTGATGAAAGGGACTCACCGGAGCGGGAATACTCAAGACTCCAAGTCCAGGACCGTGAACGCCAATGCAGCCGCTCGAGGCGGCAATGGCCACTGCAAGCACCCATGTGCAACCTATTGTGTAAATCTTCTTTGTCATTTTGCCAATCCTTTGTGTTTTGTGTGCGATTCGGTATTGCTCTTGTATCTATTACGAGATGTCAGTACATTTGCGAGACCGCCCTTGCCGGGCGGAGCATATATTAGCCCAGGGCTTCAGCCCTGGAGAGCCTTACGAGGCGAATTATTAGTACGTATACTGTTGCGGTTGTCGGAACAGTCCAGAGAACGGGCCTGACGGCGTGCCATCATCGAAATCCAACCACCAATTTCCGTTGTTAAACTCCAGCGTTACTTTGCGCCAGTCCATTGGCACCTGCGGATAGGGATAAAACGGGCCGATATAGGGCCAAGCCTGCGGCGAATACGCTCTCGGATAGGAAACCTGGGCGTAATTCGGGTAGTTTGCATACGCAGGCCAAGCATATTCCGGCAGATGCGCTTGGTGATACTGTCCCGCCATCTGACCGTGGTGTGCCTGCTGGTGAGGGGCTGGATGCTGCTGCATCGGCTGAGCAGGCATTGCATGTTGAACCGGTGCAAATGGAGCACCAACTGCCGGATGCTGACCAGGATGCACGCCGTACGCAGCCGGATAATGCTGTTGCGTGTACTGCGGCAACGCTGCGCCGGGACCCGTTTGCGGAGCCTGTACCGGCTGTCCTTGTCGAGCGGCAGGAGCGGGTGTTCTGCTCGGAATCGGCGCAGGATCGGTCAAAGCGGCGACGGGCGGCCTTCGGGCAGGTAACTGGGCTTGCATTGCGGCGGCGGCTTTCGCAGCGGCAACTTGAATCTCGTTACTGACCACGGTAACATTGACGCCGGGTATGTTTTGGACATATTCGGCAATTTGTCGCCGCTGATCCTGCGAAACGGCTTCCCCGGCGAGGCCGACTTGTCCGCCTTGATAGGCGACATTGATGTCTGCATCGGGAAACTTATTACCGATCGCTTGCGCGATCTTTTCTGCTGCTTCTTGGTTATTCCCGAGAGCAGGGCCGGATGCTTGAACGAGCATCGCTATCAAAATAAACGGAATTATGAGCAATCGCATTATTTCCTCCGAACGACTTAACTGATAAAGCACCCTAAAATTTTTAGGTGGACATCCCTGATGGTGTGCCTTCTCATTCAATCGTCTTGCCGCGAATAGGAACTTCACAAAAAACGAAAAAATGCGCCCCAGGTGCTGACGCTGCAAACTCTTGCGCAAAATCCGGTCTCTTTATAACGATTATAACGGTTATAGCGATTATAACGACAGAATAATCGGAATTTTCGTTAAATTCCGATTATTCCATATTACCCATATTGACGGAATAATCCGCATATTCTAAATTGTCGGCATCCTCGTTATTATCCTTATATCCCGAACATTCGGCATAATCGTTATGAACATCGTTTTTAATCCCGGCGCAAACGAATATCGGTCGATTTTGCTCTTCAACCGCATAGGCCTGGAAATTGCCGAAACCGTCCGAAGACTCGAAACGGGCCAGCGAATTATCAGCGGAAAAGACGATCCGACGGGTCTTATTTCCCGCGAAATCATGCGGGCCGACATCCGAGGCATCCAGGCTGCCCAACGCTCAACTTCCGCGGCGAATCAAATGCTTTCCACGGCGGAAAGCGGCCTGTCGAACATCTCCCAAATGCTCATCGGCGACATCAACGACCGAGACGACGGAGGCTTGCTCGGCTTGATTTATGATGATAACCTGACGGCGGATGTGAAACGTCAGCAAATTAACGACATTTTGAACATGATAGACGGCACGGTTCGGGCAACGACCTACAACGGCAAGCGGCTGCTCGATGGTTCGACCGGCGAATTGCTCTTCCAACTCGGTAAAGATGTGCAGGAATCTATGCAATACCGAATGACGATAGCGAATATGACGACGACGCAACTCGGCGGAGCAAGCGGCACGCTGCACGAATTGCGAACGATAGATTTGGATTCGGAAGACGGCAAGGCACGGGCCTATGCGATTGTCAATGAGGCACACAATGCGACGACGGTGCAACGCGGGTCAATCGGTGCCGTGCAAAAGCATGTTTTGGACAGTAATGCCAGAAGTTTGGAGAGTCAGTTGGAAATGGTTTCGGAATCGGAAGCATTGATTTCCAATGCAGATATGGCATTCGAGTCTTCGCGGCTCAATCGAGCGGAGATCCTTGCCCAATCGACATTGTATTCGATCCTGTATTACCGCAATTTCGACCGCCTTTTTGCCAATTTGTTGTTGTAGATGCACGCACCCGTTGCTTTTTTCGCCATTTTGCCTAAAATACCTATCATAATCCGTATAACCGGTATAACCGGACCTTTTAACCCTTAACCATCCTACGATACCATGACCATTTGGTTCAGCACAAACATCCCGGAAATGCGGGCAATTTCGTCCTTTAACAGGGCCAGCACAGACATCAGCGAAATACAACAGCGGTTCGCGACGGGGCAGCGAATCAATTCCGGCAGGGATGATCCGGGCGGACTCATCGTGAGGGAAGGACTCCGAGCGGATATCAAAGGCATTCACGGTTTGCAGGCGGGAATGGGGCAAGCGGAAAACCTGACAAATGTCGCGGCCGGCGGAATGATGAAACTGCTTGAACTCATTGCTGGCTCCGACCCGAGCAATCCGTCGGAAGCCAGCCTGCTCGGGGCATTGAATGGAGAGGGGGATGCGGCCGCCAAAAAAGTAATCGCGACAAACTTTATGACGCTGTATGATTCGATTGTCGCGTCAACAACGTACAGCGGTGATAAACTCCTGGCTACGACGGACGGTCTGGCCAAGACCTATCAACTTGGCGGCGGGCAATCGTTGGCGTTCACTCTTCCTGATTTACAGTCAAGCGTTAGTGCTTCGGCGGCAGCCGGTTTGAAAACTGCGATTGAAGCCATTGCCAATGACACGACGCTTGCAGCGGCTGTTACAGCGGCGGAAACCTTGCAAACTGCTATCGCGACGCATGTGGGAACGCTTGGCGGCAGTCAGAATGTGATTGCGTTGAATCAGCGAGCCTTGGATTCGCGATTGGAGTCGTTTGTGGGAGCGGAGGGTCGCATATCCAATGTGGATCTTGCGTGGGAGTCGAGTCGGATGGCTCGAGCGGAATTATTGGCACAGAATTCGATGAATTCGATCCTTTACAACAGAAATTACGCTGCATTTGCGGTGCGTTCGCTGTTCGGCTAGTGGGCACACGAGCCGAGGGCGTCAGCCCCCGGGTTTTTCGATATAGATTTTTTCGACGTGGTTCACCCGGGGGCTAACGCCCCCCGGCTCTTGTGTGAGCGACCCCGGGTTCGGATCTGCCCTTCCATCCCTTGCCAGACTCGCCAAACGGGGTACACTATGCTTATGCGTACCATCAAGATATTCGACACGACTCTTCGCGACGGAGAACAATCGCCCGGGGCCAGCATGAACCTGAGCGAAAAACTTAAAGTCGCCGCCGCCCTGGCCGACCTCGGCGTTGATGTCATCGAAGCCGGTTTCGCCATCGCCTCGCCCGGCGATTTTGAATCCGTTCAAGCCGTTGCCAACTCCATTAAAGGAAGCAGCATTTGCAGCCTCGCACGGTGTGTCGAAAAAGACATCGAAACCGCTGCCAAAGCACTGGAAAATGCCGAACAACCACGAATTCACGTGTTCCTCGCAACCAGTCCGATTCATCGGGAACACAAACTCCGTATGACGCCCGAACGGAATATCGAATCCGCCGTCGCGGGCGTCAAATTCGCTCGGAATCTCTGTCCCGATATTGAATTTTCCGCCGAAGATGCGACCCGAACGGAAATCGAGCATCTTTGCCGAGTCGTCGAAGCAGTCATCGAGGCCGGTGCGACGACCGTCAACATACCTGACACCGTCGGATATTCCACGCCGAGCGAAATGTATGAGCGCATCCGCAGTCTGTTCGAGCGAGTGCCGAACATCGACAAGGCGGTCATCAGCGTACATAACCACAACGACCTCGGGATGGCCGTCGCGACGAGTTTGGCTGCCGTGCAGGCCGGTGCTGGACAAGTTGAATGTACCATCAACGGTCTCGGCGAAAGGGCAGGAAACTGTTCGCTCGAAGAAATCGTTATGGCACTGAAAACCCGAAACGATATTTACAATGCGACGACGCGGATTATCACGCAAAAACTCGTGCCGATAAGCCGGTTGGTATCGACCGTTACCGGCCTGAAAGTTCCGAGAAATAAGGCGATTGTCGGGCAGAATGCGTTTGCGCATGAGTCGGGAATACATCAGGACGGCATGCTAAAACATCCGACGACGTATGAAATTATGTCTCCGGCGGATGTTGGTTTTCTCAAGACTGATTTGGTGCTGGGCAAGCACAGCGGGCGGGCGGCATTAGCGGATAGGGCCAAAACGTTGGGATATGAATTGGATGCCGAATTGTTGTCCAAGGTATTTGAGGAATTCAAGAAGTTGGCCGACCGAAAGAAAAACATTTACGATGAGGATATTTTGGCACTAATTGAGCAACTGATTCACGAAGGTCAGGCCGGCGGGGTGCCGAAGGTTTCGAGCGGTTGGAGTTTTGTGTCGTATAATTTGCATTGCCAAACGGACAAAACGCCGACGTTGATGCTTAAAATCCGCCGGGGCGAGCAGGAATATACGAAGGAAATCAATGCGGGCGATGGTCCGATTGATTCGATTTTCCTTGCGATTCGGGACATTACGGGTTTGGACATGTCGGTCAAGGAATTTAGGGCGCAGAGTGTTTCGGCGGGGGAAGATGCGCAGGGTGATGTAACGATATTGATAGATTACAAGGGCGAGACGTACCGGGGGCATGGCGTTTCGACTGATACGATTGAGGCGACTACGGTTGCGATACTCAATGCGGTCAACCGGATGGCCGAAACTCGCTAACCGCCCGGCTATTCGACGTGGATTCACCCGGGGGCGTAAGCCCCCGGCTCTTGTGCGTGCACTTGCTCGTGTGCCTTACATTACGCAAGTCCGCCGTCGCCAGCCGGAAACGACTCAACCCAAGGCAAACCCCAATCGCCTATCTCCGACATGAACGGATCAGGATCAAATTGCTCCATATTGAATACGCCCCGGCCCGACCACTGGCCCGACAATATCAACTTGGCCCCCAATGCCGCCGGCACCCCCGTCGTATAACTGACCGCCTGCGCTCCCGTCTCCGCATAACACGCCTCATGATCGCATATATTATAAATGTAATAAGGCGATGCCGACGTTGCTTTACCCGTACCCGTAATCCAACAACCAATGCAGGTTTTCCCTTTCGTTCGCGGCCCCAGCGATGCCGGATCTGGTAACAATGCTTTCAAAAATTGGAGCGGTATGATTTCCCGGCCTTCGTACATGACCGGATCAATCCGCGTCATTCCAACATTTTCCAGCACCTTCAAATGCGTCAAATACGATTGGCCAAAAGTCATCCAAAACCGCATCCGCTGCACTTCGGGATAGTGTTTGACGAGCGATTCCATCTCTTCGTGATAGAGGAGGTACATATCTTTCGGGCCGATTCCTTCGGGGAAATCGAAGACTTTTTTGACCGACAACGGGTCGGTTTCGTGCCAGGCTCCCTTTTCGTAAAACCGGCCTTTTGCGGTAACTTCGCGGATGTTGATTTCGGGATTAAAGTTTGTCGCAAAGGGATAGCCGTGATCGCCGGCATTGCAGTCGATAATATCGACCGTATCCATTCGGTCAAAATGGTGTTTTCGTGCGTGTGCGACGTAAACATTCGTTACGCCGGGATCGAAACCGCTCCCGAGCAGAGCCAAGAGGCCGGCTTTTTCGAAGCGTTCGTGATATTTCCATTGCGGGGAGTAGCAAAATTTGGCGGTATCGGGATGTTCATAGTTTGCCGTATCGAGGTAATGGACGCCTGTTTCGAGGCATGCATCCATGATGGTCAGGTCTTGGTAGGGCAGGGCGAGGTGAACGACGAGATTTGGCTTAACGTTTTTGATCAGAGCGACGAGTTCGGAAACGTTATCGGCATCGACAGCGGCGGTATGAATGGGTTGTTTGAGACCTTTGGCATGGATGTCTGCGACGATGGCATCGCATTTTTCTTTTGTTCGGCTTGCCAAAGTAATTTCGTTAAAAATATCTCGGCGTTGTGCGCATTTGAATGTTGTGACTCGTCCTACTCCGCCGGCTCCGATAATCAGTACCCGATTGGTCATGCGATGATTCTCCCTCTTTGTTCTTCTCGTAAGCGCATTTTACCATAACGGACGGGACATGTCTCACTTCGGCGGCACTGCGTATTTCTTTGGCTTCTGGCCATTTGTCATTTTTCGCCTGTCCATTCCACGTTTACCGTGGTCGAAATACCACCGCGGGGGGTGAAAGCGGCCGTCAATTTCAGGCGACGGGGATGAAGCGTATTGACCAAATCATCCACAATCCTGTTCGTGATGTCTTCGTAAAAAATGCCTTGATTGCGAAATTGCTGCAAATACATTTTCAGACTTTTCAGTTCGATGCACCACTTGTCAGGCACATACAGAAACGTCAGCGTACCGAAGTCAGGTTGGCCTGTTTTGGGGCAAACCGACGTAAATTCGGGACAGACGATCTCGATGGAGTAATCCCGATGGGGGAAAGAATTTTCAAAAATTTCGAGCATAATCGGCCCAGTGTATCACATCCCTGCCGGGTGTGCAACTGCGATGTCTCAAGCCAGCGGGTCGCAGCGTGTGCCGGGAGGACGGGAATTCCGTCCTGAATAATTTGAAATACAGCCTAATTCCCGAGCGGCGGGTCGCCCGGACGCGTATTGTTATAGCAGGCCGTTTCCGGCGAAAATATCCGTAGCCGATACATCGGCAATATCGCCTCATATTCCTCCGTGTCCAACTTCATCACCCGACGACGCGACGCATAAAGCGATAACGCCATCAACGGAAAATAAACCGAATAATAATGGTACTTCAAATAAAATACCAACGGAAAACCCGTGCCCGTATACTCCGGCTCATACCAAGTTCCATCCGGCCGCTGTCGATCCAGCAGAAATTTGATGCCGCGTGTTACGGGACAATCCGCCTCGCCTCGCAGAGCAAGACGGCTGGCGTCGGCATCGTCAATCTTGCCCGCCGCAATCAGTCCCATCACAGCCCACGCTGTCTGCGACGCCGTCGGCGTGCCCGTGCCGCGAAGCGATGAATCTTCATACGAATCCGGCGACTCTCCCCAACCGCCGCTCTGGTGTTGATGGGCCAACAACCAATTCGCTCCCGCTTGGATTGCCTTATCATCCGTCGGAACACCAACCGCCGTGAGCCCTGTGAGTGCCTGCCAAGTCCCGTAAATGTAATTCACCCCCCATCGGCCAAACCAACTGCCGTCCGCCTGCTGTTCCTTTTTCATATAGGCAACCACCCGGTCAATTTCCGGGTTTTTCCCCACACGAAAACCGAGTCGGCCCAGCGATTCCATCACACGGCCCGTCAAGTCCGGCGTGCTGGGGTCAATCATCGCATTGTGGTCGGCAAAGGGCACCTTACAGAGGAATTCCTTGTTGTTATCGCGGTCAAATGCCGCCCAACCGCCGTCCTTGTTTTGCATTCCCAAAAGCCAGCGGAGGCCGCTGTCCAATGCGGCCTGCGTGTCGGCAGTTTCGAGCATACATTGTTTGGCTTCGTCCAGCGACTCGACATTTTCGACAGCCGTAATCCGCAGGTCGGGCGGAAGTTGTCCCCCGGACTCCTCGAATCGACCGGCGAGCACCATCAACGCCATCGCGGTGTCGTCGCAGTCGGGATAGAACGCGTTGTTGAATTCAAAGCACCAGCCGCCCGTTCGTCGCGTCGCCTGCGTCGCGGGCAACCTCTTTTTCCATTGTACGGTCCAATCGCCGGGCTCCTTGATGTGCCGCGAACGTACCCATTGCACGCCCTTGCGCACTGCCGGATGCGAAATCGTCAGGCCGCCAAGCATCAAGGCTTTGAGCGTCAGCGACGTGTCCCAAACCGGCGATCTGCAAGGCTGCACCCGAACGCTGCCCCGCTCCTCATTGCGGATGATTAAGGCCTCCAACTCCTTTCGGCAATACTGCACTTCCTTGGAATCGTCGGCATAACCGAGTGCTTTGAAGGCGATCCAAGCCCAAATAATCGGCGGATAAATCGCTCCGGGACCGTCGCTCTTTTCGCAGTGTTCGAGTGTCCATTGTTTGGCCTTTTCGATGGATAATTTGCGGAAAGGAGTTACACCCCAGCGTCGGCAGAGCCACATTGCGGAATTGCAGAACCGGAAAAAGTAATCCCAGGAGAAGGGATTTTTGGTCAATGTTTTTCCCGGCGCAACGAGCGGGCCCCATTCTTCGGGTTTTTTGACGAAAATTTCTTGTATTCCTTTTTCGGGCGGCAGATTTCGGACTGGTGCGAGTGCGGAGACGATGGAAAGGGGCACGAAAATTGTCCGCGACCACGCACTCATGTTGTAAATGTTAATCGGAAACCAATTTGGGAGCAGCATCATCTGCGGCGGAACGGCGGGGCAAACGTTATGGGGTATTTGTCCCAAAATCGCGAGGTAAAATCGGGTAAAACTATTGACTTTGTCCACGCCGCCGAGTTCCAGTGCCCGGACGCGTGCTTTTTGCATATAATCCGCGGCGGGATCATGTCCGGTGAGTTTCAGAGCGAAATAGGCTTTGACGGTATTGTGGACATCGGATTTGCCGTCGGTGTACATTCCCCAGCCGCCGTCTTGGAGTTGGGTATCGAGCAGATGTTTGGCACATTCTTTTGCCAGTTCGGTCTCTTCTTCGCCGAGGAAGGCGAGGAGCATAATGGTTTCGCTTTGGAGGAGGGCATCGCCTTCGAGTTCGGCAACCCAGTATCCGTCGGGATGTTGGTGATTGAAAAAGAACTGTCGTGTTGCGGCAATGCCGTGCCGGAGTTTTTGGATGAGTTGTTCGTCGTGAACGGCGTTTGCTGGGCCCGTGGTGTTTACGGCGTGAGCCAGGGATTCCGATTCGTCGTTTATGCGGTTCGCATTGTTTCGGTTCATATTGTAGAGATGCGTTTCCATACGGTATTTTGTCTGCTCCCTCGATTCTTCGGCATTGTATCAGAAAGAGGGAAATTGGGCAAGGCGAAAAATTGCGGGCATTATTGCACGAGTCCGGCCTCTCCCCTCTTGACAGTCCGATTGTTTGTGTTACACTAACCGCACTGCGGTGAACAAAGGCGTTTATCGGTACAATTACCCCCATAATTGCGCCGGTGAACGCCTTTTTCATTGCTCAAAATGAAAGGAAACCTGAATGTCCTATACAAAGAAAATTCTCGAACAAACCATCAATAAAAACCAAAACGAACCCGAATTCCAGCAGGCTCTGACCGAAATCCTCGCGACGCTGCAACCCTTCGTCGATGCCCGGCCCGAATACGAAAAAGCCAGCATCCTTGAACGACTCGTCGAGCCCGAACGCGTTCTCATCTTCCGCGTCCCCTGGGTCGATGACTCCGGGAAAATACAAGTCAACCGGGCATACCGCGTCCAATACAACAGTGCGATCGGACCCTACAAAGGCGGGATGCGATTCCATCCCAGCGTCAATCTGAGCATCATCAAGTTCCTCGGTTTTGAACAGACATTCAAGAATTCCCTGACCGGACAGCCCATCGGCGGAGGGAAAGGCGGTGCGGACTTCGACCCCAAAGGCAAATCCGACAGCGAAATAATGGCATTTTGCCAAAGCCTTATGACCGAATTGACCCGGCATATCGGCAGGCTGACCGATGTACCCGCCGGCGACATCGGCGTCGGTGCCCGGGAAATCGGGTACATGTTCGGACAATACAAACGCCTGACCAACTGCTTTGAGGGCGTTTTCACCGGAAAAGGCATCATCTACGGCGGTTCGCTCGCCCGAAAGGAAGCAACCGGATACGGACTCGTCTATCTGATGGATGAAATGCTCCGGCAACACGATAAATCGTTCAATGATAAAACCGTTGTGGTGTCCGGCTCTGGCAATGTTGCCATTTACGCAACGCAGAAAGCGCAGCAGTTGGGTGCCCGAGTGGTCGCTTTGTCTGATTCAAATGGATACATCGTTGATGCCGACGGGATTGATTTGGCCGCGGTCAAAGAAATCAAGGAAGTCAAACGCGGCAGGATTTCCGATTATAAAACCTACCGCCCCAAGTCGGAATACGTTGAAGGCAAGGGAATTTGGAGCGTAAAGTGCGATGTGGCATTGCCTTGTGCCACGCAGAATGAATTGGATGAGAACGATGCCAAGCAGTTGGTGCAAAATGGCTGTTTTGCGGTCGGCGAAGGGGCGAACATGCCGAGTACGCTGCAAGCCGTCGATGTATTTTTGCATCATGGCGTGTTGTTTGCACCGGGCAAAGCGGCCAATGCGGGAGGGGTTGCGACGTCGGCATTGGAAATGAGCCAAAATGCGATGTTGCTTTCTTGGACGTTTGACGAAGTGGACAAGCAACTCAAGGGCATTATGACGAACATCTACAACGGCATTGCGGCCGCCGCGAAGGAAGCCGGAGCCGAGGACAATTTTGTTGTCGGAGCGAACATTGCCGGCTTCAAAAAGGTTGCCGACGCGATGATGCAGCAAGGAGCCGTGTGAAAACGTAATGTCGCCTAATATCGCAAGAGCCGAGGGCGACTCGGGACTAATGCCCCGGCCACACCATCCCTAAAGAGATTACAATAACAACATGTCATCAATTCCCACCAAAATTGGACTCATCGCAGGGCGTGGCCGTTTCCCGATTTACCTGGCCGAAGCCCTAAAACAGCAGGGCGTCGGCGTGTATTGCCTCGGTGTGATCAATCATGCCGATCCCGTCCTCCAAACAATGTGCGACGAATGGCTGCCGCTCGGACTCGGTCGTTTGCAGACGGCCTTTCGGTTTTTCCGCCGACACGGATTGACGCACGGGACATTGGCCGGCGGTATCAACCGCAGAGCATTGCTTGATCCCTTCCTGATTTGGAATCAACTGCCCGACTGGTACACCTTCCGAACCTTTGCTCCGATGTTTCTGACTCGGCGGAAAGACAGCACAGCCGACACTCTGCTTGGAGCGGTCGTCAATGCTTTTGACCAAAACGGATTCAAACTTTTACCCGCAACGGATTTAATTCCCGACTTGCTTATGAAACGCCAAAAATTGACCCGTCGCGGCCCGACCGCCGCAGAATGGAAAGATGTTTGCTATGCCTGGAAAATCGCCAAAGAGATGGGACGCTTGGACATCGGTCAAAGCGTTTGCGCCAGCGGATTGGCCATTTTATCCGTCGAGGCGATGGAGGGGACGGATGCGTGCATACGCCGTGCTGGTTCGTTATGGCCTGGCAAGGGTTTTACGGTTGTTAAAGTTGCCAAGCCGCAACAGGATATGCGATTTGATGTACCGACATTTGGTTTGACGACGCTTCAAGCGATGTACGAATCGGGCGCGCGGGTTTTGGCAATCGAAGCGGACAAGACGATATTCATAGACCGACAGGATGTCGTGGATTTTGCCAATCGGCATGATATAAGTATCGTGTCGATTACGGGAGAGGACAGCGAGCAAGAGGCCTCGCCGTTTGCGGAGTATTCGGGCTAGAGCGTATCTCGAATTGGTCTGGAAACGCTTCCGGCATTAGCCGCGACGCGCTGCTTGACTGGATTCCGGCTTTCGTTTGCCGATGCCTCTTGCGGAAAGTGTTTTTGGGTAACACGTTTTTGATTTTTTCACAAAACAGGGTGACATGTTGATATAAATTTGGCATAGCTAATTTGGCATAGTTTTTTCGTTTAGTTTTACCATCAAAAGGATTAGGGAGATAACGATCATCTCTTCGGACTTACTGTAGCATTTCGTTTTTCTCTTGAATCTCGCCAAGTAATGACGAATGGGGCTATTGTAACTCTCAACAGTATAGGTCTCACCTTTGCTTTGACAGTGTTGTTCCGGCGGAATAAACTCCTCATAACTCCGCCAATAATCCGTTGCAAAACAACTCACCGACAAGTACTTCAACTTCTCCCATAACCTCAAGCCCGTCGCCGTCGAACGGTCGCCGCAAACAAACGATATAAAACATTTCCTTAAACGATTCACTGCAATCCAAATCCATCGGCAACTTTTTTATTGACGTAAGTATTTAATTTGTCGAGATCTACGACATCTACTATCTCTTCGTCGACGGGCAATTCTATTGCCTTTCCTGCCTGTTTAATCCAATAGTAAACGGCAGTATGACTGACTTTCAAGATGCGTCCGATGGCTCGAAAACCCAAACCTTCGAGATACATATCTTGGGCTTGTTGCCGAGTTTCTACTGGTATTTCACCTGATCTTTTTTGCACCGTGTAATTCTACTGACACTGTTTGCATTCGTATCGTTGTCGATTTTTAACGATGCCATTCTTGATGTATTTAACACGGTTGCAATGCGGAAAATCCATTTTTCACTCACTTATAAAAAACGCAATCCCTTGCAATGCAAACAGTATAACACGGCTACACCGGTTTAACAATGCCCTCGATTGAATTGCTTGCTTTCAAGTTGTAGTGCTAATGCTCCGATGTGATCGTTACTCATCTTTATATTTTTGGGAAAATTCTTTGTTAGAAATATCTTTGGCTTTTTTTCTTGTCCTTCGACAAGAGCAATCAGCCCCAAATAACCTTTTCTTTCTTTTTCAACGTCGTTTTCCTTAATCTTTTAGAGTTCCATTTCAGTAGGCATGCACATCTGTAGAAATGATGGACAGCCAAACCATGCCGACATGTGATCTTCGGAGATATTTCCTTTTGAAGATAAATACCATTACCGAACATCGCTCCGACTGCTTGCTGCACGAACATACTGTTTCCACTGCGTGCCGGTAAGCCGACGAATCTTTGCCTACTCTTCGGCAATCTTCATCATCTTACTATCATCCTCATTCCACAACTCTTGTATCCATTTCTTGGGGGCAAACATTGTTATTTAATGATTACTATTTAATGCTTGATGGTTAGTGATTCTTCATTATTCATTCTGTCCGATAATACTACTGGCAGACTGGCGACTGTCCCTTACGATAAAATCACTTCGACCAGCGAAATTGCTTCCTATGGACGCTCGACGCCCGGTAAAATGCGGGAAAATATGCGCCCGTCCCGAAATAAAAGGTCCTGACCAAATCCCAATCGCACCGAAATTTCACGCCCCGGCATTAAAAGCAAAATGTGATCCGAAATGCCTGTCAAACTCTCAAGTGCTGAATGACACAGAACATCAGAACTAATCATCCCGAAATGGCTGCACATCGCCTCGTGCGATTCAACATGTGTCGAAAAACAGGGACAGGGAATGTCCGCCGTCATTTTTTCTAAATGGATTTCCTGCCAAGAATGTAATGCCAAGTTGTAAGGCAGCATTTCTTCATGGTTTGGAGCAGGATGCAACGTTCCGTAAATTTGTTCATATTGCCCGACGCGGCGGGAGACTTCGCTCACCCAACTTTCGGTAACGTATGACCGCGTTGAACGTTCCGCATAGCGGATGACCAAAAACAACGCGAAGGCGATGATAATGCCGACGGATACCGACGCAATGAGACCGATTTTGGAAGATTTTTCTTCATCCTCTTCGTCGAGAGGTTCCATTGTTTTTAGCGGCCTGGGCGGCTCGTCATCTCGTTCGTGTTCGTAGGCCAAAAACTGTGCAGGCAGTATGGATTCGGGCGCAAAATGTGCGGAATCTAAAAAGATACCTGAATTAGGCGGGGCATCGTAGTCTGCCTGAACATTTGGTTCTTTTTGTGTTTTCATCATTCCTTTTTGGAGCGAATTCATTTTTGCTATGAACAAAAAATCGTCATTCCGGCGAAAGCCGGAATCCAGCCGAGCGACGTGCATATCGTTTCCCTGGTTCCCGGCTTTCGCCGGGATGACGGAGAGGGGGGACGTCCAGACCAATTCTGAATATGCTCTAGCGATCTTTTGCGGTGTCGCAGTGTAATAATTTTTACCAAATGCTTCAAGAGCGATTCCCGTTCGCACACGCCCCCAGGACCGCGGGACAGGCGGCCTGCCCTATTTTGCAACTTGCAGTCGCCCTGTCCGGCATCTCGTTTTCGATACCAATTTCCCGTTTTTTCGTTATAATCTAGCGCAGTCGCCTAAATTGCCAAAAATCTCCGATGCACACGACGAAACGCTGGACCTTTCGCCCTGCCAATCCCGACCTGGAACGGCTCCTCGTCTCCACGCTAGGTCTCTCACAACTTGTCGCCACTCTCCTCGTCGCTCGGGATATCAACTCCATCGACGACGCAAAAGATTTCCTAAATACCAACCTGAAAACTCATTTACGCGAACCCGAACTCCTGCCCGGCTGCAAAGAAGTTGCTGAACGACTCCTGCAAGCCATCCAAAACAAGCAAAAAATTGCCGTCTACGGCGATTACGACGTCGATGGCATCACCGGCATCGTGATCCTCTGTCAAACCATCAAAGATTTAGGCGGCAACGTCTCTTACTACGTTCCCGACCGCCTCGACGAGGGATACGGCCTCAATTCCGAAGCCCTGGAAAAATTGGCAAAGGAAGACGTCAAAACCGTTATCACGGTTGACTGCGGAATCAACAGTCATGAAGAAGCCTTGCAAGCAAAACGGCTGGGCATAGACCTGCTGATTACCGACCATCACACGCTCGATGCCGAACTTCCCGATGCCGTTGCCATCGCGCATACGCAACTCGTTCGATGGAAAGAGCATTGGATTTCGCCCGGCTCGCTCGCCCCCAAAGAACAAGCAAAAACCGAACAATATCCCTTTCCTTCGTTGTGCGGAGCGGCAGTCGCCCTCAAAGTCGCCTGGGCATTAGGCCAAATCGCCCACGAAGGGCTCGGCAAGCCGGTTTCCGACAAGTTTCGCGGACGACTCAAAGAAATGGTCGGCCTGGCCGCGATGGGGACGATTGCCGACTTCGTGCCGTTGCACGATGAAAACCGAGCATTGGTCAGAAGCGGCCTCCAATTTTTGTTGCCGCCGTGTGCGTCGCAAGGCCTTCAGGAACTCTTTGCCATCGCCAAATTCGGCGAAAAAAACAGGCCGATTTCGGCTGACTTTATTGCCTTTCAAATCGCTCCCCGGCTCAATGCCGCCGGTCGGCTCGGGCATGCCAAATTTGCCGTCGAACTCTTGATGAGCGACGATCCCAAACGCGTCAAAACGTTGGCCGACGAAATCGACCGGCTCAATGAAGAGCGCAAATCCCTGGAACGCAAGATTTTTCAAGAAGCCGACAAGCAGATTTATGAACAGTTTGACCGCGAGAATGATTCCGCGTTCGTATTGGCGGGCGATTGGCATCGCGGCGTGATCGGAATCGTTGCAGGCCGACTGATGGATCGCTTTCACAGGCCGGTGATTTTGCTCGGCAGGGACAAGATGGGGTTGTCGCCGGCGGTTGGCTCCGCCCGCGGCGTGCCGGGTTTCAATCTGTATGAAACGCTGAAAGCATGCGAAAAGTATCTTGTCCGTTTCGGCGGACACGAAGCGGCAGCCGGTTTGACGGTCGAAGACAAGAACATTGACGTGTTCCGCAGGGCATTTTGCGAAGAGGCGGCACAGCGGATTTCCTCGGAGGAGCGGACGGGTGAATTGCTGGTTGATGGTTTTTTTCCGTTGTCGGCATTCACGCCGCACTCGGTGCGACAGATATTCCAGTTGGCTCCGTTTGGCAGCGGGAATCCCGGCCCTATATTTGCGGCGGAGCAGATTACGGTGCATCAGGTTCGGGCGATGGGGAAGGAGGAGAACCATTTTTCGGCGGAGTTTTATCAGAGCGGCGGCTCGCTTCGCGGAGTTGCGTTTCACCGCAGCGATTGGATCGAGGCGATGAAGCCGTACAGTACGCCGATGGACATCGTTTTCAAGGTTCGGACGAACGATTTCAATGGCCGCGTCGAACTCGACATTCTCGATTGGCGCCGGAGTTAACGGGGCATGTAATTTTTAGAGTATTTCTCGAACTGGCCTGGACTCGCCCCCGTCATTCCGGCGAAAGCCGGAACCCAGGGAAACGGTATGCACGCTGTTCCGCTGGATTCCCGCACAATCCGCTACTCCAAGTCAATGCGGAAGTTTCGGTCGCCGCGATTGGGAACCTCAAAAATGTAACCGGCCGTGTCCATCCCGTATTGCGAGAAAAGTTCTTCGTAATCAGCGGGCGGCCTGTTCTCTGCTCCGCCTCCCCAACCAATCCGCAATGTGCATGTTCCAACAGGAACGCCTCTTACGGACGGCGAATGAATCGCCTCAAACCTGCCTCCCGTCTGGACATATGCTCCACTATTTCGATATTCCTCTACGGTAAAATCCAGCAGCACGTTTTCGAGCGGTGCTCCTTTGAATGTGATTGTCCCTTCCAACGGAACAACCTGGTAGGGCATACCATCGCCGCAACCGATACTAACTGCCAGCACGAGGCCGGCCAATGCAAACAAACTGTATTGTGCTCTATAAAGCATGTAAAATTTCTCCTAATGGTTGATTGTGTGTGATAGATTTGTTCGGAAACCCTCAAAACCGTCATCCCGGCGCACGCCGGGATCCAGGGAAACGGTATGCACGCTGCTCGGCTGGATTCCGGCTTTCGCCGGAATGACAGTTTCCGAACACGGCTAACATCCGTCTACCAAAGGTAGGTTGCCGACCGCCGGGCGGCAACTGCGGTACTCCGCACTGAACCCGGGGATTGAGGTACATCCCCGGCTCTTTGGTCGACTACGCCGACGCAGCCGCCCGGCGGTCGGCTGCCTACCTTTCCTGCCTTGCAGGGCGATGCGGCTAACATCCGTCTACCAAAGCGACAGATGTCCGCCGCCGGCTTGCAGTTGACCTAGGCCAACCGGAAACGACGCACTCGCTCTTGTAAATGCGGCTCTCCAAGCATTTCTGTTGACCGTATCTGCAACGAACCGCACCGACCCATCGCACATACAAACGTTCATTCCACCTACATGAAAACTCCGCGGAGTCCGGCCGGGTGAATCGGTATAGATCATTTCGTTCGGAGCAAAATCCCGTTGGCCGGAATGCGTGAACATTCCATATCCCTGCGAGGCGTGACTCACAAAAACAAAAGGATTCGCATTGCCTGTCGTTCTTGGAGGATTCATTTGGTCAAGTGCCGAGCCGGGCAAGGTCTTAGAAGAGAGTTCCATAGCGAGAATTGTGTGGGTTGTCCCATCCGTAATCGCACTCATGTTTATTGTACTATTCAAATAAAACACCGCAAAACGGAGAGTACGCCCGCTCTCACTGCTGTTCCTGCCCCGCTCAGGAAGGTCTGCCCCGCCGTTGACCGCATAGTCTTTGGTCGAGTTGCGTTGAGTTGCCTCTTGCGGTGCAGTAGGGCATCGAAGGAATGCGGGAGAGGATTCCGCAACCGTCCTGTGCCGTCCGCTGTTTGTATCATCGGGATTGGCCAGCGGGCCTTCATCACCGCAAGCCCCTTCGATGCTACTGGGACAGCCGCCATATGCAACTGCTCCTGTCGCGAAAGTATAAGCCTGACGGTCAAAGTCAATTTGCGAATACAGAGCGGACTGTTCGATATAAGGCAAAATCAATGCGGCCCAGCCCCACATCCCGCAGGGAACACCTCCGGCCGTGTGGGAAAAAGATTGACTGTAGTAGGTATTTTCGCCGGGTGGAGCAGAAGGGTCACCGGAAAACTCTCTCCAATCGGGCCGATTGATATTGCCTGGACTGAAAGCATTATGCACGTCGTGAAACATGTGTTGTCCCAATCCTATTTGCTTGAGATTGTTGGTGCATTGCATTCTTCGGGCGGCTTCGCGGGCGGCCTGAACGGCGGGAAGTAAGAGAGCGACGAGCATGCCGATGATGGCAATGACGACGAGGAGTTCGACGAGCGTGAAACCTCGTTTGCGGCTTCCTAATTTGCCCCCCCCCCCCAAGTTAACATTTTGTTGCGACAATTCTGCATAGTTAGGTTCTCCTTTTTGGTTTGGATGAACATGTGTAATGGCGCCAGTGTAGCAGGTTGGCAAGGCAGCGTCAACTAGGGGAACGCGAGCCGGAAGGACAACTTTTTGCCCATAGCAGCCCGCGAAACGCTCTAGATTGCCGCCGCGCACACATTCGGATATATTCTAGGTAATGATGACTCCCAGGCAATTTTTGGTTCCCGCCGGTCTATTGCTCGTCCTCATTGCGTCGGGCATCCTGCTCCCCTGCATCGGACAAACATTTCAAACTCCAGGCTCCGAAATCTACGCTCTACGCTTCCACCGCACTGCACTCGCCCTCATTGCCGGTGCCGGCTTGGCGCTGGCAGGACTCGTTTTTCAAGCAATGTTCCGCAATCCCCTCGCAACGCCATACACCCTCGGCGTTGCAAGCGGAGCCGCATTCGGAGCCGCCCTGTGCCTGCAAACAACCATCCGATTCGGCCTGCCCGGACTCATCGGATTCATCCCGACCGTGTCCCTCGGTGCATTTTTCGGGGCATCGCTCGCAATGGGAATCGTCCTGGGCCTCACTCGACGCAGGGAAACGTCGACCGAACAAATGCTGCTCGCCGGCGTTGCCGTCAATTTCTTCTTTGCCAGTTTGATTATGCTCATCCAGTATCTTTCCAATCCGCACGATACTTTTCAAATCTTGCGTTGGACGATGGGCGGAGTGCAAAATGCAACATTTCTTTCCGATTGGCTTGGTCTGTTGCCGATTGTGTTGATGCTGATGCTCTTTCTGATGCTGCAATCGCGGACGATGAACGTTTTCGTAACGGGCAGTGATCGGGCCAAGTCGTTGGGCGTGAATGTTGGGCGGTTTCGGCTGTTGTTATTTATCGTAACATCGCTGGTTGTTGGAGCGATTGTTTCGGTAACGGGCCCGATTGGTTTTGTGGGCTTGCTGATTCCGCATATTGCTCGTTTGCTGACGGGACCTGACCATCGGATATTGATCGTATCGACGGCGTTTTTGGGGGCGACATTTCTTGCGGTTTGTGATACGGCGGGCCGTTTGCTTGCCAGTCCGGGCGAGTTTCCCGTCGGCATCATCACGAGTCTGCTCGGCGGACCGTTTTTCCTCTGGCTGCTGCTTAAAAGGAAATGAGAGGGAATCATTGATCCCGGTCCATATCAGGCCCGTATCACGGCGATTCCAAGCGAATCGTCAGATTGCTGCGGAACAAATAACGCTGGGGATTGCCCCGTTCCGGGCTAATCAAACCCGGCTGCGGTATGTGATTTGCATCCCGAAAACCGTTCATCATCGGCGTTACCAAAGATTGATTCCGCAACAATGCAATAAAACTGATATTGCCCAACGTACCCGCCGTCGGCGGCGTCTCAAAACGCAAATCGCGAATCATCATATCCTCCGCAGGCAACGCATTCTGACTCAACCACGCCAACTGCTCAAACCAATTCACATTACCTGCACGCCAACGGTCAATCTCGTCCAACTGACGCTGCTGATTGACCACCGTACTGGACGTCCTCGATAAATCGTTAAATTTGACCGTCAACTGATCAACCTCCTTCTTCAGGGATGTTTGTGCAAAATAAACATAACCGAAAAGGCCAAATATCAGAAACAACACCGCTGCCGCAATGCCCGTAAGCCAATTCCGCTTGCTGGTATCCTCCGGGCGTCGTTTGGGATTGACAAAATCAATCTGAAAAGGCTCACGACGGACAACCTGCCCAATGGCTCCAAAAAGAGCAGTATGTTGTTCGTCCGCATCGGGCGTTTTGACCGCGAGCCCCTGGAGCGGATCAAAGAGCCGAACGGGAATGTCGAGGCCTTTTTTCAACTGCTCGGCCAGGGATTCAAATGCCGCATTGTTGCCGCACAGCACGACTTCATCGACGTCGATTCCCTGGATTTCATTTCGGGCAGCGATACGTGTCCGTTTCAATTCGGCCAGGATTCGAGCAGCGAAGTCAGGCACGCTGACGTCCTGCGGTCGGGAAATTTTCGGCGACCGCATAAAAACCGGCTCGCCTTGCAGGACAACCGTTTGCGAGGCTTCATGTTTATCTAATTCGACGAGCAATGCCGCTCGTTCTTCGATCGCGTTGCCGGATTGACTCCAAAGCGAGGCCGTCGTGCAGGGACGAAGCACAACGTGCTTGAGTACGAGATGGTGTTCTTCGCAAAACGACTTGATTTTCTGAAACGTTGCAAGCCGTAATGTCGAGGCCAAGATATGCTTGGGTGCCCCGTCGGGCATTGATTGCAAATCGGACGGTTTGACCGCGGGGAAAAGGGTGCTCCGCGTGACGTCTTCAAGTTTGCTGGTTACGAAAAAATCGACGGGCGCGCTGGGATCGTAGTTATTGAATTCGCGTCCGGCTTGAAATTTAACGAGATCGGGCAGTTCGTTGTCAGGAACGGGCGGGAAGACCAGGGGTCGGACTTCGACATCGGAGCGGTTGAGGACGACGATCGTATCTGCTTTGGCAAGTCGGCATTTTGCGACAAGTTCGCCGAGTTTTTTTGGATCGTCCAAAGCGGCGGCATTTTCGAATGTCAGCGACTTTCCTGAAGTGTTTGCCGACAGGAAGAGCAAGCGATCATTTTCCCAAGTAATTGCGACCCAATGTGCCATGCGGCCTATTGTAATGGAAAAGTGAGGGAAAGCAAAGGGCGTGATAGACCAACCCGAGGGCTGACGCCCCCGGCTCGTGTGCTCATTTGCTCATCCATCACCAGCGCGGGATGCACGTCAAATCGAGCGAGACCGTCCACACCATCAACACGATAATCAATAACAAGCCGAAATAACTCAATACGACCTGCAACATCTCATTCGGCGGTCGACGGAATATCCCCTCATATGTCAAAAAGACAAGATGGCCCCCGTCAAGCGGCGGAATCGGCAACAGGTTAATTACCGCAAGATTGACCCCGACCAAACACAATAACATCAAATACTCGCTCCATCCGCTTTGAGCAATCCGATACATAATCTCAATAATCCCTACCGGCCCGTTGAGCGCACGCGGCGATACCGACCCGTCAAGCAAGGCCTGCACCGAACGGTAGACCAACAAACCATAATCCAGCGTCCTGATCGTCCCGCGACTGATTGCATCACCCAAGCCCGATGCCGTAAACGTCGTCTGCTCCGCTTTCAGAAAATATCCGCGTTCCGTATTGAACCAATCCGTCGATTCCAAAATCGGCATATCGACCGTTTTGGCCTCCCCGTCGGGCGTTTCCAGCATAAGCCGAACGAACAGAATCCGTTCTTCGCCGTCATCCGGTTGCTCTTCGCCGAAAATTGACGCGAGCCAGGATGTCTTCTTATCCGCTAACTGTGCATCCTGCAACAGATAGGAAAAAATGTACGGGATATCAACCCTGTTGCCGATTTCGTGGAACAAAAACCCGTCTTCCGTCGCTTGGGTAAACGAATTCTTCCGCAAAATCCGCTCGCTGTTGACAAATTCAACGCCGACAACCCTGTCCCCGACGGCCGGCATGGTCTGTCCGGCGGACAACTTATACGCATCGAAATCCGCAATAATCGGCTCGACATTCCACGAAAGCCCGAGTGCGGTACTCCCCATCGGGTCGCGCATCGACATGGCCGACAACTCCGGCATAATGCGAATCGGCTTCATCGCGACGGTCAGCGTCCGTTCTCCATCGGCATTTTTGACGGCCAATTCGACGGTCGTTTGTCCGGCATTGACTTTTCGGAGCAGGATTTGCGGCAACTTGAACGGGTCAATTTCGGCATCGCCGTCCACCGAAACGATGGTATCGCCCGGCATTATTCCCTGCCTTGCCGCATCGGAACCCGGCAATACGGAGGTGATTTCGCCCATCGCGAACCGAACGGGAATCTCCCGTTTCGGAATGGCCGGTATCTCGATGTCCTTGCCGTTGATGGTGTATGTAATCGGCTGGCCGATATGTTGAAGTTGGGCATCCAGATACTCGGCATATGTTTCGATGGGCTGGCCATTCACTTTTTCAAGTCGGACCGGCTGGAGTTCCCTGCGTTGTGTAAGGGATTCCAAGACGTCGAAACTTTCCAGCGTTTTGAGCGATTCGTCCGAGTAGTATTTTGCCCAGGATGGCCGGACCAAACCGCGGTGTAATCGGTTTCCGGTTTGCAATTCGAGGGTTGCCAGCGACAGAATGCCGATGTTGGGGGTCAGATCGCCGCTGCGTCGTCGCGGGGTAACATCGAGAGTTAAGGCTTCGCCGTGTCGGTCAATGTCTAATTGTACGGTTTTCTTGCCTTCGATCATTTTTTTGAGGACATCGCCGAAGGCTTTGGCGTCTTTCCCGTCGATGGCGGTGATTCGATCTCCGGTTTGCAGACCGGCTTCCCAGGCGGGCGAGCCGGGAACGACGTTCCCGACGGCGGGGACGGTTTCTTTGACGCCGATCATGTAGGCTCCGGCCCCGCAAACGATGGCGAAAAGGAAGTTCATGGCAACGCCGGCGACGATGATTGCGAAGCGTTGCGGCACGCTTTTGGAAAGGTAACTATCCGGCGAGAAAATTTCAGAATTCGTTGGCCGTTCCGCCTGCGGAGCGTCCATGTCAGAATCCGTAATGTCCGTAGGTGTTTCCGTTTGCAATTTTGCTTTTTCAATTTCGGCTCTGATTGCACTGGGATCATCTTCTTGTCCGAGCATTTTGACGTAGCCGCCGAGTGGGAAGAGTCCGACACCGTATTCGGTATCGCCCCATTTGAATCGGCAGAGTCTGAGTCCCCAGAAGTCGAAAAATAGGTAGAATTTATCGCAACGGACTTTGCAGAGTCGTGCGACGGCGAAGTGTCCGAATTCGTGGACGAGGATGAGGGCATTGAAGCCGAGGATCACGAGCATTACGCCGAAGGTAATGGCCCAAATAGTGTCGATATCCATTATGTGAGTGTTGCCGAATCCGTACCGGCCGTATCAGAGGCCGGTATTGTACAGTAATTTGGACTTTTTGGCAATATGTGTTCGCTTGCGGGGAACCGCACGTTTCACATTATGGGAAAAGGTAGGCAGCCGACCGCCGGGCGGGTGCGTCGGCGCAGCCGACTGAAGGCCCAAAATGCGGAGTACCGCAGTTGCCGCCCGGCGGTCGGCAACCTACCATTGCAAAACTCGCAGTCGCCCTCACGCCCGGCAGGACATACTTGCACATTTTCGGCTGGGACGGTAGAATAAACTCCCTCATTATTCCGTTGTCCTCGCCGCTTTATCGTGTTCCGCTGAATCGATGATTTTAGAACAAAATATTCCCTACTTCACAGATTGGATCGCTCCCGCCGTCCTCGCCTGGTTCGTCGCCGTCAGTGTCCTCCTCGCCGTCGCCCTCAGCATCGGTGCCATCATCGCCCTCATATGGTACGGGCCCGCTCGCTTCCGCGCTCCATTCACCGAAGCCGTTACACGAGGCGTTGCCAATGCCTTCATCTCCCCACAACGCACCTGGGCCATCGCTCTGCTTACCATCAAAGAATCCATCCGGCGACGCGTGTTGCTGATATTTGCGATGTTCCTGCTCCTCGTCCTGATGGCCGGCTGGTTCCTCGATCCCGCCAGCGACGATCCCGCGAGACTCTATCTGTCCTTCGTGACCGGAGCGACCACAATCCTCGTTCTCCTCCTCGCCCTGTTTTTGAGTGCTTTCAGCCTGCCAACCGATATAAAATCAAAAACAATCTATACCGTCGTTACCAAGCCGGTTCGCAGCAGTGAACTCGTACTAGGCCGTATCGTCGGAATCAGCCTCGTCGGAACGCTCATCCTCGTTTTGATGGGCGGAGCCAGTTATCTTTTCGTCTCCACCGGCCTGCAACATTCGCATCTCCTGTCCGAAAGGGAAGACCTCACACCGGTATCCCTCGATTCCGGCGACCATATCGTTGAATCTCAACGCGTCGTCTTCCGCGGCGAAACGCAACTCTCAAACGGACATAAACATCCCGTTACCGTCTTTGCCGACGGGCGGATTTACGTCGAGCCGGTCAATGGACATACCCATCACGTCACGACGGACCTGCGGACCGACGGGCAAACCCGATATACCGTGCATGAATCGCAGGGTGCTCTCCAAGCCCGAATACCGATTTATGCCCAAACTTTGAATTTCCGAAAGTCGGACGGCCTGGAAGAGAGCGTCGGGATCAACGTCGGCGACGAATGGGAATACCGGTCCTACATTTCCGGCCCGTCGGATGGTGCCGCCAGCGAAGCGGCCATTTTCAGTTTTGACGGCGTCAGGGAATACCGATTTTCCCCTGACGTATTAGCGGCAGGGATCCCCATCGAAGTAACGATGGGCGTGTTCCGCACACATAAGGGCGACATTGAGCAACGGGTTCGCGGTCGATTGGCAATCCGCAATCCGCAGACGGGCTTGCGGGTCGATGTCGTAACATTTAGCACGGAAGAGTTTATCACATTCAGGCTTTTGATTCCCCGTACGATCGAAGGCACGCCGCTCATTGTCCAACGGCAAGGCCGAAATCCCGACGGAACCGCGTTTATCTCGCCGAGCAATGAAGTTGCCGAGTCGGGAAGGAATGATCTCCAACTAACCCAGCGTCGGCAATTCGACCTTTTTGAGGATTTTGTGGCGGATGGCCAGATCGAAATTTGGCTTCATTGCGAAGATCGGGGACAATATGTCGGTGTTGCGAGGCATGATTTGTACATTCGGGCGGCAGATGCGTCGGTTGCGATGAATTTTGTCAAAGGATATTACAAAATTTGGATGCAGATGATGATTTTGATTTCGTTTGGCGTATTGTTTAGTACATTTTTAAGCGGGCCGGTCGCGATGCTTTCGACGGTGGGCGTGTTGATCGCGGGTTTTGCGAAATCGTTTGTGATCGAACTTGGATTTAACCGAGTTTTGGGCGGGGGGCCGTTTGAGTCGTTTTATCGCTTGCTCATCCAGCAGAATATGGTTGTCGATTTGGAGATGGGATTGGCAACGCAATTCATTAAGGCGTCGGATGTTGTGTACAGTAAATTCCTGCTGCTCATTGGCCAGGCCGTTCCGCCGCTTTCGGAGTATGCGGTATATGACATTGCGTTGGTGAGCGGATTTAACATTCCGGCAAATTGGGTCGTGATTCACACGATCACGACGTTGGCATATGCCGTTCCGCTTTTTATCGTTGCGTATTTGATATTGAGCAATCGGGAAGTCGCGAAGTAGCCTTTCGTCATTCCGGCGAAAGCCGGAACCCAGACATTGCGAGTGGTGCCGGTTTCCCTGGTTCCCGGCTTTCGCCGGGATGACGGAGGGACGTCCAGACCAATTCTGAATACGCTATAGGCGAGTCGCCCTGCGACACGACTAGCGAAACACCACACGGACGCCGGTTCCCCCCTCGTCGGGATAGAGGATTCGGCCTCGGTCCAGCCGAATTCCGCTGCCAACTTTTTTATCGACCAGTTGCGGGCCGTCAACGCCAATGTAATCCAATAACGGGGCAATTTGTGCCATAGCGGACGCTCCGATCGTCGATTCGACCGTATTCGCGCCCGCAACTTTCAGGCCGAGTCCGCGGGCTTTGTCAATGGCCTCACGAACCGGTGTGAGGCCGCCGCATTTTGCCAACTTGATGTTGACGCCGTCGAAAACTTCCGCACATTTCGCAAAATCGTCGACCGTCCGCCAAGACTCGTCGGCAAAAACCGGGATGTCGCAACGTTTCCGCTTCATTTCCTGTTTCAGGGTTTCCATTCCCTCAAAATCATAGGCATTAAGCGGTTGTTCCAAGATTTCTACGCCGTATTTCATCAACGGTTCGATCATCTCCCGGGCTTTATCCAAGGTCCAGCCGCCGTTTACATCCACGAAAAAAGGGACTTTCGTTCGTGCCCGAAGAAAACGGAGCGTTTCGACATCCCTTCGGCTGCCCAATTTTATTCGGTAAAAGGGCCAATCGGGCATCGCGTCAAACCGTTCGCCGAGCCGTTCAAACGAATCAATCCCGAGGCTTCGGCTGGAAGTCGGCATGGCCTCCCGGCTCAAGCCCCAGAGTTTCCAGACGGGCCGGTTCCACATTTTGCCCCAGAGGTCGTATGCGGCACAGTCCATTGCACTTTGAGCGAACGAGTGCCCCTGAAAAGTGCCTTTCATGTGGTTCCAAAACGCGACGGGGTCGGCCAGGGCGTAATCTTCGATTTTGCTTTGGCATCGTTCGAGTTGGGCGTAAATATCTTCGACGGTAACTCCGTAGGCGGAATCCTCGTAGGCTTCTCCGTGTCCGCGCAGACCGTCTTGTTCGAGTTCGACGACCACGGCTCGGATGATGCTAACTTCTCGCCGTGCGGTGATAAAAACGTTTTTGAGCGGCAAATCCACTCGGATAAGACGTAATTTCATAATGTTGGAAGGTTTCCTTTCCTTATTGTCGGAATGCCTTGGAGCGTACGGCCGCAAACTTTGCCTATTCTAAAATTTCCGAAGGGGATAATCAATTCCCCCCCCTTTTGCTGCCCGGATGGTGCCGTGGATGCACTCTACCCCTCTAGAGCGTATTCATTTTTGCGGTGGACAAAAAAATGTCATTCCGGCGAAAGCCGGGATCCAGCCGAACGGCGTGCATACCGTTTTCCTGGTTCCCGGCTTTCGCCGGGATGACGGAGGGGCGTCCAGGCCAATTCTGAAATGCCCTAGTGTCCGCCTGCCTTTGCAAGCGTTTGCCGTTGACTTAAATACGCCGATAATGCCGCATCAAGCGGTGCTGCCGTCCGAAATAAACTGTAATCACACCTCGCCTTAACACAACCCTGCTTCACCTCCTCAAGATACGCATCGAATGCCGCTAAATATCCCTTACGCAACATCCGCGGATCACATCGAATCTCCGCCGCTAACTCCAATCCCTCAAACCGCGTCGCTCCGCCCAAATTAAAATCAATCTCCATATCGTCAAGAACATGCAATATCATCACATCATGGCCCCGACTCCGCAAATACCGCAATCCCTGAAACAATCCCTCTCGCTGCATTAAAAGGTCGGAAATCAACACAACCAATCCGTTCGGCCTGATGGACTCGGCCGTTTCCTGAAAGGCTTCCTGCAAGTTGGGCTGCGTGCCTTGCGGGTTTTCGAGCAAGGCGGCAATATCAATGTTTGCCGATTCGCTCTGCACGGCGTTCGGCATCGCCCGAAACATTCGGTCGGCCAGGGCGGCCAACTGCGATTGCTTCATTTTAGAGGGAAGCGTGCTGCGTGCGTTTTGATCGAACAGAATGCACCCGACGGCATCCTGTTGGCGGAGGGCGAGATAGGCCAGCGAAATGGCTGCGGTGCAGGCATAATCGTATTTCGTCATCGCTCCGCTGCCGAACCGCATACTCTGCGAGGCGTCGAGCAAAAGCGTCAGCCGCAGGTTGGTATCGACTTCGTATTGTTTGACGTAGAGTCGATCTTGTTTGGCCCAAACCTTCCAATCGACGCTTCGGGGATCATCACCGGGAACGTATTGACGGTGTTGCCGAAATTCGACGGAATTGCCGAAATGTCGGGACTTGTGCATTCCGCTCAAAAAGCCGTCGACGACGTGTTTTGCCCGAAGGTCGAGTCGGGCAATACGCTTGAGCGTTTCGGGATGAAAATAGTTTGCATGCATGATGGGATGATTATACCGCAAACGGACACCGACGAGGAATTCAGTGAACGGCGACACGGCTATCGCATCGTCATCCCGGCGAAAGCCGGGAACCAGGAAAACGGTATGCACGCCGCAATGTCTGGGTTCCGGCTTTCGCCGGAATGACGGCAGGTGCGCCGGAATGACGGTAGGAGCGCCGGAATGGCAGGCCTTGTCATCAACCGGTCAGCGTTTTATGCGTTTGCGCCAGCAATTCCTGAATCGGCAATTTCTGCGGACACACCGGCTCGCAATTTCCGCAACGCGTGCAACTGTCCGCACGCTGTTCCGGTTTCATATCCGCATAAATCACCTTGAAAAACGGCATATCCCTGATTTTACTCTTTCCGCCGAGTTCCATCGCGCTGATGTGGTTGTTATAAAACTCGAAATTATAAGGAATATCCACGCCTGCCGGACAATCTTTCACGCAATATCCGCACTTCGTACACCTGATCGGCTGCGACGCATCGTAAGCACGCTGCAACTTGCCGATAAATTCCTGCTCTTCCGCCGTCAAGTTGCCGACCGTTCCCTTTTCGGCAGATTCAATGTTTTGCTTAACCTGCTCGAACGTGGACATTCCGCTGAGCACGGTCGCAATATCAGGCCGATTCCACAACCAACGCAGGGCCAAATCGACCGGATTGTGTTTTTTCCCTTCGCCTTCAAAGAGTTGGCCCATTTTCCCGGCGGGAGTTGCCAAGGCACCACCCAAAAGCGGCTCCATCACCACCGTTGACAGGCCTTTTTGGGCCGCATATTCGATGCCAGCCGTCCCGACTTGCACCGTTTCGCCGACGTAGTTGTACTGCACCAGGCAAAACTCCCAGCGGTCGAAGGATGCAATAATTTCCTTGAAAAAAACGCAATCGTCGTGGATGGAGAAGCCGACGTAGTCGATTTCGCCTTTTTCCTTTTTTTCCCAAGCCCAGTCGGCAAGGCGGTGCGTGTCGTAAATATCGCGAAAAACGCGTTGAAGATTATGAATCAGATAGACATCAATTTTATCGGTTTTCAGGTCCCGGCGTTGTTCGTCGAAGATGCGGTTGGCATCTTTGAGGGAGCCGATTTCCCAGGTCGGCAACTTGGTTGCGAGCGTTATTTTTTCGCGGAGGCCGTTTTGGAGGATTTTTCCGAGGATTGCCTCGCATTTGCCGCCGTGATAGATTTTGGCGGTATCGAAGTAATTGACGCCGTGTTCGACGGCATATCGGATAATGCGTTCGGTTTCTTTGAGGTTGACGACACCGCTCATTTTTCCGGTATCGGTCGGCAACCGCATGCATCCGAAGCCGAGAATGGAGACTTGACGTTGATCCTTGCCAAACGGTCTGTAGAGCATATATTTTGGGAAATCTTTACCTGACTTGGAACCATTATCGTTAAAACCGGCGGGGAAATCAAGAGGTTCGGACGGCCAGGGTGCCGCAAGTTTTCAAATTAGGGCATTAAGGTCGGCAACCGACCGCCGGGCGGTTGCAGCGTCATTCCGGCGCAAACTATCGTCATTCCGGCGAAAGCCGGAACCCAGAGGAACCAGCATTGCACGCAATGTCTGGATCCCGGCCTGCGCCGGGATGACAATATGTTCGCCGGAGTAACGATGCACAAGCCGGGATGACGAGAACGAGGTTGCGTCGGCTTTTTGTTCCTGTGGTTCCCCCTTGCGGTAGTTCGCTTTCGTGGTACAATCCGTTCTCTGTTGCCGATTGAAGAAGTCGGTCAGATGGCCCCGTCGTCTAGCGGTCAGGATACGGCCCTTTCAAGGCTGCGGCACGGGTTCGAGTCCCGTCGGGGTCATGTCATTTTCCTAGTTTAATTGATTCGTCATTGCCTCCCAAACGCCGTAAGAAAGCCGACCTCGGCAAAGTGTTTCCCAGCGGGGTCCGAATCGACAAAACTTCTTACGGATTCGGCGTTTTCGCCTTCGCCTTCATCGAAAAGGGAACGCCCATCGCCAAAGTTGCCGGAACCGTCATCCAGGATGCGGATTACAGCAGCGATTACTGCATTGATCTGGGCGAGGACAAAGTCTTGGAGCCTGACCCGCCGTTTTGCTATCTTAATCACGCCTGCGTGCCGAACTGCCAACTGATGCACTACGTCAGAGAGGCGGATACCGACGAAGAGTTGGAAACCGGCGAATTGAGCGAAGAGGATATGGATTTTGAGTGCGAATGCGGTTGCCATCTTGTCGATGATGATGCCGTCTACAGCGACGAAGAAGCGTCCGGGAGTACGGAACACGGGGAGACAGACGACGGAGAGTCGGGTTTTGAAGATGATTCGGATGCGGAGATTTGGGTCGAGACGCTTCGGGACATCATGCCGAACGAGGAGTTGACGATTGATTATTGTTGGCCAGCCGACCGGGCGGCCAAGTGTCTTTGCGGCTTGCCGGAGTGCCGCGGTTGGATCGTTGATCCCGCCGAACGGAAACTTTTGCCGGATTAGTCCATTCTCTTGCACACATTGCCGTTTTGTGTTAGAATGGGCGGGTACTTTGCAATAAAATAACGTTAACAGAGACGTTAACGCCAACACATTTTCGAATAATGTCAAAAAGGAAAAACACTGTATGAAACAAGAAATGATTGTCAACTGTCGGCAATCGGAAGAATGCCGAATCGCCATCCTCGAAGACGGCGTACTCGAAGAACTTTACATCGAAAGAACATCACAAAATAACTTCGTCGGAAACATTTACAAAGGCGTTATCGTCAATATCGAACAAAGCATTCAAGCCGCCTTCGTCGATTTCGGCGTCGGTCGAAACGGATTTCTCCATATCAGCGATGTCGAACCCTGTTATTTCAAACAGGTTCCCGACTGGCCCCAACGAGAACAAGTTTTAGAAGAACAATGGCAAGCCCGATACGGACACCGCGAAGACCGCTTTCCCGTCTACGATGAAGGTCTGCGCAACCGCCCTCGGTTCAAGCCGCCTATCCAAGAACTGTTCCGACGCGGCGACGAAGTCCTTGTGCAGGTCATCAAAGAAGGGATCGGAACCAAAGGTCCAACGCTTTCGACATATATCAGCATCCCAGGCCGATACCTCGTGCTTATGCCGTCGCTTGGCCGGGTGGGAGTTTCGCGAAAAATTGAAGACGATACCGTGCGACGCAAACTCCGCCAAATGCTCCTCCAACTCGACCCGCCGGAAGGGCTCGGATTCATCGTCCGCACGGCCGGGGCCGACCGAAACCAAAAGGAACTCTCACGCGATCTTGCCTATTTGATGCGGCTTTGGGAGGTCATCGTCCGGCGGATTCAGAAAATGCCCGCCCCTATCGAAATTTACGAGGAAAGCGACATTGTCATTCGGACGATTCGGGACGTTTTCAGTTCGGACGTCGATTCCATCGTGATTGACGAGCCGGCGGCCTACGAAAGGGCGAAGGATTTTCTGCAATTTGTGATGCCGCGTCAGGTCAGCCGATTGCAACTTTATTCCGGCAAGGAGCCCGTGTTTCACAAATTCGGCATAGATCGGGAAATTGCCCGGATTAACCGCCGCCGCGTGCCGCTCAAAGGGGGCGGCTCGCTCGTGATCGACCAAACGGAAGCCCTCGTCGCGATTGATGTTAATAGCGGGACATTCCGAACCGATGAAGATGCCGAAGAGACGGCTTATCAGATGAATCTGATCGCGGCGAAGGAAATCGCCCGGCAACTTCGGCTTCGGGACTTGGGCGGCGTGATCGTCAACGATTTTATTGACATGAAAAGGGAGGCGAACCGGCGAAATGTGGAGCGGACGCTTCAGGAAGCGGTACGCCGGGACCGGGCCAAGACGCGAATGTTGCGAACGAGCCCGTTTGGCTTGATTGAAATGACGCGGCAGCGGATTCGTCCATCGTTAAAGCGGAGTGTATTTCAGGAATGTCCGTGTTGCCACGGGGGCGGTGTGGTCAAGTCGCCGGAAAGTATGGCATTGGATGTGTTCCGGGCGTTGGAATTGGCGGCCCAGAATTCGGGCATTGCGAAGGTTCGCGTGTCGTTGGCTGACGATGTCGTTGATTATTTGAACAACAGGAAGCGTTTGGAACTTTCGACGATTGAACGGGAAGGCAACGTGGAAATCGTGATTCGTGCGCAGCCGGATGCGTGGCCGGAGCACATGGAAATCGAGTGCTTCGATGCCGGAAATAAACCGTTGCCGTTCAGTTTGATGTAGGGTGAACGACAACATCGTCATTCCGGCGAAAGCCGGAACCCAGCGGAATCGGCATCGCACGCAGTGTCTAGTTCCCGGCCTGCGCCGGGATGACGATGCCTGCGTCGGGATGACGGAGGTGTCGAGCAATTCTGAATGCGCTCTAACGGGCCGCAATGAGCCCCAGCATTTTTGCGATCACTTCGTCGTATCCGAACGACCCGATGAGCGTTTCGCCTTGTTTCAGATTAACCAAACTCTTGCCGCACCAAAGTCCTATGTCGGCATGATCCGTCTCGCCCGGGCCGTTCACCCGGCAACCCATCACGGCAATCGTCAACGGCACTTTGACCCCTTTTACCGCATCGCGAACCTGCTCCGCGAGGCTAATGAACTGCTCGTTTTCAACTCTTGCACAACTCGGACAACTAACGATGTTTACAATATCCGGCTGCCAGGCATCAATGTCCGCGACAGTTCCCGACGCCACATTTTGCAGAATCAATCGGCCTGCGTCGAGTTCCTCCGCTTTTCGGTCATTCGGCACGGTCAGCGAAACGCGGAGCGTGTCGCCGATTCCCTCGGCAAGCAACGGTTCCAAAGCAACCCGCGATTTTTCGATGCCCGTCGGGGGCAATCCGGCTTCGGTTAAACCGAGGTGAATCGGCACATCGGGCCGCCGAGCCGCAAATTGCCGATTCGCACGGAGCACCGCCCGCGGGTCGGATGACTTGATGGAAACGCAGTACCGATCGAATTCCAGCGAATCAATGAATTCCGCGTGCTGCAATGCACTGTTGACGGCCGCGTTTGCCGCTCCCACCTGCGCCGCTCCCAAATGCGTCGCAGGCGATGCGGCCAGCGGATCCAAACTTCCGCAGTTGACGCCGATTCGCAATGCACAGTCATACTGCCGGGCGATTTGAACGATGCGATCGACCTTGGTCTGCCAGGGCAATTCCGGTTCGGCATGGTGCAAATGGCCGGGATTGTAGCGGATTTTATCGACGAATGGAGCAACGGTTTCGGCCAATCGGTAATTTTCCTGAAGGTCGACGGAGAGGTTGGCAGTCGTTTTCGTTCGGATTTCTCGCAAGGCGTTTGCATCGTTTTGTGTATCGACGGCGATGCGGACGATACCTGCACCGGCATCGGCAAGCCGTTGGCATGTTTCGGCGGTTCGATGAACATCGGTCGTTTTGGTTGCCGTCATGCTTTGGAGCACGATGGGCAATCCGCCGCCGAATTTGACAGTTCCGACTCGGATGATTCGCGTTGCAGGGGACATAAAGTGTTGCCGAGCGTAAGCACCCTACGCTCTTGCAAAAACAGCGAGTTTATCATACTTTGATGCTATGCCAACGTCAACCGTCATCATCAAGGGACGCACCGAACGCCGCGAATTCGCCGAAGCCTATCGGCAAGCCTGCGATGCGTTCGCACAACTCGGACTCGCACCGCAACTCAATCCGAGTTCCGCCCAAATTGCCGACTTTTTCCTGTTCTTTCAGTCCTATCCGTATGAATTCCTCCCATCGGAACTGACGCAACTCCGACGTGACAATCCCCTGGCTCCCTTTTTCTTCGTGCTCGGTGCCTGCTGCGAAGGAATGCAACGGACGGCAAGTCCTCCCGATTCGCCCTTCTATGTTTATGCACACGCTTGGAGCACCCAAGATGCCGAGCAAATACGGCTGTTTTTGACCGACCAACGATCGCTGTTTTCGTTGCCGCTGACGGCTGGAGCGGATGAAGTTGCCCTTTGCCGCATCACCTGTGGCATCGCCTGCGACGCACCGAAACGCGTCGGCGACGCGGCGAATTGCCTCATCCTCACCCATTTTGGCCCCTTCGGCAACGATGCCGCTATGAATCTCCTGCTTGCCGACGAACATCGGCACTTGGGATACGAACCCGTATTTTCCGGCGAGATGCCGCCCGACGCCTTTTCGGGTATAATTTTAGCGGATGCGGATAATTCCCCGGCAGAAAAGATTTTGGATTCTATTCAAAGATTGCGTTGCCGATTGGCCGATAACGATTTTACGGTTTATATCGATTCTCCTAGAATTGACGAAAAATCCGCGTACGTCCAAGCAGGTGCGACGCGAGTTTTAGCGAAAATGCGATAGGAGTCAGGCGTTAGGAGTCAGAATTCTGATTCCTGCCCCCCTGTCTTCTAACTCCTGCCTCCTAACTCCTGACTCCTTTCCATGGCACAGAACAACATCCGAAAAGCGGCGGTGTTTTTGGTCAGCATACCCAAAGACCAAGCGAGAGAGATTCTCGTTCGTCTTGATCCCAAACAGGTCGAGGTCGTGATGACGGAGATTTCTCGCATCGGCCTCGTAACGCCGGAAGAGCAGGAAAACGTCATTCGCGAATTTTCCAGGGCGAATCCGTCTAAACTCGTCGGCAGCATCGGGGGATTCGGCATTGCCCAAGAATTGGCCGAAGCCGCACTCGGGGCCGACGGGACCGCAATCATCGACGGCGTCCGCAGTTCGCTTGAAGCGATCCCGTTTGGATTCTTGCAGAAAATCGAGCCGGAAAACTTGCTGACGTTTATCACGGACGAGCATCCGCAGACGATCGCGTTGATTGTTACGCACTTGAATCCCGTCCAGGGAGCGGGTATCATTGGGGGATTACCGCCGGAGCGTCAGATGGCGGTGATCAGGAGGATAGCGACGATGCAGCAAACGAATCCTGAAATCATTAAAGAAGTCGAGCGGGGCCTTGAAGGGAGGATGGCGAGTTTGATGAATCAGAAATTGGAAAGGGCGGGCGGCGTTGACAGCGTTGCGGACATTATGAATGTGATTGACCGGGGAACGGGCCGGAGCATCTTGGAGAATCTTGCTCAGGACGATCCAGAATTGGTCGAAGACATTAGGCGCTTGATGTTTGTCTTTGAGGACATCAACAAATTGGTCGATCAGGACATTGCGATCATTCTCAAGAACGTGGAGAGCACGCAATGGGCATTGGCCTTGAAGGGAGCGAGCGAGGATTTGAAGAACAAAATCTTCAAGAACATGTCGAAGCGGGCGGGCAAGATGTTGCAGGAGGAGATCGAGTATCTTGGTCCCCAGCGTTCGTCGGATGTCGAGCGGATTCAGCAGGAGATTGTCGATATTATCCGCAAGTTGGAGGATGCCGGCGAGATTACGATCAACACGGGCAAGGGTGGCGGCGAAACGTTTGTGAATTAGCCCGGTTCCCGCACGGTGCAGTGCCGTGCGGGACGGTCAAATTCGATACCGTCCGCCTTCGCCTTGAAATTCCTCAATGCGTATCGTGTATCCTTCAAATAATTCGGAATCGTGAAAGTATCGCCGTAATACCTGCTGCTCGCTAGGACTGAATGCACCACCCGACGGCATTCGATACGCGGATATTCTTATCACATGGTAACGCTCCCCTTCCCGATACGGCAGCGAAAAAGAGCCGGTTGCATCGGCCCTGGCATACATTCCGCCCAGTTCCTGGATCAGTTGTACGGTATCATTATTAACAAGATCGTCAGGCCGCAAACCCTCACTTGAAAGCAACAGTCCCAACGGCCGTTCCATCGGCAACGCAATGATGACGGCATCGACATCTGCTCGGCGTTCGCCGTTCTCATTGACATAATGCAGCGTGCCCGACACCTCGTTGACGCCGGAACCGGACTCGGCCCAATGAACCGGATGAGCCGACGGAACATAAAGGCCACGAATGAAAATCCCAAAACCGATGCCGATAAAAAATGCGAGCGTTGCCGATACATAGAGCAATGTAACAACGAGTTTATAGCGTTTTTTAAGGGCAATCAATGCAATTTCGCCTAAAATGGGTTCGGGTACGGCATCGGGCGGAGCGGTTTGCGGCAAATCGGGCGGCAGGGGGGGGAATGGTTCGAGAGATTTTGACCAGAGTTCCGTGATCCATTGATTCAGATAGGCTTCGTCAAAATTTGTACAGAGTTCATCCAAAGCGGACTCGGGCGCATTTGGTTCTGACTGGGCGGCATCCTCAGCGGGCGGTGCGGCAGTTTCTTCCAGCCGTCTGTTTTTGAGCATTTGGTACAACTGCTCGGCTTGGGGAGAAGACTGCGGGGGAACGACGAGTGATTTTTTGCATTTGGGACAATCGACGGCACTGCCTTTTTTCGACGTACCGATTTTCAGCATTTGCCGGCAATGTTCGCAGAAAAATCGTATCGGCATGGCGGGGAAGGGATTGTAGGCCTGCCATTATACCGATTCCGATGGGGAAATACCAGCACGAGGGGTAGGCGCAAGAGCCGGGGGCGTTAGCCCCCGGGTTCGTCTATCAAAGAATATCATACGTCGAAAAACCCGGGGGCTTACGCCCGCGGCTCTTGCTCGTGCGCTCACACCTACTCTTGCGCACGCTTGCCGTTAATGCTATAATACCCCTAACCATCCCAACGCAAAATCCGCTATGCCGCTTTGGAAAATCGCTTATCGAAGTATCCAATTTCGCTCCATATCGTCCATTTTGACGGCTTTCTCCATGTCCCTCGGCGTGGCTCTCGTCGTTACCGTCATCGTTATCCACGGCGTACTCAACGACTCCTTCAATAAAGGAGCACAAGGATACGACTTCATCATTGCCGCAAAAGGCAGTCCCCTCGATGTCGTCCTGAGCACCGTATTCTATCTGCGGGAACCCGTCGGCGATGTGCCCGCCCATTATCTCCGAGTCTTCCAAGGACGCGAATCCCTTGTCATTGAAGCGGAAACGCATACATTCCCCAACACGTTCGATGCCGTTATTCCCATATCCATCGGGCATCATTATCGGAATGTGCCGATCATCGGAGCCGCACCGGAATTTTTCACGCAATTACGCTACATGGACAACCGCGAATACCGCTTTGCCCAAGGCGAAAATATCCGATTCGACAACGATTTTTCCGCCGTCATCGGCTCCCGAGCGAGCAGGCGAACCGGCTTGCAGGTCGGCGATACGTTCGAGCCGGAAGGAATCGACGAAGATGATGGCGACCATCATGAACCGTTTACCATCGTCGGTATTCTCGCACCGACGGGCACGCCGAACGATAATGCCATTTTCGTAAACATCGAAGGCTTTTATGATATGCACGGCCTTCACCACGAGCATGATCATGCCAGCGATGATTGCGATCACGGTGCGGATATTCCGCGGCGGTATTCGGCAATCCTGCTCAAGACACGGGAACACACGGCGCGGCCGCCGGCGGCGTCTGCCGATCCGAATAATCCTGCCGCATTGCTTGCAAGCCGAGCCTTTATGGATACGCGAGCACTTGAACTGCCGAGATTGTTGGACAAAACGCACGACATCCAAGCCGTCTCGCCCGTTCGGGAAATTTCGACGCTTCTGTCGAGCATTATCGGGAATATCCAGATGGTATTGCTCATTTTGGCGGTACTTGTCATATTGGTTGCCGGAATTGGCATGATGGTCAGCATCTACAATTCGATGAGCGAGCGGCGGCAGGAAATCGCGTTGATGCGGGCATTGGGAGCGCGTCGATTTACGGTGATGACGATTATTCTATTGGAATCCATCTTATTATCGTTGGGCGGCGGCGTTTTGGGCGTGTTTTTGGGACATTTTTTGATTGGCGTGTTGAGTCCTTGGATATCGGAATATACGGGCATTGCAATAGGATTTTGGAGTTTTCAGATTGCGGAGGTCATATTGATACCGGGCTTGGTTGTATTGGCAACTGTCGTTGGCCTGTTGCCGGCAATGGTCGCGTATAAACAGGACGTCGCCACGGCACTGGCTCCGTAATAGCCACACACGGAACATAAGTTAGGAAAACACAACGCACGAAACAATGCAGACAGGAATTGCGGACTATTTGGAGATCATGCGGCTGGCCGGCGTTTCGGAACTGCGGAAACACGCCCGTTCTGCGGTTTTGGACGCCCAAAAAACGCCCTCTGCGAAACCGGAACGCCAAAATATGAGCCCTGCGAACGATCCTCCCAATAAAATTGACCCCCCTGCTCCCAACACCCCTGCTGAGCAGAGTCCGGGTATTGTCCTTTCGGGCAAAGCGGGAGAACTGCAACGGCTCGCCCGCGAAGTTGCACAATGCACTCTGTGCAAAGATTTGGCCACGAGCCGAACGCAGACGGTTTTCGGCTCGGGCAATCCCGATTCCCCGTTGGTTTTCATCGGCGAAGCACCCGGTATGGACGAAGACAAACACGGCAAGCCTTTCGTCGGTCGGGCAGGACAACTTTTGACCGACATCATCGAGAAAGGGATGAAAATGCGTCGGGAAGATGTCTATATTTGCAATGTTTTGCGTTGCCGACCGCCGGGGAACCGCAATCCCTTGCCGGATGAGGCCGCCCATTGCAGACCGTTTTTGGATCGCACGCTGGACATCATCGGGCCGAAGTTTATCTGTTGCCTTGGTGCGATTGCGGCGAAGAATTTGCTCGCATCGGAGAAAACGATTGGAGCACTTCGCGGTCAAGTCTGGGACTACCACGGCATCAGGGTTGTTTGCACATATCATCCGGCATATTTGTTGCGAAATCCGGCCGCGAAAAAGGATACCTGGGACGATATTCGGCTGCTCTTGCGAGAAATGGAGGGCTGACGGTTTGCCGAACGTGCCCCCAATGTGCGGCAAGCCGCAGTTGCCGCCCGGCGGTCGGCAACCTACCTGTTGTGAAACTTGCAGTTGGCCGTTTTCCACGAGCGAGGTTCTTGACTCGCCGCATCCGATACGGTATGCTTTCGGGAAATAATCCCCGGCGGGATTAGAGAACATTCACCCATTTACCAGAAAAGCAATCTAAATGAGCAGCACGATTATCGACATTCGAGGACGACAGATTTTGGACAGCCGAGGCAACCCGACCGTTGAGGTCGATGTACTCCTCGAAGACGGCTCGCTGGGCCGTGCGGCCGTCCCCAGCGGTGCCAGTACCGGCGAACGCGAAGCCGTCGAACTCCGAGACGGAGACAAAACACAATACCTCGGAAAAGGCGTTACCAAAGCCGTCGCCAACGTGAATGACCTGCTCGCCGATGAACTCATCGGATACAATGCCCTGGACCAACACGCCGTCGATACCAAAATGATTGAACTCGATGGGACGGAAAACAAGAGCAAACTCGGTGCCAATGCGATATTGGGCGTTTCGATTGCCGTCGCCAAAGCCGCTGCCGCCTGTACCGGACAAGGACTGTACCGCTATCTCGGCGGTGTTGGTGCAAGAATCGTTCCCGCTCCGATGATGAATGTCATCAACGGCGGCGAACATGCCGACAACGACGTCGATATGCAGGAATTTATGATTTTCCCGCTCGGTTTTAATTCGTTTACGGACGCCATCCGAGCCGGTTGCGAAACATTTCACGCTCTTAAAAGCGTGTTGAAAAAACGGGGATATTCGACCAACGTCGGTGATGAAGGCGGATTCGCGCCCGAATTGAAAAGCAACGAAGAAGCCCTCGAAGTGATCATCGAAGCCATCGGCAATGCCGGATATAAAGCCGGCGAACAGATTTACATCGCGATGGATTGTGCCTCTTCCGAGTATTACAATCGGGAAAAGAAGGTTTACACGCTCGGCGGCAAAAAAAATCCCGCCAACGGAAAGGATTACACCAGCGCACAGATTGCGGATTTGCTTGCGGAGTGGTGCCAAAAATATCCGATTGTGTCGATTGAGGATGGTCTCGACCAGAATGACTGGGATGGTTGGAAACTTCTGACGCAAAAAATTGGCGATAAAGTCCAATTGGTGGGCGACGATTTGTTCGTAACGAATGTCAAAGACCTGCAAAAAGGCATCGACAACGGTATTGCGAACTCGATTCTCATTAAAGTCAACCAGATTGGCACGATTACGGAAACGATCAATGCCATCCGTTTGGCCCATCAGAACGGCTACACTTCGATTTCGTCGCATCGGAGCGGCGAGACGGAAGATGCGACGATAGCGGACTTGGCGGTAGCGTTATGGACGGGCCAGATCAAGACTGGTTCGGCATCGCGAACAGACCGTATGGCGAAGTACAACCAGTTATTCCGCATTGAAGAGGAATTGGGATCTGGCGCCATCTACGGCGGTCCGTTGTTTCCGAAATTGAAAGGGCGATAGACGGGACGACGCAAGAGCCGGGGGCGTCAGCCCCCGGGTTATGCGAGTTTGTGCGATCACAGGGCGATGCGGCTGACCGCTTGCCTTTATTACAGGAAAATTTCCCTTGAAAGAGCTTGCCGAAATTGCTATACTGTCTGCGGGAAAGGTTTTTATCCCCCGCTACTAACCATGCACTATACCAGATTTTTGTCGGCAATCATCCTTTGCCTCCTTTTTGCAAAACCTGTACTTGCCCTCGATACGATATTCATTGCAGATGAATACGACCACGTGTTCGGCAAAGGGGTGCATGCCTTTTTTGACAAAAATTACGAAGAAGCCATCGCAATTTTGTCCAAAGCAGAAGAATTAGACATCGAAGACCCCAGGCCATTCTATTTCCTGGGACTGGCATTCCTCCAACAAAAAGAAGCGGAAAAAGCGGAAAAATACTTCAGAAAAGCCGCTCAACTGGAGTTTAGCGGCCAGGTCCTGCGTGATTATGGCGTTTCCGAAGCCCTGCGGCGAATTCAAGGGGCCGAACGCACACGGCTTGAAATCATTCGAGCAGAAGAACGAACGAACGCGAGAATGAGGGAACAGCGGATTCGTGCAGCCCGATATGGTACAGAAAATGCGGCCGCCCGGGATGCTCTGCGTCAATCGCTGTCTGGCCAGCAAGGACCAGCCCCGTCGGATTTGGATGAAAGCGATATTCTTGCCGACAACGCTTTCGGCCTGCGGCCGATAGACCCGATTGCCGCGAAAGAAGGCGAAATCACGGCACGGCGAGCGGATGCAAATCCGTTCGGAACCGTTACAACGAACATTGCAGAAACGCCGCAATTATCGGAAACCAGTGTGGCAACGCCGCCCAGTCCCGTCCGGTCAGCCGCTCCAGGCGGACGGACGTTCGTGAACGTCGACATTGCGCCGACGAGACAAGCAACCGGAAACCGAGGGGATGCGATAAATCATCTGCGAAATGCTCAAACGGAGGCCGCAAGGCAGGCCGGAAGGATATTGGGAACATTTTTTTCCGGGCAGTCCGATTAGGCATTCCCCGCTCTTCCTGCAACGGTCGCGTTCCGTATGTTAGAATATAGCGAGTGAGCGAGGAAAGGATGTGGTGTCCGGTCCTTGCCGAACTCCTATTTCCCGACTCCATGCACCCGACCTCCAACGACCTTTCGTTCAATCTTTTCGGTTTTCACACGAGCATACAGCCGTTCTTTTGGCTGATTGCTGGCCTCATCACGGCCCTGAATATCGGCGGTATTAACGATAATATGCCGTTCTGGATTGGCAAACTGCTCATCGGGATGGCCGGAGTGATGCTGTCGGTCTTGGTGCATGAACTCGGCCATGCTTTTTCATTTCGGTATTTATTCAATACGCCGTGTGCAATCGTTCTCCACGGTTTCGGCGGCGCGGCCGTCCCGCTGCAAAACTATCAGTACAAAAACGATGTTGGCGGTGTTGCCGCGAAATGTTTTTTGTCGTTTTCCGGTCCGTTGGCGGGATTTATGTTCGCCTTCGTGATGCTTGGGATCGTGCAAAGCATACCGACTGATGACAGGGTTGCAATAGCGTTGTTGCGGTTTTTCTTGGGTTGGACGGCCATCATTTCGATTATTTGGGGTATTTTCAACCTGCTGCCGATTTATCCGATGGATGGCGGGCACATTGCCAGGGATCTTTTTGTGTTCTTGTCGCCGAGGCAGGGCGTCAAACTTTCGCTGATTTTTTCGATGACGTGTGCGGTTTTGCTGGCCGTCTTGGCAATCCGGCACGGATTCATATTTGCGGCCTTCTTTTGTGCTTATTTTGTCTACCAGAATTATTTGGAATTGTCGTTTAACTCATTCCGGCGTTAGGGAACGGCCCCAGGCTACGATTCCGCCCTTATCAGCGGGGAAACCCAACGCGCCGACCGAACCCTTGTCCGCCAACGACAGATCGGTAATGATTCCACTCTCAAAACATCGCACAGCCTCCTCGTACATTGGAACAAAAAGCCGTTGCACGATCTCTTCATCGGACAGCGACGCATCCGCCGATGCAAACTGCGGGTCTGCAATGCCTTCTCCAATCCACGATGCCGAATCTTCATAGTGCATAAATCCCTGACCGGTCTTGCGGCCCAGATTGCCTTCCTGAATCAGCCGTAATAGAATCGGCGACTCGGACACCCGGTCGGGAAATGCCTTGTGCAAAACCCAACCGGCATAAAGGACGACATCCAGGCCGATTTCGTCCATAATACGAAAGGGCCCCATCTTCATCCCGAACTGCAGCGCAACGCGTTCGATGCGTTGCAAGTCCACTTTCTCTTCAAGCAAGGCGAGGGCCGAGGAAAGATAGGGATTCAAAATCCGATTCACCAAAAAACCCGGCGAGTCGCCGACCGTGATATAGGCTTTATCGATTCGGCTGGCGTGCTTTTTTGCGCCTTCGAGCGTGGCGGAGTCGGTCAGTTTGCCTGCAACGATTTCAACCAACGAACGCTGGCGGACGGGATGGAAAAAATGGAAGCCGCAAAACCGCCGCTGCCAACCGGGCGGAAGGTGCTCGGACAGCGAGGAAATCGAAATCGTTGAAGTATTGGAAAAGAGGAATCCGTCGGGCGTGCGGTTTTCGGTCAGTTTTTGATAGAGTTTTTGTTTGGCTTTGACTTTTTCAGGAATTGTTTCGATGATAATGGGACAGGCGAAGGCATCCGCAAGATTGCTCGTCCGCGTCAGCAGGACGTCGGGCATAGAAACGTTTTGTACTCGCAGTTCTTCGGCAATTCGTTTTGGGGCGCTTTGGAGAGCCTTATCGGAGACATCGAACAGCACGACGGGCTGTCCGCAGCGAAGATGCGCCGCCGCGATGGCGGTCCCCATCATACCCGCTCCCAATATCCCTGTTGGCAAAGACATCAGCATATTCCCCATTTTACCGTATCGGAACACGAATTGCAAGTTGCCGTCCTGGTCAGACCGGGCGCAGGCCATCAGAAGTCGTTCCAAAAATTGGATGCACTGCGCTTTTCCTCTCTCACGCAAAGGGGTCTTCCATCGGCACCTCTTCGGACGATGCCGATTGGATTTCCACCTTGTGGAGTTTGCGAACAATAATGCTGGAACCCTCAATTCGGATGACGCCGACAGGCTCGCCCGCTTCGATGGCTTCCGCATCGCTTACGGCATTGTACTGATTGCCTTCGATTTCAACGAGTCCGACGAGCAACATTTTGCTTTTGGCCATTCCGTGCTTCCCTATCAGTTGTTTGAGCAAATCTTGTTCTTCGTCGGGACACAGGGCGGGATCATCCTCGGGAGCCAACAAAATTTGCCGACCTATCCAGGTGTTGGGCCACATATTCAGGGCAATCCACAGAAAAATCGGCACAAACAAGCAGACGCAGAAAGTATAGAGGCTACCGAAAACGAAGTCCACTTGAAATGCAAAAACGACGCTTGCAACCAGCAGGCTAATTGCCAGGACTGACAAAAGGCCGCCGGAGGGCAAAAATATCTCCATGATGGCCACAATGAGTGCCAAGCCAAAAAACGAAAACGTCCAATAAACGGGATACATAACAGATCAGCGGACTCGTACCGGTTTGCCCTACTGAACGTCGTATTTTACCAAATACGGTCGGAGCCGCAATCTGCGTGGCCTGAACACTTCATTTTTGGGATACAACAGACTTGTTCGTAAACCCTGAAAATCGTCATTCCGGCGAAAGCCGGAACCCAGAGGAATCGGTATCACACGCAATGTCTGGATTCCGGCCTGCGCCGGAATGACGGTTTCCGAACGGGTCTAACAAAAGCCGCCGGGCCGGGCCCCAAATCTGAAAAACAAATTTCTCCTTGCTTTTCCCCGCCGGTACAGGTATAATAACCGCACCATGCTTTAGCCCTTCGAGTTGTGCGTTTATCTTTTTCCCAAGAACTGCGTCAGGAACAACGACAAGTCATGACGCCGCAAATGATCCAGTCCATGGAGATTCTCCAACTGGCCCTTCAGCAACTCGAACAGCGAATTGAACAAGAACTCGAACAAAATCCCGTCCTGGAATTAGAGGAGGACAATTCCGACGAAAACGATGAGTTGCCGAAACCCATCGAACATGAACCGGAACTAAACTTTGAACACGGCGGAACCAGCGACGAATTTTCCATTGCCGACGAATTCGCCCGAAATTATTCCGATACCATCGACGAAGCCCCCATCCGCTCGCAAAATTGGCTCGAAGACCAAGAAGCATTCATCGCCGACGCCTTCGCCAATATCGCCAGTCCCAGCGAGTCCCTGCAAACATACTTGGAACGCCAACTCGATTGGTTCGACCTCTCCGAAGCGATGCGTGAGACCGCCCTGCGGATCATCCATAATCTCGAGCCGAACGGCTATTTCGTCCAGGATTTGGCCGACCTGCTCGGCAAAAATCATACGCCGGAAGAGTTAGAACTTGCCAAAAAAGCCCTGGAACTCGTCAAACGTCTCGAACCGGCGGGCGTCGGCGGAAGGGACCTTCGGGAATGCTTGCGATTGCAAATCAATCCTGATTCGGAGTTTGCCGATGTGCTTCGGGTCTTGATTGCATCCTTTTTGGAGGATATTTCGGCCAACCGTCTGCCCCATATCGTCAGGCGGACGGGCTTCCCGCTCGAAGCCGTCCAGGGAGCCGTCGCGGAATTACGGCAATTCAATCCTCGGCCCGGTGCCGGCTTTGGAAGCACGACGGCAGCCGTTGTGATTCCCGATGTTTTCGTCGAAAAAACGGAATCAGGCATGTACACCGTCCGCTTGGAAGACGGCCGAACGCCGCAACTTCGGATCAGCCAGTTTTACCGCGATCTGATGGGTAAGCAATGTACGGACAAGGAAACGAAAGAGTACATTCAGCAAAAGGTTGGTTCGGCTCGGTGGCTGCTCAGTGCGATAGAACAGCGTCGGGAGACGTTGCTCAAAGTTTCGCAGGCAATCATTGACCATCAGGTTGAGTTTTTCGAGAAGGGACAGCAGGCCTTGAAGCCGCTCAAGATGCAGCAGATTGCGGACATTGTCGGAATGCACGTTACGACGGTTTCGCGTGCGTGCGATGAAAAATGGATATCATCGCCTCGTGGGGTATTTCCCCTTCGTCGTTTTTTTTCGGGCGGATTGGCGGCGGCGGACGGCGGGGAGAATGTTGCCAACGATGTTGTGCGGCTGAAGTTGCAGGAAATCATCGGCAAGGAGGACAAGACGGAGCCGTTGAGTGATGATGCTTTGGTCAAGATGTTGGAATCGGAGGGCATTCAGGTTGCCCGTCGGACGATTGTCAAATACCGTCAGCATTTGGGCATTCCCAGCAGCCGCGGCCGTCGGCAATGGGAAGTGTGAGCCGCAGGCGAATTGTTTGAAAACGCTCTATATGCCCCGGGCTCCGCACATCGCGGATTGTCAATCCGCCGAGATATGTGTACAATGAGGACACGACGTTTGCTCTCTTTACAACTATGCCACGGTCTATTTCATCGGCAATTTTAGTTTCCTGTATCGCTGGCGTGCTCCTCGGACTTGGGACTGCCTACAGTTTCCTAAACATCAACGCCTGGCAGCCGGAAAATGAAACGAAAAACCTCGAAATGCTTGCAGAAAGAGCCCGTGGACAGACTACCGGAGCACTGCCGCAGGCAAGCATCGAAGTTACCACATACAATTTCGGCCTCATGGACTCCAAAGAGGAAGGATTCCACGACTTTTTTATCACGAATACCGGCAATGCCGACCTGATTTTGCGAGTTGACCGAACCAGTTGTTCCTGTTTGGGCATTGATATTACGCCGACTCGCGTTCGTCCGGGCGGAACCGCTCGCTGCCGACTGCGATATACCGCCGAGCAGGCAGCGACAGGGCTGTTTTCGCAAGGCGGTGTGGTTACGACAAACGATCCTGAAAACAGGGAAATTTTCCTGAACGTCGAGGGTGTTTTCACCAATCCAGTCGTTATGCAGCCGACTTCGGTCAATTTTGCCCGAGTTCCAGCCGGGACAACCCAAACGCGGACGATCCGGTTTTACGGTTTTGAAAACGAGCCGTTGCAACTTTCAGCAACGGCTTGGGAACTCCGCGATTTCATTGATATTGAGTTTCAGCCCTCCGAATTGCGAGAATCGGATGATGACGGCATGTTTTTATCCTTTGCAAAATCGGTCGTTGAGGGAACCATCACGGTAAAGCCGGGCTTGCCCGTTGGGACTTTCCAAGATTGGTTCCAATTACGGACGAATTATGCGGGGCAGCCAAATGTCAACTTTTTGGTGAATGGCCAGGTCGTTGCCGGTAATGTTGCGATTAGCGGACAGGGCTACAACCGAACGACCGGCGTGGCGGATTTGGGCCGAACGACACAGGGACAAGGCATATCTCGGGATTTTATGATTACAATGTCGGGCATATCGGCACAGTCGGCAGCAATTCAGATTAGTTCGGTAGAGCCTGCTTGGCTTCGGACGCGTCTTTCGGAGCCGACGCAAGCGGGTTCGCGCCGCATAGTGTCGCTAACGATTGAAGTTCCCGAAAATGCTCCAATCGGCAGTTTTTTGTTCGGCGGCGACGGTCAACAGGCTCATATCGTGTTGGAGACGAACGACGAAACAATACGGATTCCGTTGCAGTTCTCTGTGGGAATGTGATGTTTCCCGCGCCGAGCAGATTTGGCGGCTGACGCAGCACACTACGCGACGCGGTCGACGAAACTGCCGTTCGCCCGATCCGATTTGGGCTGCGGTTGATACGTCGTTTTGCCCTGACCGCGAGTCTCCAGAAGTTCGAGGATCTGCGACACATGAATCAATGACTTGCGGGACATCGTCCAATTTGTGTAGGCCAGCAAACTAATCTGTTGCGTGCGGTGCCTTGTTTCGGCAAGCACTTTCTGTATTTCAAAGTTGTTTGGGAAAAAATGTCCGCAAAGTTGCTCAATCGAATCGCAGGGAACATTCCGCAACCTCGCTGTCGTTAAGAGTTCCTCACGCCGGTCAAGCATCGCTTGCATCCTGCCGAGCACTTTTTCTTCCTCGGCAGCGATCATCGGCAACGCATCTTTCTCCGGTTTGACGAGGATCGCCTGTTTTTTGTGCAGGACGGTCAGCATTTGACTCTGCGATTCGGCCAGTTGGGTTAGGAAAGTTTTTATGTCTGTTTTCATATTGTTTTTATACTTGGTGTACGATGGCGGCTACCCCACATTCTTCAGCAAAAAGTTCAATTTCGCAACGGCACGCCGCATTCGTTTCGCCATGGTATCCCGGTGAACACCAAGGACTTTGGCGGCTTCATGATACGTCATGCCTTGAAAATATATCATGTATACCGCCTGCCGCATTGTATCGGGCAACTCGGCAACGGCTTCGCGAACCAGGCTGGCAATTTCCCTATCCATCGGATCCTCAAAGGGCTCCGGCTCGCTGCCTGCAACGTTGTCCGCTATGCTGTAATCGCCCCGATCGTTTTCCTGTGGAACATCAATGCTGACGACCGAAAATCGTTTTGACTCGCGATGATGGTCGGCAGCCTTGTTGGCCGCTATTGTGTACAGCCAAGGCCGAAATGCCTTGCTGGCATCGAACTTGCTGCATTCTTTCAACACGGCCATAAAAGTCCTCTGAAAGGCATCCTCCGCACTGTCGGCATTGCCAAGGTGTCGGTACAGATAATGATGCAGGGGCTTGTCATACCGTTTGACGAGTTCTTCAAATGCTTCGCGTACTCCAGCGGAGCGGTATTCCAGCAAAAGGTCTTCGTCGGTCCAGTGTGTCCAAGCGTATCCGGTTGTTTGATTGGCTATTTCATAGGCTATTGCGGTCATTGCTCAGGTCTCCTTGTAGTGTAGTGATTTTGTGTAAGTAATGCAAGTTTGTTTTCTGAAAGAGAGTAATATCACATGGCGTGCCAATGGAGTCCAAAAGCGGAATTTTCTCCGCAAAATTCGCGCAGACGCGAGAAAACAGGGACTTAAGAAGATTCGGGATTTTTTCCCGAGCGGTCAAGCGTTACCCGCAAGAAATGAAAAAATTACAAAACACAGCGACGGTTTGTAAAAAGGTGCGGTTCATAGAGCACATTTAGAATTGGTCTGGACGCTCCCCTGTCATCCCGGCGAAAGCCGGGAACCAGGGAAACAGTATGCACGCCGTTTGGCTGGATTCCGGCTTTCGCCGGAATGACGATTTTTCCGAAGCAAAAATGAATACGCTCTAGTTCGCGTTCCATGCCTATTTCAGAGCCCGTGGGGCAAGCCAGGGCCCTTCAGATTGCATGGCCTAACTGACGTTATGGGCTGGGCCGCCATCTGTCGATGTCAGCGTGCGCCAAACATGGCACCATTTTCCGAACCCATCCATTATAAAAACACCCATTCGTATCCAAATCCCGGTTTGAGCCAATCCTGCCGATAAAGATGAAATATCGCACGCTCCGCCGGACTGACCCAACCATCGGCATTGGCATCCGCCTGTTCAGCCGCCCGATCCCGCCGCTCTCGCTCCGCCGCCGTTAATCGGCCCGTCTGCGTAAAAACGCTCTCCGCAACTTCCATATTCCTCGAACCAAAATGAATCTGCGATTCGCTGAGCGAACCCTGATCCCCCACCCGCCACCAATCAAGTTGCAATACCCGACGCTTGATGATTCTGCCTTCGCCGATGTTGCCCGTATTGACGAACTCCCCGTTTTCATCTACCCGATCCGACCATTGATACGCGTTAGTTAAACCGCTCACGAAAATCGAAAATTCATTGATTCGGGGATCGACGTCCATCCACATCGCGACGCCCCATAACTCTTCGCCCTGGCCGATTTCCTTTTCCGCAATGCTGACCGTCGTTTCCAGGTTTTCCATTCTTTCGCGTTGTTTGATTCGAGCCAATGCCAGCGGGATAATTCTGTCCGTATAGGCAACAGCTGTCGTCCTGCTGTGCCATTCCGGCTGGCCTGTTTCGGGATTGTCCATCGCGACCGTTTCCAACACGAGTCGGTTCGTGGCCAAAACGAACTGCGGCACAAATCGAACCCGTTCGACCCTGCCCGGATGCGGAGCGAAGACACCCGTCTGCTGCCGGAAATTCATGATTGCCGAACGCGGAATGTCGTGGACCGTGATGTCCCTCGGAACCGGCACGGTCTGTTCCGCACCGGGCAACACTTCCGAAGCGAGGATGCTGTTGATTTGATTTTGGTCCAGGTCAGACGGGCCGAGATTTTTCACATTGTAGAGCAGATACCAAACTTTCTTTTTGTCGAAAGTGCCGAATTCGTTGGGAATATCGACGTCGATGATTCTTACCGGCCTGAAGGAAAATTGCAGGCACCAAACATCGCGGACGTGCCGGACGTCGCGTGCCCAAATATCGGGCCGGAATTGCACTTCGCCTTGCAATTCGGGTTCGGTTTGCGGCAGTACGGCGAGCAGTTCGGTCAAGTCTGCCCGATTTGCGACGGAGAGGTAATCAATGCTTGGCGGTATGGTGACGAAACCGCCTGGCATTTCTTGAGCAAGCAGGGCTATATTGAACGAAAAAATCAGTCCGAGGGAAAGAATGATGCGCATAGTATTCGGGGAGAAAAAGCCCAGGCACTGCATATTTTACGGAAAATGGCGAAATGAATCAAGAGGAAAATAGACTGATTTGGAAACGCTCTAGATCGTCATTTCGGCGAAGCCGCGTCGCTCGACTGGGACGGTTTGACAGTTCCGATCACGTCCAATATCATGAAAAATGAGTTTCCCTCAAAAACTGCTCTTTCCCAAAATCGAAAAATCCGGTACACTATACCGCCGTTGGGCAAGGATTGGTTCAACACCTAAGCGAGCATGGATGCTCAATTTTTGAAGCACTTTGGAACGTTTACTCTGCTCCTCCTCTTAATAACAGGAGAAAATTATGCAGACTCGACTTTTGAGACCGCTAATTTCGCAGTGAACGCTCCTTGTGCTCAATCCGCTCAACAATTTGCCGAAATTGCCGAACAATACCGAAAAGATTTGGCAATCCTTTGGCTCGGCAGCCCCCTGCCAAACTGGGCCGCAAAATGTCCCGTCAAAATCCACGTCGGCACCCATCTCGGTGCCGGCGGACGTACTTCGTTCGTCTTCGAAAACGGCGAAGTCTTCGGCTGGGAAATGGAAATTCAAGGCTCCTACGAACGAATCATCGATTCCGTCCTGCCGCACGAAATTACCCATACGATCCTGGCCTCGCATTTTCGCGAGCCGATTCCCCGTTGGCTCGACGAAGGACTGGCAACGTATGTCGAACATCAAAGCGAAAAAGCAGCATATAGGCAGATGCTTCGGCAATATCTGCAACCGAATGTCCAGCGATGCTTTCCGCTCAATCGGCTCGTCGCGATGAAGGATTACCCCGACGACCCGATGCCGTTTTACGCCCAAGGGCTTTCGCTGGTTGAGTATCTCATACAGTACGGTCGGCAATTTGAAAATTGCGAGTACCGTCGGCTCATCCATTTTGCACAATCCGGCATGTCGCGGGGCGATTGGCAGGCCGCATTGCAGGAACATTACGGGATCGACAGTCTTGGCGAATTGCAGTTAAGTTGGGTTAGTTGGGTAGGCGGCACCGAGTTGGCATCGACCTTGCCGGTGCTTGCCGAGTTGCCGAGCGTTGCTCCGCCGGATTATCTGATGTCGGCGAGTATTTCGGTACAGCAAAGCAGTGCAAAACTTCCGCCGCCGCCGGCCAATTCGGTATACGAACGCCGAACGGCCGCGAGTCCGGTGCAGATGATACCGGTCCAATGGACGGACGAACGAGCCGTGCCGATTCCCGTGTCATTCGGTCGGGAAGTTGTCTTGCAGTAGGGGTTTGTGATGTTTTCGTTGGGTGCGTGCAAGTTTTTTCCCCTAAAATCTACATCACACAAGGCATTTGTATATGCTATAATGGGCTCGTTCGGGAGTCCTCATAGTCGTCATTCCGGCGCAAGCCGGAATCCAGAGGAACCGGCATTCGCAATGTCTGGATTCCGGCTTGCGCCGGAATGACAGTTTCCGAACAAGTCCAATTACCCGCCAATTATTTATCACTCTTTACAAAATGCCGCTCATCGTTCAAAAATTCGGCGGAACCAGCGTTGCCGATACCCAAATGATTCTCGGTGCCGCCCGAAAAGCAATCCGCGCCGCTCAAGCCGGAAACCAAGTCGTTGTCGTTGTCAGTGCCATGGGAAAAACGACCGATCACCTCGTTGCGCTTGCCCGAGAACTCACCGAACGACCCGCCGGACGCGAAATGGATATGCTCCTTGCCTCCGGCGAGCAGATTACCATTGCTCTTATGGCCATCGCCCTCGAGTCCCTCGGATATAAAGCCGTCAGTATGACCGGTGCGCAAATCGGCATCAAAACCGATAATTACCATACAAAAGCACGGATTAAATCCATTTCGACCGACCGAATGAAAAAGGCCCTCGATGATGGGAACATCGTCATTGCCGCCGGTTTTCAGGGCATCGACGACGACGGCGACATCACTACGCTCGGACGCGGTGGCAGCGATACCTCCGCCGTTGCCCTCGCCGCCGCTCTCGGAGCCGATGAATGCGAAATCTATACCGACGTCGACGGCGTCTACACCACCGACCCGAGACTCCTGCCCGAAGCACGCAAAGTCGTTCAGGTCAGTTACGACGAAATGCTCGAATTGACCAGCCTCGGAGCCGGCGTGATGCACAATCGGTCAATCGAATTTGCCAAGAAATTCGGCGTTGCCGTCCATGTTCGGAGCAGTTTTTCCGACACGCTCGGCACGCTCATCATCGAAACGCCGGAAAGCGATACGGCCGTTTCCGGGGCGGCCATCACGAAAAATGAAGCCCGGCTAACGATGGTTGGCGTGCCTGACAGGCCGGGTGTCGCGATGTTTCTCTTCTCCAAAATTGCCGAAGCGAAAATCCCGACCGATATGATCGTGCAAAACGTCGGTCAGGACAACCGAGCCGACATTTCCTTTACGGTTCCCGACACGGATTTGGTGCCGACGCTCGAACTCTTGCAGTTGGTCGTTCCCGAAATCGGGGCGGAAACGGTCGAATGGCAGGAAAACGTTGCCAAAGTATCGGTTGTCGGGCTCGAAATGGAGCAGCAGGGCGGCGTTGCCAAAAAGATGTTTCGGGCAATTTCGCAGAAAGGCATCAACATTGACATCATTACGACGAGCGAAATCAAGATTTCGGCCTTGGTTGCTCGGGATGACGGTTTGGCAACGCTTCGGGCGGTACACAATGCGTTCGGATTGGATAAGGAACCCAAAAAAATCAAGAGTCGGCCCAAGCAGAGTAAGGTTCCGAAATTGGATCGCAGCATCGCGGAGACGGGCGCGATTGATTTTTCCCGGCTTTCGGGAATGGAAGAAATTTTGATTGAAGCGATTTCTTTGAACCAAACGGAGGCACAGATTACGATGCCGAATGTCCCGGATGCACCCGGTATTGCGGCGGAGATGTTTGAAAAAATCGCATTGGGCGATGTTGTCGTTGATATGATTGTCCAGAGTTGCGGACGCAATGGCAGGGCGAGCATTACGTTTACGATTCCGCGAAAATCGTTGTCGAAGACATTGGAAATCGTGCAGAAATTGGCGAAAAAGTGGAAGAGTGATGGTCCGCTTCACATACCGGCAATTTCGATGTTATCGGTGCGAGGGACGGGTTTGCGTTCGCACACGGATTTAGCGTATCGGATGTTTAAGACGTTGGCGGATAGTGGGATCAATGTGAATGTGATTTCGACGAGCGAGCGGAACATTGCAGTAACGGTGGATGAGTCGAATGGCGAAAAGGGTTTGGCCTTGCTCAAGCAGGAATTTTCGGGCGAGATGATGTGAAAAGCGAGCGCACGAGTCTACATCGAACGAGCCGGGGGCGTTAGCCCCCGGGTTCTTCGACATATGATATTCTTTGATAGAACAACCCGGGGGCTAACGCCCCCGGCTCTTGTGCGCTCGCGACTCGTGTGCACTTGCTCGTGTGCCGATTGCACATCCAAACAAAACGTGCTAAAATGATACCCCGTCCCCGTTACTTCGAGGAGCATTATGAGCCGCATTGCACTCTTCTTTTTCCTGTTCGTTGGATTGACATTTCCCCTACTCCAGGCAGATGATACGCCCTGGCTGGTCGAATCGAAAGACCGAGTAAATCTGCCAACCCGCGACCGAATGCTTTGGGCCGATTCCGTGCAGTACAAAAGCATTGCCGAAATATGCGGCGAACCGGTCATCGAAATCGAACGCTGGGTCAATGAGCCGCCGCAGGATTTACGCGGCAAGTTCATCCTCATCAAAGTTTGGGCAACCTGGTGTCCGCCCTGTCGACGAAGCCTGCCGCTTCTCGAGTATTTTCACGCGAAATATAAGGATGAACTCGTCGTCGTTTCCATTTGCGAAACCGATGAGGAAGCCCTGAAAAATATGCCGGGCCCGATGAAATTGGCCGACATGAAGGCTCCGCTCGCCGTTGACACGCATCGCCGGTTTGCGAATGCACTCGGAGTTCGCGGCATTCCGCATGCCGTGCTGATCGAGCCGATTATGGGTGCCGTCCTTTGGGAGGGAATGCCGACGCAAATCGGAGCGGAATTGAGCGACGAAGTGATGGCTCGGTTTTTGGCCAATTTAAGGAATCCGGCCATTCAAGCGAGGATGCCGGAAAAGGCTCCGTTTGAGTTCAAGGCGATGCCGCCCGACCCGAACAAGCAGTATCGGCCTGCTCCCGAGCAGATTATCAACGCAGGCGAAGAGGAGTAGTGTTTGACGAACCCGGGGGCTAACGCCCCCGGCTCGTGTAACGCCCTCCTGGCTCGTACCTTGCAGTCTGCCACCGCTTGTCGAATCGGCGGAACCGATTACAATATAGCCTTAAATGTCGCGTTCCAGCCTGAATCTGCAGCAATTATCGAATTTCCTCCACCTTCCCGATGCCAAAATACGGAAGTTGGTCGATAAAGGTGCGATTCCCAGCCGCCGCGTGAACGGCGAACTCGTGTTTTCGCAAGATGAAGTACACCGCTGGCTGGAACATCGAATCGGCAGTTCGGGCGAAGAAGAATTGGTACAAGTCGAAGAAGCATTGGAAAAATCAGTCCCCGCCGGAACGTTTGACGAAGCATTCGACTTGGTTTCGCTGATTCCTGAAGGAGCAATCGCGTTGCCCTTATTGGCAAGAACCAGGGATTCCGTGATTCGTTCGATGGTGCAGTTGGCCGCTTCGACGGGGTTGCTTTGGGATACTGATGCCATGTCGGAAGCGGTCAAGGCTCGTGAGGAATTGCATACGACGGCACTGGATAATGGGGTGGCATTGCTTCATCCGCGGAGGCCGATGCCGAGCATTTTGGGTGATTCGTGTTTGGCATTGGGCATTGTGCCAAGCGGCGTTCCGTTTGGTGGGCCGCGAAACGGGTATGGATCGGGCTTGACGGACATATTTTTCTTGATATGTTCGATGGATGACCGCATTCATTTACGGATATTGACTCGTTTGAGTCGGGTATTAACGCATCCTGATTTTTTATTTCGGTTGCGAGGGATGGAGGAGGAGTCTTTGGTGCGGGAATTGATATTGGAGACAGAGGGGGCGATTAGCTCAGTTGGTTAGAGCGTCTGGTTTACACCCAGAAGGCCGATGGTTCGAGCCCGTCATCGCCCATAGGCATAATATATTGCAGATTCAGGAGTTGCGAAAATTGAATCTGTTGCGTAACCACAAGTTACGCCGGTAAAAAAAGTCCACTATGGACTTTCCGGCGATAAAGGTACGCAATCAATGTCAAAAACACCGAAACTATGCAAGCAGGGCAACCTTGCCTATGTCCGGGTTCACGGACGCAAAATCTACCTGGGAACGCACGGCACCGCCGAAGCCCAACGAGAATATCATCGGGTTATCGCCCAATTTCACGCCAATGCCCTCGAGCCGCCGAGGGACAAAGACGGCATCACGGTCGACGAACTCTGCCTGCGGTTTTTGGAGGACAGAAAATCCAAAATCGCTGTCAAGCAACTGGAACACTACAAATCACTGGTCGAAACCATTCTGCTACAATACAGCGGACTACCGGCACACGAGTTTTCGCCCAACAAACTGCGAACTTTGCAGGCCAAATTTGTCAAGTTAGGCTATGTCCGGCAGCAGTATAACCGGCGGCTATGTTTAGAACGTATTAAGCTTTAATATGGAGTTTTTCTTTCTTGTTTTATATCCGGCGTGTTTAAAGTAATTTTTGCATTCATCATGTAAAAATACATCGCACAGTTCTCCCAGTCTTTGCCATAGTGCCTCCATCGTTCGCAACTTCAACTTGCGTACCAACGACTTCAACTTCGAAAACACATTTTCTATCGGATTAAAATCAGGACTATACTGAGGTAAATACACTATTTGCGCTCCTGTTCTTTCTATCGCTACTTGCACGCCTGCCACTTTATGCGAACTCAAATTGTCCATTACTGCAGTGTCGCCTTCTTTGAGCGTCTTAACCAATTCCTGTTCTACATAAGCCAAGAACAATTCTCCATTGATCGCTCCATCAATAACCATCGGTGCTCTTAATCCATCACTCTGCAATGATGCGATAAAAGTAGTCGTCTTCCAATGGCCATGAGAAACATCATCTACTACTCGCTTGCCGCGTAATGCACGGCCATACAATGGTGCCATGTTCGTTTTAGTCCAGGTTTCATCGATGAAAACCAACTTTTCTAGAGCGAAACCTTCTTGTATTTGTTGCCATTCATTTCGTTGTTCTACTACGTCTTCACACGCTTCTGCTCTTACGCAACAAGAGTCGTTTTTTTCATGTAATTTTCAAATGCTTTAGGAAATTATGAAGGGTTACTACTGTTACATTGTCTTTATTGGGCAACAAGGAATGAAGTTCAACGAGCGTCGCATCGGGATGGTCGGCAACGAGTTGTCGGATTTCTTATTCGTAGGGTGCTAATTTATTTTTCCTACCTCGTTTGTATTCTTTGGTGGTGATGTTACCGGTTTCTCGCCGTTGTTTATACAAGGAATAGATCCAAGAGGGACTGACGCTCTATTTGTTCGCGACGGCTTCGCTGGAAAGGCCGCTATTGCAATTTTTCAACACGCGTTCTTGCAAATCCATGAGTACGTTTGCGGCATGGACCCCTCTGAAAACAAAATTCTACTACAAAAATACAAATTACAAATATAGTGTAGCAAATTGCAAAAATAACTCAAGAGTAAATTTTAAGGCATTGTTAAACCGGTGTAGCCGTGTTATACTGTTTGCATTGCAAGGGATTGCGTTTTTTATAAGGGAGAGAAAAATGGATTGTCCTCGTTGTGGTAGCGGCGAATACAAAAAAAACGGCATCGTTAAAGAACGACAACGGTACGAATGTAAACAGTGTGGGCGCAACTACACCGTTCAGAAGCGGTCAGGAGAAATACCCGAAGAAATACGGCAACAAGCCCAAGATATGTATCTCGAAGGTTTGGGTTTTCGAGCCATCGGACGCATCTTGAAAGTCAGTCATACTGCCGTTTACTATTGGATTAAACAGGCAGGCAAGGCTCTCGAATTGCCCGTCGGCGAAGAGACGGTAGATGTCGTAGAAGTCGACGAATTACACACTTACGTTTACGTCAATAAAAAAAAGTTACCGATGGATTTGGATAGCCGTGAATCGTTTAAGGAAACGTTTTATATCGTTTGTTTGCGGCGATCGTTCGACGCGGACGGGCTTGAGGTTATGGGAAAAGTTGCAGGGCTTGTCGGTGAGTTGTTTTGCGACGGACCATTGGCGGAGTTACGAAGAGTTCGTTCCTCTGGAGCAGCATATTCAGAGCAAGTCGGAGACCTACACGGTGGAGAGTTATAATAGTCGCATTCGTCATTACTTGGCACGATTCAAGAGGAAAACAAAGTGTTACAGCAAGTCCGACGAAATGATCGTTATATCACTAAACCTCTTGATGACAAAACTTAATAATAAAACTACACCAAATTAACAATGCCCGAAGGAATAAGTAAGTCCTTCGGAAGGCACACCGGCAATCGACGCAAAGCCGATAAAGGGGCGGATGTTGAGATAAACGACATATCTCTTGTTCGGCTGAAGTTTCACCGGTGCCACACATGTCAAACCATCGGCAGTCCAGAAAACGGTTTGGTCGGGATCGTGATCGAGAGCGGTACCGTCGGCAGTATTCGAAGCCCAGGCACGTCCGTTCCCCATCGGTATGTCGAAGGTCAAATAAACCTGCGAAATGTTCGGATCAACATCTTTCGCTCCATTTTTGGGAAACATTTTCACGATTTTGGGGACTTGCTTCGGATCGATTTCACTCTCTGAAGCCAGCGATGGAACCGCAGAAGACTGCCCGAACCGCTGATTGTCAAATTCCTCTTGCACCTTCGGGTCGCTCCAATGCCGAAGTTCTGCATTGTCGCTCCCAAAAGTCCAATCGACGGGCGTTGCATCAAACACCAGCAAGTTTTCGCCGAAGTTATCACGGTTCTCCGTGTACCACTCTCCCCACGCCTGGGCATCGGTGCCGAAGTTTTGCCCCGTCAAGCGAACCAATGAAACCTGCGCCTCCCAACGTGTGTTCATGTTGTAATGATAGACAAGCGGAATCAACTCCGGTATCGCTGCCGGATTGCCAAGCATCCCCAATGCCTTGGTTGCATAATGCCGATGGGCATTATCCTTGACCACTTTTTCGGCAGCAATTTTAACAAGCGGTTGCAATGCCTTATCACTTTTGATCATCGCCAAACCCAAAATCGCTTCGTCATATCGTCCGAGACTTCCACTCGCCCACCCTGGCTCCGGCTTTTCCAGTTCGGCAAGCCAACGCCTTTCAAATACGGCTCGGTCATCACCGACATCATAATTTTTCGGATCGTAGGCGTAAGCAAAATGGTCTTCATCCCATTGGACATAACGTTTTTGCGGTTCGGTCAGTTTTTGATACCAGTCGGTCTGTTCGATTTCGAGCATTCGCGGGCCGGGCAACGACTCCTGTTGCGTCTTTTCATACGCATTGAACATTTCTTGCGTAAGTTTCTCCGTTCTGATGTACTCGAACTGCGGAATGGACTCAACCATGTTTTTGTATCCATCCGGCGTTGAAGTCAAAAAGTACGCAATCAACTTGCCGTTTTCCACTTTGGGACGGAAATATCCCGAATGAATACCGAACTCTCCGTGTTTAGGATGCGTGAGATTCAAGTAATCCCTTGCATTTCGCGGGTTGAAGTCCCCTTTGGGTCCGAAAACGATCATGTGTGTCATAACGCCAGCCTGTGTAGCGATACCGCCGTCCGCCGGAGGCACAACATTCGCGGCTTGTGCATATTGGGAAAGAAAACGCTGTGCGTTTGCCGCAATCTCTTCGGCTCTCAATGATTGCTCATTACCCTTGTTGAGCCATTCGCCTCCGTCTTGAATGAAATAATTGCCGTCGTAGAGCATGTCAAAACGCCGCAAGCCGAATACGAAGGCATACTTCTCTTCCAAAACGAACACCTCGAACACGTCAAATTTTTCCCGATAGGTTTTCGTCCAGTCTTCCGAAATTTTCTGCTCCATTCCTCGGCGTTCCCGCTCTGGAATTGGCGGTCGTCCTTGAGTCATGTTCGAGAGTTGTTCCCATTTGTCAGGGCGGTTGGAGACGATGAGATTCTTTTGCGTTGCGTAAGACGCTTCCGGCGTACTGAGGTCAATCTTGTCGGCAGGAAAA
>WRKP01000003.1 GCA_009778035.1 Planctomycetaceae bacterium
TTTGTCCTTGCATGTCTTTGCGGCTTGCGGGGAAAAATATCGGATATCGTTTTGTCCCGGTCAGGCTTATGCATTCATACGAATAGCGGCATGGTTGTCTATGAAATGATGAGCAAAATCGACCAGATCGACACGACTACTAAAATTGCCATACGGAAAGCAACCGAATCCCTTACGGTATTACCCCTCGAACAATATGGGAGAGTGGTGACCTATTTATAGATGCTTGAGTTTCTACATCCTGGAATTTTACCGATTTTGCCAAGTCCGTCGTTTTTTAAAGGATAGGCAAAAAGCAAACCGCTAAAAAGAGCAAATTTCGGCACTATCTATAAATAGGTCACCACTCTCCAAAAACCAACGGTACAGCGGCAAAGACTTTTCAGATAACCCCATCAACATGGAAGGAACAATGAAATCACCCATCACTTAATTACGGAGGAAAAACTTACCAAGCAGCATGGATTTTAGACCTGATGCAACGCTACAAGTTCAAGACATACATTGAACCATTTGGCGGAAGCGGTGCGATCCTGTTCGCCAAAGAACCGAGTCCGGTCGAAATCTATAACGACTTGTATTCTGATTTAGTGACGTTTTACAGGGTACTTCGTAACCCAAAAACATACAAGAAGTTAATCCGGTTTTTAGAGAACTCCCCTTACTCCCGTGAACTGTTTTATGAGTAGAAAAATGCCCTCGCACACAAAGGATTGTCCGATGTCGAACGGGCGGGACATTTTTTTATTACGATCCGGCAAAGTTTTTCAAGTTTACGAACCAACTGGTCGGCAGTAGGAAAATTCGCTAAGACACAGGCAAGACCTTACCGCAATGCTATCAACCGTTTGCCGGAAGTCCACGAACGTTTGAGAAACGTTCACATCGAACACAAAGATGCAATAGAGTGTATCAAACAGTGCGCCAGTCCGAAACAGCGTCTCGAAGACGTGAAGGTGCAAGTCAACAGCAACTACTTCGATTGTTTCGTGATTCTCGACATCGAGCGAACGAGAGAGTCAAAGCAAAACTTTGGATTGTAAATTTGTCAGATTTACGATGCGTGATACAACCAAGACAAGGGAATTGCATGTCGCAGTTCCTATATAACTTTCACAAAGGAGTACAATGATGGCGAAAGCAAAAGTAGCAAAGGCACAGCCGAAAAGGACAATCGCCGACAATACGGCGGCGAAGGCACCCAAAACGATTGGGGAGTATGCGTCAAGGAAGGTGCGGGAGGCAAAACTCGCCGCCGGACAGGCAAAACGGCGGGTCGGGGCAGCTGGCACGGCAGCCAAAACTCACGTCACGCGGAACAAGGCCGCCTACATTGCGGGCGGAGCGGGAGCGGTCGGCGGAGCCGTCCTTGCCCGGCGAAAGGGCAAAACCAAGATTGATTTCCGACAACCTTTGTCCGTATACCTATTGGACGTGTGAAACAGTTTTGGGTTGATTCTGATGGGACATCCGGGAATGACCGTTTGTCCAAGTATTCTTGGATAATCTGTGCCGTCGTCGGCTCCTCTCTTTTTTCGACCATTTTCAACGGTCAGTTTGTATTTTCGATGAAGCGGTGTGCGATGTGCCGGTACAGGAGTGCCTCTGCACGGCAAAACAAGGGCAAAAACGGGATTGTTCAGGCAAGCAACATTGAGTGCAACTTTTTTTTCGACAAAAATTTTCCCCTTGTTTTTAAGCGTATTTCTATTTTTCTTGCCGAATCAAGCAAACGGCATAGCGGATTTGCTCGGAAAGCCGGAATCCACAGGGACGGTACGTCGCAGAGCGATGCGGCCAACACAGTCGCGGACATTTTGGTACAATACCACAAATGTCGTTCTTTTGGCTAGCTGTCTTGCTCGAAGGCGGATTGGCAGGCGTCGCCGTCCTTGCCGATTGGCTCTTCAGACTCGGACTCAATTACGGAGTATACATCTGGTGCGATAGAGAAACCGCACTCCAAATCGTGCTCGGACTCCTCCCGCTCATCGTCGGATACTTTGTTTTGCTGTTGCTGCCGTTGGAAGGCCTGCAGAAAGTGGACCGGCTTGTTCGGGAATTCTACTGGCAATACATGCGAAATCTGAAACTTTGGCAACTGGCCGTCATTGCCGCCCTGGCCGGAATCGGAGAAGAACTTTTTTTTCGCGGACTCATTCAGATGGGACTGTCAAATGCCCTTGGCCTTGACGTTTGGCTTGCCGTATTGATTGCTTCGCTGCTATTTGGGTTGGCCCATGCGGTAACGCCGACCTATTTCTTTTTGGCATTTGTCATATCGGTGTATTTGGGTTTTCTTTTTGTGCATACGGGCAATTTGTTTGTTCCGATTGCGATACATGCATTGTATGACCTTTTCGTTTTTTTGTACATTCGGCAGACGTTGCATCGCGGCACTGCTCATGATCGACCTATTCCCTAATCCGCATTCCGGCATGCGACGGAAACACAGTCCCCTACGATCACGACTCCGTTTCGAGCCTCTGTCGAATATATTCCGCTCGGGCAATGTCCTGGTCAACCAATGCCATCGACCCGCCCCGCATCTTTTGAACATGCGCCGACTGCGTGTTCAACTGCAACACATTGACCAACGCTATGTCGATGCCTTCCAACAAGCCCGTATGAATGCCAAAACGCACGCTCGACAAATGCTGCATCGTTTCCGCATTGCTAATCGTTCTGGCCGTCCGCAAGACGCCCAATGCCCTACTGCATTGGTCAAAAACAATCTCCCGGCGGTTTTTCAGCAAAAAATCGCGAGCCTGCCGTTCCGCCTGGACGACTTGCGGAACCAAATCCTCCATCTTGGCAATCAATTCCGCTTCGCTTTTACCCAAAGTGATTCGATTGCTGATGAGATAAAAGTCCCCAAATACCTGCGAGCCTTCGCCGTGCAGTCCCCGAATGATGAGGTTCGCCTTTTGCAAGGAACGAAATACCCTATTCATTTCACCGGTTGCCGACAGGGCCGGCAGATGGAGCATCGCCTCGGTTTTCAGCCCCGTACCGACGTTCGTAATGCAGGAAGTCAAAAATCCGTATTTTTCATGAAAAACATAGTCGAGTTTGCTGCCGAGTTGGTCATCAAGTCGGTTGGGCAGTTCCCAAAGTTCCTTCAGGGCAAGTCCGTTTGCTGTTGCATGGATGCGGATATGATCTTCTTCGTTGAGCGTGATGCAAAAGTGTTCTTGGCGGTCGATGATGACGGCGTGCATTTGTTCGGAGGCTGCGAGTTCCGGCGAAATGAGTTGGCGTTCTTGGAGGAAATCGCGGTCGAGTTGTTCAAGAGGCTGGAGGTCGATGAAGATGCAATCGCCGCAATCGTTTTGGAGTGCATTGCGGACGGTACTGTGCAGGAGTCGTCGGTCTTGTTCCGAAGCCCGAACGGGAAAGGGAAAACCGGCAAGATTGCGTGCGAGTCGGATTCGGCAGGCGATTACGATGTCGCAAACCTTATCTTCATTGCAGTTTTCGTTTCGGAGCCAGGGCGAGATTTGCCCGAGCGAAAGTTGGTTGAGGAAATCGTCCGTATTCATATATTAAGCACGTCGCATCCGAGCCCGTGCCGCCACCGCTTCGGTGCTATTGTACCATAAACGGCACGCGAATGGGAGCGCGAGCCCCCGGCCGTTTTCCGTCCCTTGCGCCGTGCTGCATCGCGTTGTATCTCCTTGCAATATATGCACTTCCCGCATTACCCAAATTGAGCACAACACCGTACACAACGCCAAAACACGCCCCATCGCATGGGTTTTAGCATGTAGCAAAATCCGCATCCAAATGCTGACGGTAATGCCGTTCCATCACATCCGCCGTGTGGCCAATCCAAAGCGACTCCTTCGTCTCGCCCCAACGACGCACGACTTCGTTCGCCCGACTGCGACGCATGTTCACAAACGGACACATAATCCTACTCAAGCCGACACGCTCCGAAATCTTCTGAAATGGAACGGACAAACTCCAATCCATCTTTTGATAACCCTGCAGCACAAACTCATTTTCGTTGTCCGAAAAATGGTTTTGCAATTCTACTTTCAATTCTTCAAACAACGGCACGAGCCGGGTTGCATGATTGACATGCCGTTCCGTTTTCGGCGAATGCACCAAAAATCGGCTCTGCGCCCAGTCGACATCTTTCCAACGCAACTGTTGTAATTGCTTGTGTAAAAAAATTGACTGCTTCTTAAGCAATGCTCTCTACTACCGCCTCGGCATCACCGCATCACTCTCCAAAAACGATCTTATGCTTCATCATCCGCTCGCGAGTCTCGATCTTCAATCGCAAGTATTCCATCGGCCGATCACCCTTAATGCGATTGCAATTTCCGCAAAGTAGTTGATAATTTTCATAATAATCGCCGCCACCCTTCGATTTCGGTATAATATGATCTACTTCCAAATTGCGAACCTGAAAATCTTCTCCGCAAGCATTGCATCGACCATTTTGTTCTTTATACAACTTCTGTTTGACCGACTCCGTCGGCTGCACTACTTGCACATCCGTCCGCTTCGGCACTTGTTGCGTTGCAATAAAATCTCTAAACAGGCGGCCGGGCGTATTGCTTAATCGTTGCACTAAAAGATCAACTACTGACAGTCCAAGATCAATGCCTATCCATCGCCGGCCGAGTTGCTGGGCCGCAACGCACGTCGTTGCACAACCGCAGAAGGGATCCATCACAAGATCGCCTTCGTTAGACGATGCAAGTATGATGCGATTTAACAATGCGAGCGGTTTCTGCGTCGGATGGCCTGTACGCTCTTTGGCTTGCGAATTGAGGATTGGTATCTCCCAAACATCAGGCATTGTCGTTCCTGTCTTTTCTACTGTAATTGTTCGAGTGAAATCTTTTAGACTCAATTTGCCTGCTTGAATTGCAGCATCTACTTTTTGTTGATCGTAAACAATTAACTGCGATTGTCTTTTACCATCAATTAAAACCGAATTTCTATCATAACCTCTTTGATGTTTTGTTTTTTGCCCTTCTGTTGGTTCAATCGACAAACGGTTAAAAGTATTCTTTCTGCTTTTTCCGTAGAATAAAATTATATCGTGCATTCGCTGAAACCGCGTGGACTCGGCTGACCAGCGTCGATAGAACCAGGTAATCTCATTGCGGAAATTATTTTTGCCAAACACGCTATCCAGCAAATGCTTCAAATAATGGCTCGCCGTCGGATCGCAATGCAAATACAAAGAGCCCGTATCCTTTAATACGCGGTGCATTTCTACAACCCGCTGTGCCATATAAGTCAAGTAGGCCATCATCGGCTTGCTATGCACTTCACCAACGCTGGCAATATATCTTGCCAACGATGGAAAATTGTCGGCAAGCGAGTCGAGATAGTATTCATCGACGTCATTCCAAGTCCACATGTCCTTAAAACTCGCCCCGGCGGCTTTGCTTCCGATGGGAGCGGAGAACATTTGGTTTTTGTTGAATGGCGGATCGAGATAGATCAGATCGACAATCTCGCTATTGAGGCCTGATAAGACGTATAAATTATCGTTCGTGTACAGTGTGTTTTTGGCGTGTTTTGCCATGTTTTTTACTCTATTCCATGCCGATGAGTATTTGTAAGACATTTTACATTGATTTGCTTGAAAAAACAGCCCGATTTGTCGGGAGTTCTTTTGCCGTATGCCGACGATCGCAGCACAGTTCGACGCATACCAAACCCGTAGGTACGTTCACTACTGTCCTCGCGGAAAGCCTCCACGCGTATTCCGCTCCCATCTATAGCCTTCAGGAATCGCGTCGCCAGGCCGCCACGAATCGACACCGGGTTGCCAACTGGCATCCCTTGCATTTTTTTCCCTGTTTTCTTGCACCTTCTTGAGAAAAACATTGATATACTCTGGAGGATGATCGACTAAATCCTGCATGCGCTCCCATTGTTCGTCGGTCAACACATCAAACATTTTTACCTTGAATTGCATTGCCAATGCCCGTTCTCGTATTTGGTCATAAACACCATTCACGAGGCACGCGAGCGGGAGGAGTAGTTTTTTCATTGTTATAGTGTGCCTGTGTCCATTGCATGGAAGTAGCATAAAAAGATGAAAATGTCTGTCAATAGTTCTGTAAACACGCCCTAACCCTTCCTGACGACAAGGCGATTTCGCGTCCGCTCGACCGAAATGCCGCCGGGAAAATCAAGACGCTTGTCCAATACTTGAAACAACTCCGCCAACGAAGACCAATGCGAATAACCCATTTCCCGTAACGGAAACTTTTGCTGCTTCCAAATGCGAAGCAATACCTCCCGAAGAACCGGCAACGAATAATGCTGCAACGACAAAACATCCAAAACGATACCGTCCGATGTCCGTTCGATCACGGCATTTTCAATGACCGTATCGAGCAATTCCGACAACACGGATTCGTTTTCCGATGCCAACGTTGCCAATCGGCACAGTGCTTCATCAACTTGCGGATTAAAATTTTTTCTTAACGTCGGCAACAGTTGATTGCGGATTCGATTCCGAGTGAATCGGTTCTCAAAATTAGTTTTATCATCCCTGTAATTTTTATCATCATCTTGAACTCGCGATTTCAAATATGCAAGAATTTCCGAGCGTCGGACGGATAAAAGCGGGCGGAGCAGAGTAACGGCAGGCGTCATACTTCGTACGGGAGCGATGCCAGCCAGCCCGGCCAGGCCGGTTCCCCGTAGGATGCGGTGCAAGATGGTTTCCGTTTGGTCGTCGGCCGTGTGTGCCGTCGCGAGATAGCGAAAACCGAGTTGTTCGGCTTGATGCACTAAAAAATCATACCGCATGTTTCGTGCAGCATTTTCGTTCAACACGGAACCTGCATCAAGTCGGCATTCAAAATATCGAAGGTGATATTGTTGTGCCAGGGATTGTACGAATCGTGCATCGGCATCGGAGTCGGCAGCGCGGAGGGCGTGATTGACGTGTGCGACGGCGAGTTTTCCTGTTGGAGACAGGGCCTCGGCGAGCAGGTGCAACATTGCAACGCTGTCAGCACCGCCGGAGATGGCCGCCAAAATGCCGAATTCAAATGCGGAAGAGGGAAGAATAAGCATAAACTGACGATTATACCGCAAGTCGACCATCCACAGAGACGCAAACGGCATACTTCCTGGTTCCCGGCTTGCGCCGGGATGACAGAATTTCAAACAAGTCCGGTATCCTACCAATTTTCGGCCAGGATTTCAAAATAACTCTGCGGATGCACGCAGGCGGGACAGTGTTCGAGTGCCGTGTCGGCCGTTACGACGAAACCGCAATTTCGGCAACGCCAAGTAACGCCCGTCCGTTTGAACATCGTGCCTTCCTCGACCGCCTTCAAAAAAGCACGATAACGCTTTTCATGCTGTTTTTCGGCAATGCTGATCGCCGTCCAAGCCTGCGAGATTTCGAGAAAGCCCTCTTGCCGAGCAATTTCGGCAAATTTTGGATAGGCCTCGGACCATTCTTCGTGCTCTCCGTCTGCGGCGGCTTTCAGGTTTTCCGCCGTCGTGCCGATGATACCGGCTGGAAACATTGCAACGACTTCGACGTCACCGCCTTCTAAAAATTTGAAAAACCTTTTCGCATGCTCTTTTTCTTGAGCGGCGGTCTCTTCAAATACGGCGGCAACATGAACGTATCCGTCTTTTTTGGCTTGACCGGCAAAAAAAGTATAGCGGTTGCGTGCCTGCGACTCGCCGGCAAACGATATGAGTAGATTTTTCTCCGTTTGGGTTCCTTTAATGGAAGTCATGGTAATTTATGTAGTTTTGGATTAAGTTGACTACGGGCATTATAGTTTGTGGTGCGGAGTTTCGCAAGCGGGGCGTGGATGAATGCAAGAGTGGAGTGTCAGGAAAACCGCAAACGACTAGAGCGAATCCATTTTTGCTATGGACAAAAAATCGTCATTCCGGCGCACGCCGGAACCCAGAGGTAGGCACCCGACCGCCGGGCGGGTGCGTCGGCGTAGCCGACCGGAGGGTTCAAAATGCGGCAAGCCGCAGTTGCCGCCCGGCGGTCGGCAACCTACCTTATCCCGGCTTGCGCCGGGATGACGGAGGGGCGTCAAGACCTATTCCGAACACGCTCCAGCAACAAGATTAGTTCCAGCAGCATTCGGCTTAACCCTCGAGGTCAAGCGTTGTGCCGGTTTTGCCCGAAATGTCCGGTATTTTCTTGCTTTCCTGGTCGTCCTGCTGTTTTCGTTGCTGCTGGTTCCATTGCCAGGCTTGTCTTCCATCGGCATCGCGATCGCCAGAAGTTGCTCCGCTTTCTTTGCTTGCATCGAGTTGCGAAGCCCGTTGGCTCGAATCAACTCCGCGTTCATGGACTTTAGCGTCGTGAACAACGCTGGGCATTGCAGGAGTTAAACCGCCGATGCTCATAGTACCATCCTCCGTTTTGGGGGCAAGAAAACCTACCGACCATACTCTCTCCTGACATTCTACAGGTTTTCGACATCGAACGCAACCCCCTCATATTACCCAATTTTCTTGTATTTCCCGCGTCGGTTTCCATATCGATTCGGGTCCTTCGCTCGCATCATCTCCTCGTAAGCCGAAAAATTGCCCTCAAACCACGCGACCTTGCCGTCACCCTCAAATACCAGCAAATGCGTACATATCCGATCAAGAAAAAAGCGATCATGCGATATGACCATCGCACAACCCGCAAAATCTATCAATGCCTGTTCCAGTACCCGCATCGTGTTGACATCCAAATCGTTCGTCGGCTCGTCCAATAACAACAAGTTTCCCCCACGCTTGAGCAACTTCGCTAAATGCACCCGATTCCGCTCGCCCCCACTGCACTGACCCACCAACTTTTGCTGCTGCGTGCCCCGAAAATTGAACCGCGAGACGTATGCCCGACTGTTCATCCGAATCGTCCCCAATTCGACCATATCCTTGCCGTCCGTGATTTCCTCAAAAACCGTATTTTCGTCGCCCAACGCATCCCGATGCTGGTCCACGTGGGCCAACTGCACCGTCGAGCCGAGTTCCAATGCACCGGAATCCGCCTGCTCTTCGCCGGTAATCATACGGAACATCGTCGTTTTGCCCGTCCCGTTGGGGCCGATGACGCCGACGATCGCTCCACGCGGAATGTTAAACGAACATGTGTCAATCAGTACCGTCCGCTCGCCGGCAATGTCGTATCCCTTCGTCAGATTTTGGAATGATAAGACCTTATCACCGAGCCGAGGGCCGGGAGCAATCTGAATAATCGTATCGCTTTTATCATCCAGCGTTTGCTGCGAGGCCAATTTTTCGTAGGCATCGACGCGTGCTTGATTTTTTTGCAGTCGGCCTTTGTGTGCCAGTTGAATCCAGTCGAGTTCGCGGCGGAGCGTTTTTTGGCGTTGCGATTCCTGTTTTTCGGCAACGCGGAGCAGTTCCGCTTTTTGGGCGAGCCAGGAAGAGTAATTGCCTTCAAAGGGAATGCCCCGGGTGTTTTCCAGTTCGAGAATCCATTTGGTAATGTTATCCAAAAAGTACCTGTCGTGTGTAACGATAATCACGGTGCCGGGATAGTCTCGCAGGGTTCCTTCGAGCCAATGGACGGTTTCGGCATCAAGGTGGTTGGTGGGTTCGTCGAGCAGGAGCAAATCGGGTTTTTCGAGGAGTGCCATACAGAGAGCGACGCGTCGGCGTTCTCCGCCGGAGAGTTTTCGGACGATGGCTTGGTCGGGCGGCAATACGAGGGCATCGGCGGCCATGTCGATCGTCCGTTCGAGTTCCCAACCGTTGACGGCGTCGATTTCTTCTTGGAGTTTGCCCATTTTTTCCATAAGTTGGTCGAAATCATCGGCTTTATCGGGATCGCCCATCGCGGCAGCGACTTCGTTATAGGCTTCGATTTTATCGAGAATTGGTTGGACGGCGGTCATGAGATTTTCGCGAACGGTCGCATCGAGCATCAGTTCGGGTTCTTGTGCGACGTATTTGACGGTCATACCTTTGGTGAGTTTGGTATCGCCGTCGATGTCGCTATCGAGACCGGCCATAATTTTGAGGAGAGTGGACTTACCGGAGCCGTTTTCGCCGACGATACCGATTTTTGCTCCGTAGTAGAAGGAGAGGCTGATATTGGAGAGGACGGTTTTTTCGCCGTATCTTTTGGAGACTCGGCTCATTTCGAAGACAAAGTGCGGTGCCATAGGGAGAAAAATGCGATTTTTATGTCGGTGATATTGTACCCGAAGGGTAACAGAGCCGCAATCGGAAACATGTGTCAGGCCGATTCTGAACACGCCCTAATCTTCGACAGCCGCAAGCCGGTATCCAATGCCGCGGACGGTTTCGACCAGTTCCCTGGCCTCGCCGAGTTTGCCACGCAACGAAGTAATATGCACATCAATCGTCCGGTCCGTAACCAACGCATCACTGCCGATGGCCTCATCAATCAGTTGATTCCGCGTCAGTACCCGACCTTTGGAAGTCGCCAACGCATACAAAATGCCAAATTCCGTCCGAGTCAGCGAAATCGGCTCGCCATCGACCGTTACAAGAAAACGATCCGAATCAATTTCGACTGAACCAACGCTGACAATCTTGGCCGGCGCCTCCGATGTCTGAAACCGACGCAGCAAGGCATTGATTCTCGCAAGCAAAACGGACATATTAAACGGCTTGGTAACATAATCGTCAGCACCGAGTTCGAGTCCGACGATGACATCGCTTTCTTCGCCTTTTGCACTGACGATGATAATCGGAAGTTGGGCGGTTTTTCGGTTTTCTCGCAGTTTCCGCAGGATGTCCAAACCGTTCATGAAGGGCAGCATGAGGTCGAGGAGAACGAGGTCGGGCTGTTCTTCTTGGGCTTTTTTCAGGCCGGTCATTCCTTCGCTGGCTTCGAGGACTTGGAATCGTTCCTTTTTCAGTCGCAGAGCGAGCATTTCGCGGATATCCGTTTCGTCTTCGATGACGAGAATTTGCTTTGGGGACATAGCGATAGTATACGCCGTCTGTGTTGGATTGCAATGAAGAATGTGTTAAGAAAAGTTTGCCGGAACCTATAGATTGCCGCACATTCTCTCAATCCGCCAGCATGCGATCCAACTCCTCGTTCATTTTTTGGACATCTGCCGGGTAAAACGCGCCGGCTATCGCCGACGGACGAACCTCCGCTCCACGATTAGGCTTTGAAACCGATGATAACAACACATTTGCCGCCGTCGAAGCCGTCTCGAATGATATGACATCCGCTAAATCCAAATCCTCGGCACAAAGATAGGCAACCGCCGCCTTCAGGATGTCCGCAACACCATACGTCGGCTCGAATTGCACCACCCAACCCTGCGGACTCGACACCATAATGCTCCGATAATGAGAATCCACCAAGCGAACATCATGCCGATTGACCGTTCCGTGAATAACGGGATCCCAAAAGACCGTAACGTCAATTTGGGCATTCATCACCTCGCCCGCCGTCGCACCAAAATTGACAACTTGCTCGCCCAGCACCTGGAGCAATTCAATCAATGCAGCCTGAAAAGGAACATCGGGACGCACTGAGAGTTTGGAACAGACCAATACCGGCCGGTCAGGCAATTTGTAAGAAATCGCAACGCCCGATACGACCGCATCGAACAGGCCGGGAAAATAGCCCGGCGGCGAAATCCCGTCCGCCATCGCTTGAAATGTTTGAGCACAGACCTGCTTGATGGCCGACAAATCGTCGGAATCCAATATCGGTGCCGACGTCGTTTGCCGGTCGTATTTGGCGGCAAATGCCATTTCGTCGGCGGTTTTTGGGTCAATGTTTTCCGTTGCGGACACCGGCCCGCAAATCGGCACACCTTCAAATGTATGGAGCAGCGAGCGGTCATCGAGCCAAGCATCTTTGGGCAAACCGGCTTTTTGGCAGACGGCTTCCCAAAATGTTTGGGCATCCATTTCGTAATCGAGAGCCACACCGGGCAGGAGGAGCCCTCGGTTGCCGCCTCGGGCGATTTGGACGCCGTGGCGTCCGATTTCAACGGCATTGAGCCGGTCAGTTCCTCGTTGTGCGACGCGTCGCATTCCCCAGAGGAGCCAGATTTCCATATCGAGTTCAAAAAGTTCGGAAGCACTGATTGGGGGGAATCGGGGATCTTGGGTTGCGGCGAGAATCGTTGCTTGTTCGATGGCGTGAGCGAGGGGCATTTCATCGGACATGGTGCCCATACAACTTCGCAGTTCGCCTTCTTTTTTGAGGCTGACGAAGGCTCCGAGCAGGGGAACGTCGGCAATATCGGCAACTTGTTCGGCGAGGCGTTTACCGTGTATTCCGGTAACGACGGAGACTAATCGTCTGCCGACGGCGTGGAACAATTCGACTTGTTGTTCTTCGGAAAGATAGGGTTCGGACATGTTTTGGCAAACGCGAGCATCGCGGTACGGAACATTATAATCGAACGATTGCAGTGCCGCAATCGTATATTCTGCGGTTGTCGATCGCTCACGGCGTGCGGGCATTACTCCCCGTTCTCACGATCTCGCAATAATTTTGCGGCCGCATCGAAAATCTGCCCAAACAACTCATCCGCACTGAGTACATACGATAAGGGAATCTCCCGTAAATAGTCCTGCGCCCGTTGCATATCACGGGCATCGGGCGAATCGGACAACAAACACCAAGCCAAACCCGCAAATCCAAGCATCCGCTCCTCCTGCTCGAAAGCACTCAAATCCGCAAATTCCTGAAAAAGAGGCAGACTGTCATAAGGATTATCTCCAAAATAATAATGCCGAATCAACTGCCGTTTCGCTTTGTAGCCCCAATACCATTCCTCGTCGGGAAAATAGTCAATGACCGCTTTCCAGGCATCCGGTGTATTCAGGAAACACGCATGGATCCACTGCTCCTCAACCGTCGCAAATTTGGGAACATCCAACACGGCTTCCCGAAAGGACGGCGGAGCAATCCAAGTTCGGTAAGCATATCCCGACGACCAGCCTAAAAACGATATGAACAGTACCGCTAGAATTACGGAAATGACTTTGCCAAATCGCGTTTTTTGCCGCTGTATCGCATACTGCAAGGCACGCCGGGCCGAAAGATTTGCCAAACTCAACCGCGGTGCCAAGTCGGTACTTTCTGGAACCAAACCGTGTGCCTGCATTTCCAGCAAAATGCAATGGAATGTTTGAAACCGGTGTTCCGGCTTTTTTTCGATCATCCGTTCAACGATCGCAATGAGTGCGGGCGGGATGCCGGAACGCATTTTGGCAAGCGGCGGAGCCAACGCATTGACCTGCTGCAACGCCACGGAGAGGGCGGTTCCGCCCATAAACGGCGGTTTTCCCGTCAGAGCGTGCCAGCAGGTGATGCCGAGCGAATAAATATCGCTGCGGTGATCGAGTTTCTGGCCTTGTGCTTGTTCGGGACTCATATAGAGCGGCGTGCCGAGCGTCATACCGGCTTCGGTCAGAGCGAGTTGAGAATGTTCGAGGGAAACTTTGACGTGGGCAAGCCCGAAATCGGTTACTTTAACGATGCCGCGTGAGCCGAGCAAAATGTTGTCGGGTTTGATGTCGCGGTGGATGATGCCCGAACCGGAAGCGGTTTCAAACGCCGCCGCGATACGCCAGAGGATATTGAGAACTTGCGGGATGGGCAGAGCCCCGTCTCGGCCTATGACCTGCTGCAGCGTTTCGCCTTGGATGTATTCTTGAGCGATGAACCAGTATCCGTCAAGGCAATCGGTCTGAAAAATTTGAACGAGCCCCGGATGGTTGAGAGCGGCGATTGCTTTTGCTTCCCGGACGAATCGCTGGAGATAGATTTCGTTGTTTGCGAGGTTTTTTTTTAGGATTTTGAGAGCGACGTGTCTTCCGAGGGAGCGTTGTTCGGCAAGAAAGACATCGGCGGTTGCTCCGCTGCCGATTCGCCGGATGATGTGATAATCGCCGAATTCACGATTCGCTAGGTCGTCCATGGCAAGCATTATAGCAGAAATGGGATGCTGTAGGCCGCACACCCAACCCGCTGCATAAGGCATTATTTTTTTCCCAGTGCTCGCTGGCGTTGAAAAAATTGACTCAATATCTGTCCGCACGGTTCGGATAAGACGCCCGAAATGACCGCACATTGATGATTCAACCTCGCATCATTCAGCAAATTGAAAAGCGACAGTACCGCACCCGATTTGGGGTCGTCCGCTCCATAAACAACCCTTGGGATTCTGGCTTGTACAATAGCACCGGCACACATCGGACACGGCTCGAGCGTTACATAAAGAGTGCACTCATCAAGCCGCCATGAACCGAGTGCTTCGGCAGCCTGCGTGATGGCCAGCATTTCCGCATGGGCCGTTGGGTCGCGAAGTTGTTCTCGCCGATTGTGGTCGGATGCGATGACTCGACGCTCGCGATGCACGATCACGGCTCCGACTGGAACTTCATTCTCTTCCGCTGCCGCTTCCGCCTCTTGCAAGGCCAAACGCATGAAATAATCCACTTCCATGGCCATAGTATACCGTGCAAGAGCGGTGTGCGTAAGCCTCTTGATTGTCCCGCCCTTGCCCGGAGGCTCATATTTCCGGGTGAGGAGCAAAATTTCACGAAACTCTTGCCAAAAACCGTAAACTTCAGACCGGAAATTGCCGATATTACAACGTCTACGTAAAAGTGTATCGGTTATGATGATTGTCAGTATTATTCGTTATGTGCGTCAAATTCCCGTTGCCGCACCGTTTCTCCTGCTCCTCTTGGCTGTACACTCAGTGATGGCTCAAGAACCTGAAAATATCTCGTTTCCTGAAGATGCCAACCTCCTTGCGACGCCCTCCGATATTTTCAGTTACGAAAACGTTCCCGCCACGCCGCGATCCTTCTTCCCGCATCACTCTTGGAACAACAACATCGTTACCATCCACAGCGGAAACGTTCCGGGACATCTGTTCGGTGGAATCGCGGGGCAACGCAACTTCAATTCCAACGGCAATACCGTCAATATCCTCGGCGGCTCCATCGGTGGAGCAACAGGAACTACCGGAAACATTACCGGCGGCTGGACCTGGGAAGGGAATGCAAATAACAATACCATCAACATTTCCGGCAATACCACAATATACGGCATCATCTTCGGCGGTTGGCTCGAAGGAGGCAGCAATAATGAAGCCCTTTACAATGAAGTCATCATCAACGGCTCCGCTGATACTCTACGCCTCAGGGGCAACATCTACGGTGCATACACGCAAGGGAGCAGCAACGTCAGCAACAACAGCATTGCCATCAACGGGGGCGAAGTCTGGAAACTGGGTGCGATCGTTGCAGGTGCCTATAGTGCTATCGGAACAAGCACCGTCGCAAACAATACCATAACAATCGGCCCGGGAACTGAAATCCGAAGGGCGGACATCTATGGCGGGCGAGGACAAGGAGCCTCGAGCATTACCGGAAATAGGGTAACAATCACCGGCGGAAATATCCATACTTACAATTCGGGAGAAACCACGATTTACGGAGGAAATAACTTCAACGGAAGCGGTCCGGTTACTGGCAATTTCGTCGACCTTTTCGGCGGAAATATCAACGCTACTATTTACGGCGGACGAAGCACGCGAGGCCTCGCGACGGAGAATACCGTTACCATCGGCAATACGGCAACCACAAGCCTCAATCTAAACGGCTCCAACATTTGGGGCGGATTTGCCAATTCCGGCTACGATGCCTTTACGGGTAATATGCTGAATATTAACTTCGCTGCCGCGAATATCGGGACCGTGCAGAATTTTCAATACATCAACTTCGGAACCTCCGGCGACGCAGGCATTACCCAAATTGTTACCACTCCGACGGGAAGTTCGCTATCCGGTGTTACGCTCAATAGCAATCAATATGAAATCGCCTTTAATGGACTTATCACCGGAACGGGAAGTCTAACGAAAGTAGGTGCTGGTTTGCTCCGACTCTATAATTCCGTCGACATCGGCGGTGAACTTCGCATCAGCGAAGGAACCCTGGCACTCGAAACCAGCGACATCACTACCGAAGGCGGAATTATCATTCAAGACCAGGCGACACTCCAACTTGCCGACGGCATCAATTTGGCAGAAAAAATCACCATCGACGCGGAAAACTGGGGGACGATTGAAGTGCAAGACGGACACATCGCAACCATCAGCGGTAATATAGACAGACAAAACGGGGCTGTGGCAAAAACCGGCGATGGTACGCTCATTCTAACCAGCGATAATACCATTGCCGGAGGCTGGGATCCCTTTGGAAACATTCGTGTCTCACAGGGAACACTTCAACTCGGCGACGGCGGCGATACCGGAAACATCTCCTTTATTGTCCTCGGTGGCCGTTATCAGGTCGATGGCACCCTCGCATTCAACCATTCTGACGACATCACCGTCGATGCTATCATCGGTGGGATCGGCAAAGTCGTCCAACGCGGCACCGGAACTCTCACTTTAGCCAATCCCGGAAATTCTTATCAAGGCGGAACGGAAATCGAACGAGGTTCGCTTAACATTGTTGCTCCCCATGTTCTTAGCGGCTATGTTACCTTTACGGGAGCAGACCGGGAAGATGAAGTGAAAAAAATTGCACTCGACCTGGACGATCTAATGACCGACTGGCCGCCAGAACTAGGCGGATTCGCCTTGATGAGTTCGTTTCGCACCGCAGAAAGAGCGGGAATGAACAACATTGTCAATTTGAGGAATGATTACAATCTGCCAGTCTGGCTTTCCAACAATCACACCAACGACAATGGCGGAGCATTCTACGTAGCCAAAAACACTGAAATGGCTGTGTTTGCAGACAACCTGATGCTTGCTTACAATCGGGCAAACTATGGAGAAGATCGGAACGATTTATACGTCGAAGAGACGGGAACGTTCAAATTAGACATTGCCGACGGCGGTATCGTTGAATTTTTAAGCGGTATCGACGGCGGCGGAACTCTGCACATCACATCGGAAGGACATGCAGAAGTCATTCTCTCGAGCCGATTATTGAGCCCCATCAGTGATAATCCTTTTTTGGCGAATACATATCGGATGGGCGACACGCACATCGAAAATATCCTGTTCAATCTTTCTCAAGAAGGCGAATTTCAAACTACTTTTCATAATGAGAGAACTTTCACGATAGACGGCAACAATGAATGGGGAGCAATGCTTTTCGGCGGAGCAAACGTCACGGCGGGTGAAAGTATCCGCATTGAAAGAGGCGTGAGCATCTCGCCCGATAACTGGGATATGACTACCGGCGAACGAACGCCAAGCACGCTCACACTCAATGCTCCGGAGGTTACTCTGTCGGACTTCATCCTGCTCTATACCGCCGTTGCTCCGACGACAGATGGAGGAGTCAACTCGTTGCTGGAAATCGACAGTAGCAATCCCGTGAGTCTCACAAACGGTATCATCGCCTTAACCACGAGCCGTAATCCTGAAATTGTGGGTGATACTTTCATCGCTGGCGATTATTTGATTATGCAAACAACGAACGGTTTCGCCGGTGATGCTGTTAATGAACTAATGTTGGTCATAGACTCATTTGCCGTTCCTTCGGACGTCGGCAGTCCTCGGGGAACATACAATTTTGAACTCCGTGATGAGGATAAAAACATTTGGCTCACGCACGCTCTCAACTCGCTTACAATGCAGTGGACGGGTGAGGATAGCAATAACAGTAGTATATGGGGTGGAAATAATTTCGTCTCGCAGCAAGTAAGTGATGAAGGAAAAAGGGAAAATAGTTTCCTGAGCGGTGATAAGGTGCATATTTCCGGCACACACGGCATTCTATTGCCAGGTGAAATTACGGTTAGCGGACTCATTATCGGTCAGAATACCGCATTAGAAAACGTAGGCGGCAACGTTACTATTAGCGGCCCTGGCGGAATCCGAGCGGATGCAAGTTCCGCATTCGGAGAGTATGTCGGCAACTCTCTCACACCGACTGGCAAACTCGAAGTATATGACACTAAGATAACATTTACAAACACCGGCAGTAACTACTTTCATGAAGGTATCGACATGAACAATGCTGCGATTGAGTTTAGCAGAACAAACCAACTTCAAGTCGGCGAAGACAGACAAATTACATTGATGTCGGATGTTGCTGGCGTTTCTGTTCTACAGTTCACAGGTTCTGATGGCTATCCCATTGCTGATTTGAGAGCGAACATCTATGTTGCCGACGGTTCCCAGGCGAAAATAGATGCTTTTGACGGCATTCTCCTGTTGAATGGTTTGCTCAGTGGCGGAGTCGACTCAAAACTTACCTTATCCAGTAATAGTATCATCCAAATCGGACAAGATGCCGATGCTAATAACCCAATCAGTATAACGGAAATCGAATCTGGTGAATTTCGCGTTGCTTCGGCTTCTAGACCGCTCGCAACAGATTCATATACTTACACGACGGGACAGTTTACGTTAAACTCAGGTGCAACACTTGCTGGCCGTGCAATGATCATCGCCGACAGTATCCTGATTGAGGGCAATATCAGTCCAGACAAAAACATCTTGACCGTGGATGAGCCAATCTTCTTCGAAGATGAGCACTTAGGCACGCTGACTTTATTTGCATCGGCTATCTCACTTAATAACTTCACGATGAACTTTGACATCGGTGATGGTTCAAACGGCACGGACAGCAACAAAGACCTGCTGGTTCTCGGCGGTGATGGTTCTACTGTTGTTAATTTAGGCACGAACAATGTGATCAACTTCCTCGGCACACTGCAAACGGATACGCCTTATCTTATTATTCGAGGACATGGAAATGGAATTGCCGGATATAGCTATGACGGGGACCTCAACACGATCTTCACGGCAACGCTCAACGGTGCGGAGATGAACAACACGCCGCGTGGAACAACGGAATTTCATTTCGGTAATGAAAACAACGGCATTACCGATAATCACACTGACGGTAGCATTTGGCTGATGTCTTCTCTCAATTCACTCACGATGAACTGGACGGGCAACGATACCGTTTGGAATCATACGGAAGGCAACTTCGAGAGTCTCCAAACACGTGGCCTTGTGCATGACCATGCATTCCAACACGGCGACGAAGTTGCATTCTATACGAATACCGAAATGACGATTGCGGTGCCCGATACCGTCAATGCCAGCCAAATGTCGGTCGGAAGGGAAAGAACAGCAACAGGAACTACTTACAACGGCAACGTAACCTTCACCGGCGATGGTTCCATCAACGTTGATAGTACATTAGCCTTTGGCGAATACATTGGCAGTACTCTCGAAAATGATGGAAAACTTTCCAAATATGGTAACGGCATTTTGAGTTTAGAAAATAGCGGTGAAAACTACTTTGCCGATGGTATCGACCTGCACGGCGGGACGCTTCAATTCCAACGGGCAAATCAAATCAACATGGGCGACGGAGAAAGTATTGTGTTTGTAGACAATGCAACGCTCAAACCAATGGAGACAGTAGAACTGACAAACACAATTCAACTTGGCGATGCGGGAAAAACTGCAACCTTGGAAGTAGAAGAGCAAGTCGCTCTCCTACTGTCAGGCGAGTTGTACGGAGAAGGTAACGTAGAAAAAACCGGTGCTGGTACGGTACAATTTTCCGGTGATAATATAGGAACGACTGGAAATACCAACGTTATTGCAGGTGTGCTTCGCGTTGCCGAAGATACAAACTTTGGAACGGACAATTTAGACGTAAGTAGCAGTGCGATTCTTGCTGGTAGCGGTACTATTTCCGTAAATGGTACTGTCAATGGTTCCGCTGACTGGATTATCAATCCCGACAGTGCAATTTTTACAGAAACGAAAACCGATGTTATCGGCGATGAAAGATTCGGCACATTGACTCTCAATGCTGCACACTCTGATGCTTCCGCGAACTTGACCCATGTTCGATTTGACTATGACGTTTCGCAGGATAATCATGATCTCTTGATGCTCGCCAACTTTGCGGATAATAACATCACACTCGGCAATGCTGTGATCAACTTCCGCGCGGAAGAAAGTTTTGCATTCACGGGCAAGTATCTGATTATTGATGCAGCAGGTTCGGAAATTGCTTGGGATGAAACCGGTTTGACCGCATGGTATAACGGAAATGAAAACTACTTTAACCAAACACCGCGTGCAACTGCCGAATTTCGATTTAATCATGCGGAAGAATCAGAAAGTAGAAATTCTCAAATCTGGTTTGAAGGAGAAAACAATTCGCTGACGATGGTTTGGCAAGACGGCACCGTTTGGAACAACACGGCCAGCAATTTTGAGAGTAGTCAACACGTTAATTCCCACGGAGAAAATGTATTCCAAGACGGCGACTATGTTGTTTTCAATACCGATAGTAGCATCGAGTTAGAAGAAGGCATCCGGCGTGTAAGCGGCTTGGAAGTTTCAGAAAATATAACTTTTACAGGCAGCGGCGGTATCGCTGCAGATAGAACTTCCGCTTTCGGTAAGTATCTTCACGACGGTTCGCTCAATCCTTCCGGCAAATTGGAAGTGTTTGACGGTAGATTGACGTTTGCCAATACCGGCGATAACTACTTCACGGACGGAATCGAACTTCACGGCGGAGCGATTGCTTTTGATAGAGAAAGTCAACTTCAGACAGATGGTAGAATTGCGTTTGTGAACGATGCCGAACTGAATCTTTATGGCAACAGTGCGGTATTGGATAGCGAAATTCATATTGCAAACGGAGCGACGGCAGGGTTTAACGTGAATGAAAACATTGCTCTCGTGTTGACCGGCAATGTTGACGGCAACGGTAATGTGCTCAAAACCGGTGCTGGTATTTTGCAATTTTCACCGACGGCCTACAATCCTGTGCAAGTAGATGCTACTACTGTACAAGATGGAGAGTTCCGAGTCGTAAGAGGTGTAACCGACGAAGCATATCAGTCGGGTAATCTTGCGGTCGCAAGCGGCGCAACGCTTGCCGGCGGTGGAATTATTGCGGCGGATTCGATCACGATAAGCGGTATCATCAGTCCTGATAGTGCGGTATTTGCATCGGACCACACAACGGTTGATGCCGAAAATCGTTTTGCCGCATTGACCTTGGAAAGCAATAGCATAACGCTGGATGGTTTTACTTTCTTATACGATGTAGATGGGGAAAACCAAGATTTGCTTGTCTTGCGAGGCGAGAGCGACGTTTTGTTAAGCGGCGGAACCATCGAGTTTCGCGGTGCGATGACGAAGGCTAGTTATCTGATTATTGACAGTTTGCAGACGATTGGAATCGGTAATGCCGTCTTGGATGGTATCAACCATACCGAAGGTATTCTCAAAGCCGCAGGAGTGCAAGCAGGCAGTGTTCGCGGTAATTTTGAATTTGTGTTTGAAGATGGTGCGGCAACGAATTCGCAGATTTGGCTAGAAACGGCAATCAATTCGCTGACGATGCATTGGACAGGCAATGTTGACCATGTTTGGGACGATGTCGTCGGCAACTTTGTAAGTAGACAAGGTGCGGATCATGAAAAAGAGAATGTATTCCAAGCAGGCGACTATATGATTGTCGAAACTGATAGTAATATCGAAATTGCAATGGGGACTCGACTCGTAAGTGGTATAGAAGTTCATGCGGATGTAACATTTACTGGTCGCGGCGGTATTACGGCAGCGGATAATGATCCGTCTATTCAAGGCCGATATTACGAGGCTGGAACGCTTAGCCCCAGCGGCCGGTTAGGCCAGTTGCAAGTAGCCGGCGGAACATTGACATTTGCCAATGAAGGTGATAATGATTTCCAAGAAGGCATTTATCTTTCCGGCGACAGTACGCTTGCTTTTAATAATGTCAATCAACTCGGCAACGGCAATAATGATATTCATTTCACGGAAAACGCTTCGCTGCGGTTTGAGTCCGATAGTATTATTCTGGAGAATAGCATCGTTATCACAGACGGCAACACGGCAACGTTCGAAGTCGTTGATGATTTTAATGCAACGCTGACCAAAGACATTGCCAACACAACGGGAGGCATTGCCAAAACCGGCACTGGAACGCTGATTCTTTCCGGCACAAATACTTACACCGGCGGAACAACGGTCAATGCAGGAAGCCTCATCGGCAATACCAACAGTTTGCAAGGCGATATTCGCAATGATGCTACCGTTGTGTTTAATCAAAACATGGCGGGAACTTATTCCGGCATGATGACCGGCGATGGCTCGCTCATCAAAGATGGTACGGGCGATTTGACTCTTTCCGGTGCAAATACTTACACCGGCGGAACAACGGTCAATGCGGGAAGTCTCATCGGCAATACCAACAGTTTGCAAGGCGATATTCGCAATGATGCAACCGTTGTATTTGATCAAAATATGGTGGGAACTTATTCCGGCATGATGACCGGCAATGGCTCGCTCATCAAAGATGGTGAAGAAACTCTACGGCTTGCCGGGAACTCGCCGGATTATAGAGGGCAAGTGAACGTCAACGCGGGAGCACTTGATGTTGTCGGCAATTACGGCAACACGGCTGGCGTTGCGGTTAATAGCAATGCTCTACTTACAGGAACGGGAACCGTCGGCGGAACCGTTGTTGTCAATTCCGGCGGAACGCTTCGCCCGGGCAGCCAAGAAGAACCGATCGGAACTTCTATGACAGTTCGCGGCGACTTGACCTTTGCGGAAGGCAGTAATTTCGATGTTCGTATCACGCAGGATCGCAATAATTACGAACCGGCCAGCGACCATCTGATCGTTGAGGGAGGTACTGTGAATATCGAATCGGGTGCAATCCTGAACGTCGTTGCCGATTATTGGGATACGGACAATCCCCGACACTTCACGATTATTGATGCGGTTGCTGGAACCGTCGGTAATCAAGATGCCCAGTTCGCTGATGTCCGAAATTTCGGCACGCTCCCGCTCGGCGTGAGTCTCGGGCAAGGCTGGTTGAATGGTTTATTCCAACTTTGGTTTGAAGTCGGCAGCAACGGCAGCAGTTTTGCTGACATCGGTGATACGCCAAACCAAAAAGAAATCGGCGAAACAGTCGATGATTTCATCAAACGCGTTGATCCCAGCCTGAACGATGTTATCACGGATCTGTCCGATCCGCTTCTCACGGACGACCAAATTCGCAGACGGCTCGACCAAATCAGCGGCGATTTGACGGCAAATGCCTTGATGCTGGCCCTGAATGAACCGTGGCGGCATCCATTTAACCGATTGAAACTTGGCTGTCTGGTGCATGACCAAACCCGTCGGCAACTTTGGGGCGAATTCACTGCCCGATATGAAAATGCCGGTTATGATAACAATGCACACGCTTTCACCATTAACCGTTACGGGGTTGCTGTCGGTGTCGATGAGCGTATTTCGCATCGCAGCATTGTTGGGGCGACCTTCCAGTATTCCGACCCGCGTTTGCGGCAGGCAACCGGCAAGGTGGTGATGGATGACCATATTTTCGGCCTGTACAGTTTGACGCGGTTGACGAGTCATCTTGAGGCGAAAGCCTACGTCGGTTATTCGCATCAGAATTATCGTTTTGAGCGTTCGGTTGCTTTTATGAATCAGCAACTTCGCGGTAAGACGAGCGGCGATGCTTTGGCGGCGAGTCTGGAGTTGATTCGTCCGATTTATTGGCAGCGCGGCGTGGTGATTAAACCGCTTATGGCCTTTGATTTTGAGCAAACTTGGATGCGGGGATACACGGAAACGGGCGGCTCGACGGCACAGATTTATGATCGGTCGACGTTGGAGCGTTTGATGTTCCGTGTTGGAATTTCGAGCGAATTGGCCGCGAGGGAAGGCTTTACGCTTAGTAGCCGAGTGCAATATGGCACGCAACTCAACGGATTGGAGTATCCGGTGGTTGGAGTTCGCTTTGCGGATGGCGGTGCGAACCAGCGAACGGCGAACATTTGGGGCAGTCGCATTGGTCGGGATTACTTGAATTTGGGCCTTGGCGGGAATTGGAAATTGGATCGTTTAGGCCATCGCTCTGTGTATGTCAATTACGATACGCAGATGTACAATCGGGCGACGATGCACGTTGGCGAAGCGGGCTTCATCACGCGGTGGTAAAGATCGGCTAATGCGTCCTTCCGGCGCTTGCCGGAATGACGAAAAAGTGTCCAAAGCAAATGGACACGCTCTAAATCGTCTTATCGGCAACGAGTTCCTTGATGAGCGTGCCGATTGCATCACGAGTCGGTGCGACTTCGGTAAAACCTTCCTTTTTCAGGACGACCGATTGAATCTTGAAAACCTTCGTCGGCGAGCCGGAAACGCCACACCAGTTCAAATCGGCTTTGATTTTATCGAGGTCCCATTGCTCAACGGGTGCATTTTTGTACTTCATCATCCGCTTTGCCGCCCAAGGACGCGGCGTGTTGGCCGTATCGACAACCGTCAACAATGCCGGCAGTTTGACTTTGACCAGTTCCCAGCCGTTTCCGATATTTCGGCGGATCGTTGCCGAATCCTTGGTCAATTCCAGTATTTGTTCTGCGTAGGTTATCTGGGGAATACCGAGTTTTTCGGCACATTGCGGTGCAGTTTGAGCGGTATCGCCGTCAATCGCCTGCCGACCGGCAAAGACAATATCAAATTTGCCGATGGTTTTGATCGCTTGCGAAAGGATATAACTCGTTGCCAGGGTGTCGCTTGCGGCGGCTCGTCGGTCGGTAATCAAAATCGTTCGGTCTGTTCCGCGAAACATGCAGTCCCGGAGAACATCGACGGCTTTGGGGGGGCCCATCGAAATCGCGGTTACGGTCCCGCCGTATTGTTGTTTGACATCCAGGGCCATTTCGAGGGCGTGGAGGTCTTCGGGATTGAAAATGGTCGGCAGGGCTGCTCGATTGACAGTACCGTCTTCTTTCATAGCGTCGGCGGCGACGTGTGCGGTATCGGGAACCTGTTTAACGAGAACGATGGAGTGCATTGTTGAGCGAAACGGGGACTATGGCGGAAAGTATAGACGAAAGGATGCTCCGCGTCAAGTACGCGAGGCGTAGGGTGTGCTTGCGTTGTCGGCATTCGGGAATGAACCTTCTATGCTTGCAAGCGTCAGGGCTGTATAATCACATTTGATGTCCGAAGCCAGTCCGCAAACACCCAAACGCTTTGCCGCAGTCCGGTACGTGTTTTTCACGACACTCTGGATGTACTTTCTTGCCGCGATGATCGCACACATTGTATGTGCCCCGCTTGTCGCACTTTTAACCGCGATTTTACCTTGGCACTCTTCTTTCTGCATGGCAGCGCCGGTTTGTATTTTGCTCTTTTATCTCTCTCTAAAATACCCAAAACCTTTCGCGAGAAAACTTCAAACCAGCCAAATTCCACAGTCTTTTTTCCTATGGATACTTCCCTTTTGGTTCCCGTTGCTTTGGGGGCTGGCGATGACATCCGCCGCATTTTATTTCGCTACAGGATCGTTCGACTATCTCCTTCTTGCATCTCCCCAGTATTTCCTGTTCTATGCCTTTGCACTCATTTTTGGCGATATTTATGCCGTCGTTGCGGCTGCCAACGTTGCCAATTTTATTCTTGCAATCACAGGGTCGGTTTACATCTGTCGGCATGCTCCGCCGGTTGCAAAAAAAACACGCGGCTTGATTTTTTATACCGCTATCACCCTGCTCCTTGCCGGACTGGCCGGTTGGTCATACAAACACTTCCGTACGCTCATCTTGCCGACTCTTTCCATCCACGAAATCATTCGGGATGAACGCGGCAGGCACGATCTGAATTTTGGAATCGATACCGACCTTACCGAATATGTGCCCTTCCAGGAAAACAACAAACTGGTCAAAATTGAATCGCCGACGCTGCTCATCGATTCCGAATATCCCACAATTCACGGTGCGTTTGGCCTCTATCCTCTCTATGCCGCGGCGGTTGAAGCAATCTATAACAATGCCAACCTGATATTAGCGATCGACCATCGACATTGGAATACACGCGTTGCTGTGGGCACTTCGCCGCAAGCGTTTGAGGCTCTGCTTGATGAAAACAAGCAAAACAGGAGCGATATGATTTTTATGCTCCGCCCTTCGGAAAAGCAACTGCAAGAAGCCGAGGCCAAGGGGGTGGAATTGGTCATCACGTCCATCGGTTACGAAGCGTTCGTCTTTTTCGTCAGTGTGGTTAATCCGGTGGATGGCTTGAGTCTGGAGCAAATACGGGACATTTATTCCAAACGGACGACTCATTGGGACGCACTGGGCGGCAGACGGGAGCGGATTTTACCGTTTCAGCGGCCCGAAGGTTCCGGCAGTCAGACGGCAATGCTCCGCGTGATGGGTGGCGTGCCGATGGCCCCGCCGCAACTCGAAGAATTTCGCCCTGGAATGGGCGGAATTGTACGGGACGTTGCGGACTATCGGAATTACGGCAATGCCATCGGGTTTTCATTTCGATATTATGTCGAGGGATTATTCAAGCATGACGGCGTGAAACTGCTGGAAATCGACGGCATTGCACCGAGTATCGCGAACATCCAGAACAGGTCGTATCCGCTGATCGGCGAATTGGTGATCATTTCGCGGAGGGACAACGAAAATCCGAATGTGCAACGGCTGACCGACTGGTTTCTATCTTCGCAGGGCCAGGAACTCGTCCGCGATGTTGGTTATGTTCCGTTGGAGTAGGGAAACCGCGGCTTGCGGCAACGGTCCCGGCTCACACGGCTTGCTTTGTGCACCCTACTCATACCGCAGTGCTTCGATGGGATCCATCTTGGCCGCTCGATATGCCGGATACAAGCCAAACAACACGCCAATAATCACTGCAACCGAAAACGCGACCGGAATTGAAATCGGGACAATCACCGGTTCGATGCCCTGCACAATCTCCGGCAAGGCCGATATGACTTCCGGCATCCGCGTTTTGATGATGTCCATCACGAATATCGTTACCGGCCTGCAAGAGAGGCCGACCAACACGCCGACCGCCCCGCCGACCATCGAAAGCGCGACCGTTTCGACCAAAAATTGCCGAATAATATCGCCCTGCTTCGCCCCCAAGGCTCTGCGGATTCCAATCTCCCGAGTCCGCTCCGTAACCGTCGCCAACATAATGTTCATAATGCCGATGCCGCCGACAACCAGCGAAATTGCCGCAATGAGCCCCATAAAGATATTGAACATCATCCGCGTCGTTTCGGCCTGTTCCAGCAATTCAAGCGGAACGACAACGGAAAAATCTTCGCGATCCCGACGATTTTCTTCGAGCGTTGCTTGGATGATCTGTGCCGTTTCCTTGACTTCCCTTCGGTCAGAAACCTGCAAGGTCATTTGGGAAAGTTCAACGACTTCGCCTTCAAATTGTCCTGCTCTTCGGATCATCACGGTATCCCGCATTTGACTCCACAGCGTCGTAATGGGAATGTAAACATCGTTTGTAAAATCTTGTCCGGCAAACGCGCCGCCGACGGCTGCCGTCGCACCACGGGGTTTGGCAACGCCGATCACAACATAGGGAAAGCCGGGATCGTTCATGTTTCCCTGGATGCGGATCGTCTGGCCGATAGGGTCTTCCGTGGGGAAAAGTCTTTCGGCAACGTTTGCGGAGATAACGCAATGGAGCAGGGCTTCTCGCATATCCATATCGGTAATGAAAGTTCCGCGGTCCATTTCGATTTGCGACATGGTTGCGTAGAGCGGCGAGGTGCCGACGAGTCGTCCGCCGAATTCTCTGGGGCCGCGGGCGAAAGTGCGGTTGATTTCCCGAACCGGCATATGAGCGACGATGGCGGGAATGTCGGTAACTCGGATGTAATCATCCCGGCGGATTCCGAAGGAGGGAATGGACCAGCGTCCCATCGAAACGATGTCGGGATTGGAGGGTTTGATGGTCCGAACGATGATATTATTTGCCCCGAGGCTTTCGATTTGCTCTTGTGCTTTGAGGCTGATACCTTCGCCGATGGCCATGAGCCAAATGACGCTGGCAACGCCGATGAAAATGCCGAGTACGGTCAGCATTGATCGCATCGGGTAGAGCAATAAACTTTTAATGCCGAGTTGCCAAGTACGAATCCAAACGATCATTGGTTTAGGGGACAGAAATACACCGCCGCGGTATTGCGGTTATCGCGGTATTATAAGCGATATTATAAGCAAATTGCGGCCTGGCCGCAACGTTGACCGTTTCCCTTTGCTTTTTCCCCTGTATTCCGCTAAACTGTTAAGATATGCCGTCGGAATTGCCCCTCATCATTCGCCGAAAACTTCAACGACTCGCACGCCTACTGCGATTCTACGCCGCACTCCACGGAATCGCCATCCTCCTCCTCACCGCGATCCTCCTCTTCGCCCTAAACCTCGCACTCGACAAATTTTTCGAGTTCCCCCTCGCCGTTCGATTCATCTTCCTGCCCATTTTGACCGGCACAATCCTCTACACCATTTGGCAATGCATCATCCGCCGATGTTTCGCCGAAATCCGTACCGACCAACTCGCCTCCGCAATCGAACACTTCGTTCCAAAATTGAACGAAACCCTTATTACAACCATCGACCAGCAAAATAACGACGATGTTAATCCCGAATTGATCAGGCAAACACTCGACAAAACCGTTTCCAGCCTCCGCGGTGTCGATGTCCGCCGATTTTTTCGTACAGGCCGGATTTTTTCCCTGTTCGCAATAAGCCTTCTTTGCGTTGCACTGACGGCCGGAGCCTGTACATATCATTCCGAAACCGTTTCGCTCTGGTTTTCCCGAAATATCCTGCTCTCGAACGAGGAATACCCCCGCCGGTCGCAGTTGCTGGCCGACGGCTTCCAAGACGGGCGCACCCGCATTGGCCGCGGCGATTCCTTTACGTTGTCAATCCGTGCCAATATGGAGATGCCGCTCGTTCCCGAAACCCTCCGAGTCCGCATCGGCACGCCGGATGCCGGCTACCGCACCCTGCTCATCGACCAATTCCGAACGGAATTGCAGGATAACACACGATGGCGTGTCTTTTCAGCAACCTTTCCCGAAATGCTGGAAACCGTTAATCTGCAAATTCGCGGTGCGGATTCGACGCTGGAAGGCTTGTCCATCGAAGTCGTTCCTACGCCGATGCTTACCGAAATGATGCTGACGCAGCATTTTCCCGAATACATGCAGAGACCGGAACGAACCGTTGCTTTGACGGGCCGAACGGCAATTCCCGACGGCACGGCAATCACGATCACGGCCCAGGCGACGAAACCGTTGCGGGATGCGACGGCTGACGTTCACGGAGCCCGCGGTGCAAGCCTGGCTCACGCCACGGGCTCTGTCGACATTTCCCTGACCCTGCCGGCATTACGGGAAGAAACATCCATCGAATTCCGCCTGACGGACCTGGATTCGCTGTCCAATCGGCAGCCCATTCGGACGGAATTGAACATCATCCGCGATCAACCGCCGATCGTTACGGCAAGATTAGACGGCATCGGTCCCGCCATCACGCCGGAAGCCGTATTGCCGATGCTCGGGGAAATCATTGACGACAACGGATTGGCCCAGGCACACATCCGGTATGCAACGCAGCCCGAGAGCGACGAAACGCCGCCGACGGAGGGAACGGTTTCGCTTAGCGGCCTGACGCCGGGACAAACGATTTGGCCTCTTTCGCAAACTTTTTCCGTGTTGCCGACGGGTGCAGTGCCGGGCGATAAGTTGCTTTTATACATCGAGGCAAGCGATGCGTTCGATTTGGATGATTCGACCGGCCAAACGGGAACGAGTCAGCGTTGGCTCTTGGAAATCGTAACGCCGGAGCAACTCAAAACTCTGCTCGAAACGCGGGAAATCACGCTTCGGCAACGCTTTGAAATTGTGATGGGCGAAGTCGAACGCACGCAAGCCATTTTACAGGATTTCGCATTGGAGCCGTTGCCGACACAAATTCAGCAAGCGGAGGCGTTGCTCCTGGAAAGCCATGAAAATGAGAGCGAGGAGAGCCTGGCCCAGCGTCGTCGGGAATTGGAGGAGCGGCGGCAACGCATATTGGATACGATCAATATCGACCAGGCCGAGTTGGGCCGATTTCACATTTCCCGAATGCTTCGGGACACGCACAAAGAGGTTTATGATTTGACGAACATTGTGGAGTCTTTTCGGTTGATTCGGGCGGAGATGATAAACAATCGGATATTTACGGAGGATGAGCGGCGGCGGATTGATTTGGAAATTATGCAGCCGATTCAGAGTCTTATGAACATGGATTTTGCTGACATCGACCGATCGTTGGGGATTTTGGAGGGGCTGTTATTGCAATCGGAAGCGGCAAATCGTCCGTTGGCATTGGAGGAGCGGCGGCGGATATTGGGAATGTTTGCGGAATTGCTTCAGAAGATGTCGGCAATTCGGGACAGGATGGCATCAATGGAGAGTTTTCATGAGGTGCTCGAATTGTTGCGTTCGATCATTCGTCAGCAGCAGATATTGCGGAATGAGACGGTAGAGGAGCGCAACCGGCGACTGTTGGATTTGCTGGATTAGTGCGTATTCAGATTGGTCTGGACGTCCCTCCGTCATCCCGGCGAAAGCCGGGAACCAGACATTGCGTGTGATACCAGTTCCTCTGGATTCCGGCGTGCGCCGGAATGACGATTTTTTGTCCAAAGCAAAAATGAATGCGCTCTAGTGCGAATATCAAAATGCCGCATAGCAGGCGCCGCATAGCAGGCAAAGCAAACACGCCAATTTTCCTCAATTTTTCCGCCGTTTCTGCCGATACAAGGCAATACGGAACATTTTATCCCCCCGGAGGTTCCCTTGAAATCGTCATTCTTTCCCTCCATCGTTTTGGGAGGGATTTTTAGCGTCCTGTTTTACGGTGCAATCCACAAAGGCTGGATTTCGCAGCCGCTCGTCCTACGCTATTTTGCCAATCATCCCATCGAATACGTGATTACCATCGCGTTTTTCGTCGGACTTGCAATCCTGTGCGTTAAATATCTCTCGATTCTCCTGCAACGGCAACTCTTAAAAAGAAGTCCCATCCTGTCGCTGCAACCCGTGCCGATTCCCGTCGCCCAAGCAGCAAACGATCTCGATGCCGTCCTGCAACATGAGCAACAATACGGCACATCCCTGCTCTCCGAACGGCTTAAAGCGTTGCTGCATTCCCTTGGCCGAAACAATTCGGCCAGCAATTTGGATGCCGAACTCCGCAATCAGGCCGACGATGCGGCATCCAAAACCGATGCGGATTATGGGCTCGTTCGCCTCATTCTTTGGTCGATTCCGATGATCGGGTTTCTCGGTACTGTCATTGGGATTACGGCGGCCCTCGATAATCTTGACCTCAATGCAATGAGCGAGTCGAGCAAAAAACTCTCGGAAGGCCTTGCAGTCGCGTTCGACACGACGGGACTCGCCATCGCCCTGGCCGTGCTGCTCTTTTTCGTGCAATTTCTTGTCCACCGCGAAGAATCCCGACTGCTGACCGAAACTGACCGGCTGACCGAAGCCGAACTCGGTGGCCGATTTGAACAAAACGGTCCGCATAGGGAAAACGACGCTTTGGCAATGATTCAGGGAATGCTCGAAATGATTACGATTTCCATCGAGCAGGCGACGAAACGGCAAACGTACATTTGGGAGCAGAGTGCGGAGATGTTCAAAAGTTCTTTGTCGTCCGCTCTCAACGAAAATATGGAGCATCACGCCAAGATGTTGGTGCAGGCGGAGTCGGAACTGCTATCGCACGCGAACAAGACCGCTATGCAATTTGGCGAAGCGATTGCGAAGAGCGCATCCAGTCTGCTGTCTCTTCGGGACGAAACGGCCAAGCAGACGGAGGCGGTTCGGGAAATTTTGGGAGCGAACACGCAGTTGCTGCAACTGGAGGAACGGCTGCGGGAGAATTTATCGGTTTTGGCGTCGGTCGGCAACTTTGAGGAGACGGTCAACAGCCTTGCGGCGGCGATTCATTTACTGAACAGCAATCGCCGAACGGAACTGCGAGCGGGATAGGGGCCCATAGGGGCCCGTTTTACTCGCCCCCCGGCAAGCATAGGGCCAGCGTCAGCAACGCATAGCCCGTTACGAGATTCGTATCGTTCTCCATGAACTGCGACGATGCCGTATTGACCCAGGAACCATCGGGCCGCTGCTCCGAAATCAAATGTTCCGACAAGTCGGCACGCCAATTATTTTGCTTGCCGCCCGATTCCACATAACGCAACGCCAAAACGTCAAGCGTTTTCGACATTGTTTGAAAATAGTAGTACAGGCCCGCCGCCCCGCGACCCGGATTCTCCGTTACCGTGTAATGCCTGGAAATCCAATCCATCGCGGCCCGGACGCGTTGGTCGTCCGGTGTCAGTGCAGCATAAATCATACTTTTCAAACCGGCATATGTCATCGCTCCGTAACTTTTCAGGCCTTCGGCAGCCCCTTCGCCCTCGAGCGAAGGCTCATTGACGTAAATGAAACCGCCGTCCAGATTTGCGGCATTGTGCGAAACAAAGGGCATCGTGTTGTGTTCCGATTCCAGGTTTTGGCATCGGGAAACGAAGACGAGTGCCTTTTGGATTGCCGGATCATCGGGTTCTGCTCCGGTTGCTTTGAGGGCATCGAGGAAAAATTGAACGTGCGACAAGTCGGGCCGGGCTCCCCGGCCGTATCCGATTCCGCCGTAATGGGGGTCTTCTGGCCGGGTATTGTTGTCTTCGGTAAATTGTTGCGACCGAAGGAACCGGTCGGCTTTGGCGAGCAGTTCTTTGTAGGGTTCAGTGCCGTGTTTCTTTTTGGCGGCGGCGTTTGCTTTGGCGAGACACATCACGGCAACGCTTGTTTCGTAATTCAGCAGAAATCCATCGGGCGTGTAAATTCCGCCGTCTTCTTGGATGAAACTGGCAACCAGTCGAAGACCATTGGCAAGCATAGGATCGTCGATGTCAACACCGGCGTCGATGAGTCCTGCCAGAATGACCGCAGTGGGGCCGATTCCGGTTCGTGGCGAGGCCGACCAACTGCCCGTGGGATTTTGCGTTGTGCGGAGGTATGCAACGGCTTTGTCGATGGATTGTTGGATTTGGGCGGCATCCTGTGCTGTGGCCAGTGGGATGAAGAGGATGAAGGCGAGAGCAAAGAGGCGTTTCATGGTCGGCGGAGCGGTTTGGGACTTTGCGAGTGTAGCATAAACGGCAAAAAAAACAATCGCGTGCGATGAAATAGCAAGATGTTCTGGACAAAAAAGCCGTCATCCCGGCTTACACCGGAATAACAACGAACTACCGTCCACCAAAAGTTTTCGGCAAAGGAGCAACCAACTCGATACGCTCCTTTGTCGTCGGATGCGAAAACGCCAATTTCCAAGCATGCAATGCAATTCCGACGCCAAACGGCTGCTTCGCTCCGTACTTAACATCCCCGCATATCGGATGGCCCCGAACGGAAAACTGCAAACGAATCTGATGCTTTCGGCCCGTTTCTAAGTGAATTTCAACCAACGAACACCGATTGACCTGCCGTACCGTCCGATAACGCAGCCGAGCCTCCTTCCCCTGCTTGGATTGCGACACAAACGCTCGACGGTTTTGCTTATCCTCGCAGATATAGTCGACGCATTCGCCTTCGGGCGGTATGATTTTTCCTTCAACGAGAGCCGCATAGACTTTTTCGACGGTATGCTCGCGGAATTGGTCATTCAATCTCGCGGCGGCCTTGGACGTTCGGGCAAAGAGGACAACTCCCGTAACGGGCACGTCGAGCCGGCTGACGATGCCCAGATAAACCTCGCCGGGCTTGGCATATTTTTTTTTGATATAGGCCTTTGTTTGCGTAAACAGCGTTTCGTGTCCTTCGGGCAGTCCCATCGTCGCCAAACCGGCCGGTTTAACCAGGGCAATGAGATGGTTGTCTTCGTAGAGGATGTGCATGGTGAGGCATTATACCATTGAACCAAGCACGATAAATCCGTATAATGGCCTAATCAAGGAAAGATGCTCTGCGAATTATATGGAAGTTTCACTAAAAATACTTGATTCGGACAATGGCCGGTTTCATGCCGTGCGGACGGTTCCGTGTAATCCAACTCTTAATGAGAAATTATCTTCCTACGATGTTTCGCAGGGAAAATTCAAGCAAGTATTCGGCAAGCACCAAAATCATCCTGCCGTAGCGAGTATTTTGTCATCGCATATTGCGGACATCAAGCGAGTTAGTGTGAGTTTCGCGGAGTAATCCGGGGGCTGACGCCCCCGGCTCGTGCGCTCACTCGCTCGTGCGCTGCCCCCCCCGTCTATCGGCCCAGCAGACTCAACATATAGTTCGGAATCTGATTCGCAATGCCCAACGTGTTCATGTTCGCCTGCACCAATATCTGCGCACGCGTCATGTTCGACGTCTCCTCCGCAAAGTCCGTGTCGCGAATCTGACTCTCCGCCTCCGTTAAGGCTCCCAACGTGTCATTGAGCACATTGATATTCGTCTCCAATGTCGCCCGCTGCATCGTGCCCAATCGGCCACGTATCGACGTGATCGCCAATAACGACTCATCCACAATCCGAAATGCCTTGCCGGGATTGTCAAACAAGTTTGCATCCCCGCCAGAACGAATCTGATTCAATACGCCCGATACACCGCCGAGTTGCACCGTGTTGATGCTGCGAATACCCATCGTGATTTGCTGCCGCGATACAACATCCGGCCCGACTTGGAATGTCGCACCGCCGCCCGCGATCGTAAAACCCGTCGAATAGCCCGGATACGTTCCCGCATGTTCGGAAAATGTATAGGTCATCGACAACTGCGATGTGTTCAACGACACATTCAAGCCCGTCCCGACCGCACGGATCCCGTTAATCATCGCATCGACATCCTGTCCATACGACCTTTCCTGGGCTTTTCCGTTGGCATCGGACACCGAAAATGTCGTCTGAGCACCCGGTTCCACAGGCAATGCCCGCACCTCGACATACTGATCGCTGCCGTAATCCATCGACCGGAATATCAAATAATAATCCGTGGCATCCGAACCGAAAAGCAGTTTTGCACCGTTCAATTCGCCTGGAGGTGCTGCTCCGCCCTTGGTAACAAGCGTATCATCGTCAGGATGAATCAAGCCCGTCCCGTTGCCGAGTTGCGAGATCTGAAACTTATTGCGGGTACGCGGGTCCGAGTTGATTAACTGCTGAATATCATTGGCCGTCGTGGTTCCGAAGTTGACATGCACCGTAATTTTCTTGGACGCTTCGTCATAAACCAGCCGCAATCCCCGTTCGACCGTGCTGTCCGGCGTAATCAGATTGCCGCAGTCATCCCGCAGCAAGCCGGAGTACACATCATCATCGCACGGATTGAGATCGGAACCATCAACCATATTATCCGCAAATCGGCCCGTCAGCGAAAGGTCGTTAATGTACTCAATCGTGAATCCGTCCCATTCCGGGCCGAGATTTCGGGCAAACAACTGGTAGGATGAATCAATTCCCCGTTGCGAGGTCATAATTCCCGTGGAATGTTTGGCGACGTAATGCTGTTGCTCGGCAATGTCATTCCAGCCGACGAACATAATGTCGTTGATAATCAACTCATCGCAGTCGCCGTACGCAATCGTCGGGGCCAGGAAGCCGGTTCCGTAGGGGTCATCGCAATCATCCCAAACGGCTCCCGCCGGACGCACCACGCTTACGCTGACATTGTCCACGAGTGCGGGATCAAGCGTATTCCACCACGCTTCCAAATCGGCCGCCGTCGTCGTTACGTTGCCCGCTTTGTCCGTTGCAAGATGCACGGTAATCACCGCCGGCGAAATCAACCCGCCGTTGGTCAAAACCGGGCCGTCTTTCACGAAATCAATCACTTTCCCATCGGAGCCCTGTACCGTGTTGTAGGCTCTTGCCGTAAACATTCGGCTGACAACAGGGTCGTTGTTAATAAGCCGAACAACGTCTTCCTGCGTCGGATGGCTGTACACCTGGTTGTTTCCGGCGGGCGCACCGGGGCCAGCATTGGAATCCGCCAGCCAAACCGTTACCGTGCCGCCTTTGTGGCCGCCGGTGTTGCCGGTATTCGCTATCGTCCTAAATTGATTCGCGGACAAGCCGATACCGTCCAATTTCCCAAACCCGTCGTTGAGCGGGTCTTCCGCATAGGACAATTCCGCCTTGAAATCGACGCTGGAATTGTTAATTGCCGCGATAATATCATTCGTCGTCAGTTCGTTAATCCGCAGGCTGTCAATCGAAATTCGCAGTTGGCCGGTTGCGGAATCGAATCGCACCGTTACCGGGTCGGGACTGGTATGATTATCATCCAACCGCATGACCACGTCGATGTCGTTGAACAAATCGCCGCGCTCCGTTGCCGTAATGTAAAACGCACTGTTCGGCACCGGCAAGTTCGTGGCCGCATCTCGGAATACCGCTTGCGCGTAGGCAAAGGAACTTCCCGGATCGTATTCCACCCAGCCGTCCCTGCGGTCGGGCGCAAGCACGCCTTCGGCATCTTCGCCGACGCGTTTGAAGACGAATTGCACATCATCGTACTCCCCGCCCTGCTTGTTGGCCGTAATGGTCAAACTCGCACCGCTGTCCTGGGCCGTCAGTACCGCTTGCGATTGACCAATCACGGCTGGCACGGTCGTCCGGTCAAGATACAACTCGCTATTCGGCCCATCCACGACAAACCGGATGTTCGGCGAGTTGAATCCGCCCAAAAATTGCAATGCCGTCCCTTCGTTCGGGTTGCCGTAGTAGGCAACTTCCTCAAATGTACTCACGGGGAAGTAGCCGTTGTTTCCCGGTGCGAGTCGGGCGGTAATCACGGGTGGAAGCCCGCCGGCATCGTAGTATTTTCCTTCGGCATTTTCGGCGGCGAGTTCGGCAATCATATCGGGACACATAATCCCGCCCCAGAATGCGGAGTTATTGAGTGCCGTGATGAGTTCGGCGGCCGTTGTAACGATCGCTCCGCCGGTAACGCCCCCGCCAAAGATATTCTCGAATGCCGTCTTGTTATGCACGAGCGTCAGGCCGTATTGGTCGTAAATTTCCTTATCCGACATATTGGGATAATCCAAATTGACCACTCCGGTCGGCAGATTGGGGTGATTTTGGTATCCGACGAAGTTCCCCTGCCGGTCAATCCAATAATTGTACAGCCGCATGGCCCCGGTTCCATCATTGTCGATGGTCGTGGTAACATTGAACAGGCTCGCTGCCCGCTCGCTGCCGCGGGACATGGCATGATCCAGGTTAAATATATTGGTAATGTCATTGGCCGTAATTTCCCGCCAGACCGCACCAGTATTGACCGAGTGATTCAGCGGCGGAGTCGGCGGCGGATTGTTGATGACGGAAAACGTTACCTGCCCTAGTTCAATCGCACTGGCGATGGCAGTGCTCGGAAGTCTTACATCTCCAGGACCACCTGTTCCGTCGTTCCAGCCGAGCAATCCCAGCCCAATCGGCTTGCCCGACCAGTTCCCGTTGAGGGCATCGAGCAACTCGTTGTAGGTCAAGTTTGCCGTATCGTCATACTGCACAACGAGCGTGTTTCCAACTCGGGAAATGGTCAGATCGCCCGGCGGATTGGTCGAAGCAACGGGGTCAAAATTGATGACCATCCCATCCCAACGCGGGTCGGAATGCGTAATCATCAAGTTTGCAATTTCTACAGCAACTGCACTTCCCGAATGACCAACAACCGCCGATTCGGACGATGCCAATCCGTCGATAGGCTTTGTTACGGTCGCCTCAATACCGTTGACATCCACCCAGCGCAGGTCATCGCCCGCCGGTAACTGCGATGTCGGAATGGGACTGCCGTCGGGACGCGTCCACTGAGGCAGTTCAAGCCAAGTCGAATCATCCGTCGGGTTGAGGGGATTTGCACTGCTGGCGGGATAAGCGGAATACAGAGCCCCGCGAGGATTGTTCAATGCGGCGAGAATCAGGTCATACGTCACCGGCGGCTGCGCCGTGCTGTTAATAATGACATTCACGGTTTTCCCGTCAAAGTTAATCACAATCGGCGGATGGTCTTCGGGATTTGTTGCCGACGGTGGGCTTGGGCCAGCGGCGACCGTCGTGAACTTAATATCGAGATTATCCCAGGACTTGTCGGTATGTTGCAAGTAAAGTCCGGTTGGGCCCTCGGGGCCTTGTATCGTACCGATGAGGTCGGATCGGCCGTCCAGCGAATGGGTGTAGGGGCGATAACTGCCTATCGTCGTCGAACTGACGAGCACCGTTGGGCGACCCGGAATATACTTGTCGCCCGCCGAATTCACGAACATCAACCCGCCCGCTTCCAGAATGTTTTCCGGTGTTACTCCAATGATGGGATCGTAGTTGGCGCCGATGCTGGTAGGATCGACAATGGTTGGGATGTTCAGAGCGGCTGGCGTCGTTGTGTCCGCGTGATTGACAATCCGCCATCCGGCCCAGCCCGGCTGATTATCCATTCCATCAATACCGCCTCTATTTCCAGTCGGGTCGTTCAGCGCAGCGAGAATATCTTCATACCTTGTGTCGCTGTCGACTCGAATGGTAAGAATCCGGTTGCCGTCGTCGAATTCAATATCGACGCTTCCGCCGGTGCGATCGCTTCGCTCAAAACGGAACGTAATCGCATCCCAATCATCGTTTGTATGTGCGAGGAACACATTATCGCCCATCGGGACACTCGTCCGTGCTTGGATTGTCCCGGAATTAATCGCGGGCAGTGTCCTGCTCGCAGAGGAACTCGTCCCAGTCGCGGGAACCGTGTTGAGCACGAACTGATTGCCTGGGGCTGTGGTGGGGAAGGTGAACGCCGCTGTTCCAGCGATAGCGGCTGGCCCCTGATAATCAACAAACGAAAATGGGTCAAATCGCGCTCCGCCGACCGTTGCTCCGAAGCGGGTGTTCAGCGCATCGAGAACGTTTGCGTAGCTTGCCCCGGCTGCCACGGTAACATCGATTCGCATCGCGGAGTGATCGATATCGGCTGAATTTGTGGCACCGGCTGTAAAAACGATCGTGTATCCATTAAATTCAGGGCTGCTTTGGAGATACACGGGATTGGCATCGTCCGTGTGCATGTTCGTATTTGCCCGAAGCGGCGTCCCGTCAAAGACTTCTCCATCGGCTTTAATCCACGCAAATTCGGGCGGATCCACTCCCCTTCCAATTCCCGGCGGCAAGCCTGTCCAATTTTCAAGGGCGTTGAGAATATCGTCGTACGTCGCATGGTCATTGTACGAAACGGTAATCCTTCCGCTTCCGCTGGAATGGACATTCACGAAAGTCGTCGCCGGCGGTATCGACGTATGGACAAATTCAATCTGAATGTCATCCATTGCCGTGCTTCGGTGATGGAGGTACAAGGCCTCTCCGCTGATGCTTGTGAGCGGAGTGGTGCTTCTTCCGACGACGCCACCCATGGTTGAAGTGGCCAGCGACCTCGGTACGCCCGCGACAACTTCATCGCCGTTGGCATCCGACCAGTAAAAACTGCCGTAATGCGAAATGGATGCTTCCCTTGAAGCGGGCGGTTCTCCGTTTAAGGCACTCAGAATATCGTCGTAGGTTGCGTGTTCGCGAACAACAACGTTTACCGTCTTGTTGGCGACATCGTACGCAACGTCTACCGGCGTTCCAACAATGGCGGGCGACTGAGCGAAATTGAACGTCCAGCCGTCCCAGTTGGCATCTGTGTGTGCCAGGTACATGCCATCGCCGACGGCTCTGAGCGTAACGCCGGGCTTTTCGGGAATGTCCGGCGTTTTGGGCATAAGGCCGTCCGGGGGCAACACGATGAAGAGCGACCCAGCCGCTCCGCCGCTTTGATGCGTGTTGCTCCTGACCGAATTCCCTGCCGCCGTGGCCGAAAGCGTGACGTCCGTCAGACTTTTCGCCCCAATGGAAGCATTTACCGAGAATCCATGGCCGGTATTGTTGTTCAGGAAGTTGAGGGCATCCTGGACATCGCGGAGTGTCGTATTTCCGTTGTTGTTATAGAAGATGGTGAGCGTTTTTCCGCCTGGAATGACGTTTCCGTAGGCGTCGAGTTGTTCGTTATATTGAGCGGAAGCAGCCCTTCCGCCGAGCGACGCATCGCCGGGACTGGCCGCCACGAATTGGATGGTAACATCATTGTAATCCGAACCCGTCGCGCGGGATTGAATGGAAAAGTATTCGTTCGCCGCCAAATTGCCGAATGCCAAGGCGGTATTGCTGACACCCATCGTGGCGTCAGACCCGGGAACGTAACCGAACAGTGCCGATGCCGCCTGGCCATGCTCGCTGTAGTAAGTGTAGGGCATGCCCGCCGTACCGGTCGGGTTGTCCGAAGAATAAAACCGGGGATCGGTCAGGGAACCATCCACGTAGTAGATGTTGGCATTGTTGTACTGGGCCCCTTCGATGTTGGCCTCGAATTTGAGGGCATTGTTGTCCCGAAGCGGTACGAGTTTGCCGTTGAGCATATACCAAGTCGTATCGACATCATCGGCAAAGGCCGCCTGGTAGGCTTCCGTTTGCAGGTAAACCAAAATGTTGGCCGGCGCGCCGGGATAGAGCGGTTCTTCGTATTTGATTTGCACGCCTTCGGACGATCCCGGCAGGTATTTGAGTTGGACGTTGCCTTCGTTGAGGCCGGCGAGGCCCGCTTCGATGATAATGTCGTTATCCGGCCCGAGACTGCTGACGTAGAGCAGGCCTTTGAGGGCATCGGAGCCGACTTCGGCCACGACGCCGGTTCCATCGGAGCGTTTGTTGACGATTTCGGCAATTTCGGCAACGGTTGCACCTTTATCGAAGGTTTCCATGTCGAATCCGTAATTTCCGCCCCATTGCAGGACGATGGCCTCGGCCAGTGCGGGCTGGTTGTAGTACAGGGCGGCTTTTTCAGCGGCTTCGCGGACGTTGATGGTAACTTCGACCGGTTCCCGATTCGACCCGAAGGAGGCCTGATGAACGGACAAGCCCTGGAGGTTGTTGCGGTCGATGCCGACGAGGTTGAAATCGAGGGAGCCGTCGAGCAGTTTTTTGCCCATGAAGGTCGTTTGGGACGCAATCCGGTCGATGGCATCGAGGGATGCATCAACCTGGAGTTGGTTGGCATAAATCATTTCGTGGCTCATCGTGCCGGTGCTGGCGGCTTCGGTGATAAGGCCCCGGATGTCATTGAGGAGATTGGTAACTTCGTTGAGGGCACTTTCCGCCGTGGCAATCATCATATTGGCCCGTTCGGTATTTCGGATGGCCATTTTGATCCCGGTGATGTCGGAGCGGAGCATTTCGCTGGCGATGAGACCGGCGGGATCGTCTTTACCGCTATTGATTTTGAACCCTGTGCTGAGTCGTTCCAGCGAGGTGGACAGGGCACTCATATTTTGATTGAGATTTGCCCTTGCGACCATAGAAGGGACGTTGGTATAAATTCGTGTCACGTTTCGATCTCCTTATCGTGTGGTGATGTTGTTTTTCGGTTAGCCGAGTGAGTTAGCCGCCCCGTCCTGCGTTGCGCATCGTGCGTCGAGCAGGGCTCGGCGGCCAACGGCGGCTAACATTTGTACGGATTATGATTGATAAACCGGTATTCCGTAATTGGATTATCGAAAGGATTAGACCGTAAATTTTAGAAATGTTGGATATTTTGGTCTTGCAAGTTGTATGCGTTGTCCGGTTATACGCATTGTACCGGTTAGGTAAGATGGGCTAGTGCTGCCCGTTAGCCGCGTCGCTCTGCGGAGCGAGTTAACACAAAGAAAAAGAGCAGGGGCTCTTACGCAATGCCCCTGCACGAGGATTGGATTCCAAGGATTACTACCTCACTCCGCTGCGGGCCGTTGCCGACCCTGTCTTTGTCCCTGGCCGACCGGCTGCGGCCGCGGCTCGACCTCCAACGTCGCAAAATTTTCCTTAAATTTCTTCAAATGCTCCATCAAATTCGGAAACATCACAGCCGGAACCATCCGCCTGTTTTCGTCCCGTAATGGCCGAAGGATTTTTTCGACGTATTCCGCCCAAAGATCGTCGAGTTTTTTGCCCGTGTACTCTTCAAACAGGTCTTCCGAATAGGTTCGGTGCCGACCATGCACGTTCAATTTCGGAACAATTTCCAAATCGTAGACATCGGCCAACCACATCAAAAAGCCAGCCGATATTTGATACATATCGGTATATCTCGCTCTATCAGGATTGACCGGGCGCATTTCTTTTTCCGGTTCAAAGAATGCATGCCGAACATAGTCCCCGATTCCTTCGGTAACCCAACTCGGCACGCCGGTTCCTGGCCCGCCGGGATAACCTTGAATGAAATGAACGAGTTCGTGGGCAATCATCCCCCAATCTTCTTCGCCGGGCTGGCCCGGTTTGATGTAATTGATGTTGAATCCGATGGTTGTACTGCTGTTCCATCCAATCGGCCCCGTGCTTTGGGCACGCAATTCGATGGCGCCAGAGGGGATATGTCCGTCGGATTCGAGATATTTATCGTAAACGGGATAGAGTTCCCGTATAACATTGACGGCAACTGCGAGCCATTCGGGAATACCGGGTTCTGCGATGGCGGCTTCGTCGTAATAGACAACGGTGATTCTCGTCGGCAGGTAATACCCGCGTTCTTTAGGTTGGCCGGCTTCTTCGGAGGCTTGCACCGCCAAATTGACGGCCAAAATACATGCAAGCGTAACGATCACGCAGCGTGTGATAGCGAAATGTCTCATAGCAGTTCACGTTTGATTGTTGGAGTGTACCGCTGGTCATTCTACACTGCTTGACCTCGTGGAGCAAGACCGCTGGGTAATCTGCTCCAGCAAATCGCCCAAATCCCGATAGGAAAAATCAATTGCCGCAAGTTGATGGCCATACTCTTCCGCCTGACCGTAGTTCTCCAGTGTAAACGCCAATTTCATCGCCAAGTACAATGCCCTTTTTTTGTTTTCGCCCTTTTCCAATGTTTGCACGGCCTCATGATAATGCGTCATCGCCAACTTGTATTGCCTGATCATTTGAAAGCATCGGCCAAGTTCCAGCAAACAGTCGCCCGTCCTGGCCGGATCCGATTTCGCCGTCTGGAATTCGGCAATCGCTTCCTTAACCTGCTCATTCTTTTGCAACAAAAGCCCGTATTCATAACGATAGCCCGAATTGTGCGGATGATGCTTAATCCGATGCTGTGCGAGTTCGATGCTTTTGGTTTCATATTGCGTTCGGGTTGCCAAAAACACGGCTTTGAGAGCATCCTGCGGATGCCGTTCGTATTCTTCTTTCAAACGGAGCGTTTCCGCATAGAGCCGTTTTTTCTGCGTTTCCAAGAGCATTCCGACGATGTCGGGAGCGTTATCGGAAACTTCGAGGGCTCGGGTATAACTCTTTTCCGCCTCGGCCAAGTTGGATTGTTTGAGAAAGCATTGCGCAAGTTCGATGTAATTAGCGGTATCCTGCGGATTCTTTGCGATTCGGCGTTCGATCTGCTCTTCGAGCGTCAACACTCGCCCCATCACGTCTTCGTTTTTGGGAACCGCTGTGCTGGAAAAATCGAAAAATTCCCGAGACGTTCCGGTCGCATATTGACCGCGATGGATTGTCTGTTCGGCTAACAATTTTTGCACGAGTTGGCGAGCATCCTGATTGTCGGGCTGCTGCTTCAGGATGCGTTGGACGCAGGCCAATGCGTTGTCATATTCCGTAACTTCTCCCAACGCAATGGCATATGCGAAATTGGCGCCGATGTGATTCGAATCCGCTTCGACGGCCGACTGGTAATAGACGAGAGCCGACTTGATATGGCCGAGTTCCTCGCAGGCATTGCCCGCCGAAATAAGGGCTTCGACGGCCCAAGGATTTGATTTGAGTGCGCTGATGCTGATTTTGAACAAATTTTCCGGCCTTTTAGAATCGACGGTCATTTTCTTGCCGACGGCGATAATTGAGCGTGTCGTCTTCTTTTTTTCGCCGAATTTTCTCCGCAAATTAACCAGGAACGTTTTGGCATAAATCGGGTTTTCGGGATCCTGCAAGACGCACGGTGTGAAATAGATATTGTCGGCATATTCGTATGCCTTCAGCGACATCTGTTCGTTGCCTCGAACGAAAAGTTGTTGAAGTTGTTCGCGTTTTGCGGGGGAGATTGTTAAATCGGCAGACATTTCCCGATGCGGAGTAGACATATTTCACCGGGAACATGATGCAGAAATTGCCGGTTTTGTGCAAGAGGTTTTTGGGCCACGCAGGAACGGAGAGGCTTTAGAGCACATCCCAAAGAGGCATGGACGGACAAAAAAGCCGTCATTCCGGCGAAGGCCGGAATCCAGACATTGCGTGCGATACCAGTTCCCCTGGATTCCGGCTTTCGCCGGAATGACGAAAAAATGTCCAGAGCAATTTGAAACACGCCTTCGCCCCTGCTATTCGGGAGACGCCCCTATTTTCTGACTCGCTGATACAGTTCCGCAACTTTTGCTTCGCATACTTGCCGTAATTCCTCTTCGGGCATATCCTTAAAATCGTCGTACATCATCGGCTGGCCGTACACAACTCGCATTTTTCCCCATAATTTTGGATATTTTTGCGTTCGCGGAAACGCCTCATAACATCCGCTGATCGCCGCCGGCAAAATAGCCGACTTCGTCCGCTGGGCAAGCGTTAAGGAACCCTGCAAAAACGGAGCAATGTTGCCGTCCCAAGTTCGGCCGCCTTCGGGAAATATCAAAATAATTTCGCCGTTCTTCAAACGCTTGAGAGATTCCTTGATCCCTGCAAAGCCGATTCCGTCAATTTCAAGCGGAATGGCATCGAGCATATCAATCAACCAGGCGAAGGGTTTGAACCTAAAAAGCGATTTGCGGGCCAAAAAATTGAGTCGGCGACGCAATCCCACGCCGAGTAGTGGCGGATCGTAATGCGACTGATGGTTGCAGATGAGAATCACCGGCCCGTTTTCCGGCATATTATTCTGTCCGTAATAGCGGACTCGATAAAATACGGCGAAAAACACATACAACGGAAATCGGCAACAGTAATAAAACAGCCGTTTTTGCCAGCGTTTTTTCCAGGAAATTTGCGTCATCGTGATGGGTTAGGGGTTAGGAACAACCGTTTCGCTCGTACAGGGCGAGCACGAGCGGGGGATTTGAGCCCCCGGTTACTCAATCGGCCGATCATAAATCCGATAGGTCTTCGTCCGAACGGCACCGCCCTTCTCGAGACTGCCCCTGGAGTACGCATTCGATTCCAAAACCCACGAAAACTCCGCATCGGTAATTCCGCTCTCCAAGACCTTCGGCACGAGGCCATTGAGCAACACCAAACCGAGCCCCAGCATCTGATATTCCGGCAACACATTCGTACTCAACACCCTAATTGCTTTAATTTGCTCCTTGCGGCGAAGCAGTTTGAACAACCGAAGCGGCGAAATGCGGCCGCCGATTTCCTTGATCCGAGGATTGAAATCAGGAAGGGCAAACGACGCTCCTACCATCTTGCCGTCAACTTCGACGGCAACCGTTAATTCCGGCACGATCAAGTATTTCAGATAAAATGCCATCTCCTTGATTTCTTTGAGCGACATCGGCACGAAGCCCCAGGTGTTCGTCAAGGCCCTATTGTAAATATGCAAAAATTGCTCGACATCCCGTTGAAAATTCTTGACATCGACAGGCCGAATCGTCGCTCCGGTGCGGGCTTCGATTTGTTCGCAAATCGGCAAAAGTTTTTCGCGAATTTTGGGCAACATCCCGACTTCGCCCCAATAGGCATACAAATCTTGCGATTTGGTAAAGCCGTTATCCTCGAAAAGTTTTTCGTAATAGGGCGAATTATAGGTCATCATAAACATCGGCGAACTGTTGAATCCGTCGATAAGCAGTCCGAGCGTATGGTTCAGCGAGGGATTGATGGGGCCCCGAATCACGGAACAGCCGCGTTGCTTAAGCCAATCGGCAGCGGTATTGAAAAGCCCCTGTGCGGTATCGAGATCGTCAATGCAGTCGAAAAATCCGAGAAATCCGACGCCGTCGTTGTATCGGTCGATATGTCCTTTGTTCCAGATGGCACAGATTCGGCCAAGGACGTTTTTGCCGTCCAGGGCGATGAATGCTTGGCCTTCGTTGAATTCGTAAAAGGGGTCTTTGTTTCCCCAGGAGCGGAATCCGACGAGTCCGCTTTGTTCCATGCGCAGTTGGGGAATCCAGTAGGGATCGTCTTGGTAGATTTTCCAGGGAAGATCCAAAAAGGCTTTTTGTTGCGTCCAGGTTTTGGCGGGAATGATCTGCATTATGCGTATATTCTAGTCGGTGGACGGCGAAAAGCAAGATTGGCTCCGAGATGGGACATTATGGACATCTGGAGACGGACCTCTCTTGACGAAACGGAAAATTCAACTAGAATCGCATGCGGTCTGTTGGGATGGCGTCTAATTTGGCGGCATTCGGAGGCATTACCTGGTGGTGTAATTGGCAACACAAGGGATTTTGGTTCCCTCGTTCTAGGTTCGAGTCCTAGCCGGGTAAATTTGCTGCAAAGTGGCGTAAAGCCAAAAACGGTGTAGTGTTACACCTACTTGGTGCTCCGGGTGTTACAAAAGTGTCGGGATTTCGGGTATTTGCGAGAAATTCCCTATAACTCGCAGTGACGTTAGGGAGTGCGAGAATGGGTAGAAGACGTACCGGAAAGCCCTATTTGCACAAGGCAAGCGGTAAGGCAATTATCTTGCTTCGCTGCGTGATTTTCATTTTTCACGTCCAGCCCAAGCGGATTTCGCCCTGACGGTTAGTGCTGCCAGGCCGTTGCAAACGCACTTCGCAACGAGGGCCGTTGCCTATGTAAAAACGGACAAGATCCAATAACTCCTGACGCCGCACTCCCTCTGAACTCGGCAAAAATTCCCGATACTGCGACAATGTGAGATTTTCCAATCGCAACACAATACCCGCCGTTTGATTCCAAAATCGCCCGCCAAGCATTGCCGTTTCGCCCAAACGATGATTCGCCCTGCCCAACTGCGTTCGGTCATGCTTTTCGACGACAAGCCATTGGCCATGAAATTCCTCAACCACCGCCTGCACGCCAAAACGTTCCGAAACGATTTTTTCCAGTCCCAGTGCCGTCTTCCGAACATTTGCAAACAGCACGGCATAGGGCAACAGCCGGGCACGTTGCGGTTGTTTTAGTTTTTCAGTCAGCAAACCGGCAACGGCAAACAGGTATTCGGCAAACTCCGTCTCTGCCGGGTCGGTGGCCAATCCAGCACCGGGCCGCATCGGCTCCATCGCTCGATAAAAAAGCGAAATGAGCCGATGGTTAAATAAATCCAAAAAATCCTTCAGAGCGGTATCGCCGATTCGGCTGCGTTCCAAAATCAATTCGGTCATCGGCGGCGGCATCGGGCCGTGCGCTCCGGCCAGGCCGAGAAAGTTGATGGACAAACACGGTTTTTCATCATCCGTGATCGCTTGAATATCGCTGGCGGGAAAGTTTTGCGAAATATGCGAGGCGAACCGAAATTGCTCGCGATCAGGACTGGCCGCGGCGATGCTGGCCGTAGCGATTTCGGCCTGCGGCGATGATTCCGCGTGCAAAATACGGACGGCTTGCCAAAAGTCGAACGCCCAAGGTTCACGGCGGAATTGTTCGGCCAGACTCAAATTTTTGGCCGTATTCCGAAATTCGGTTTCCATAATTTATAAGGCTCTTCGCTGGTTGTATTTTTCCAAGTCATCTCCGTCGGCGTGTTCAGGTCGGCATACATTCGGAAAAATGTATTCATCACTTCGGCGAATAAATACGCACTGGAGCCGTTAAAAAACGATTCGTCAAGCGTCAACTCGATTCCGATGCCGTTTGCAAACCCCCGCCACGGGACATTGCCCATTCGCCGAACGATGGGTTTAATGTGAATATCTTTCAGGCCTTGCAGTTGGCGTTGCATCGCCGTATCTTCCGGCTGCACGTACAACCGCAGTATTTCCCGAAGGGCTGCCGCCCCGTTTTCTCCTTCAAGCGAAAGGTAGTTCAGGGATAGATGCGAAATGAGCATCCATAGCGACCGTCCTCCCATTGCCGGCGTCTGCGAAAGCGTCGGTTTTGCGATCAAAAACACTGCCGAGCAGGGGATTTCCGTTTCGCACTCAAGCCGGATCCCCGCCGGAGCCTCCGCGGCAAAATGCCGATTCGTGCAAAGCAGCCGGGCAAAGGCCGTTCGGGACTTGACGCGGTTGACCCGAAATTCAGAATCGACGAATCGTAGCCAAACATCCGTACCGGGTATCCCGCCCGACGCGGGTGTTCGTTCCATAACCCAGTACGATTTCGCGTTTTCTGGTTTTTCCGGCTCGGTATTGCGCGGCGTGAAAAACGGCTCCAGCGGAACCGTATCGCCGCGTTCCGGGTCAATGACCGAAACCGTTTCAATCGAATGAATTTCCGTGCTGGCATTGCGTCGGGCATCCCCCAACAGCCGGTATTCGCTCTTCGTTTCGTTCAAATCGACGGGCTCCGAAATTTTTGCAAACAAATTCAGGGCTGGCGTTGCGTGAAGCCGAAACATATCCGGGGAGATGAATAATCCCTGCGAATCAATCGCAAGCGGGATGAGCACATCGAGCCTGTTGAGGGGGCAATCTTGCGTCAACGGAGCGATGTGTTTTTGCAAGTTGATTTCAATATCCCAAAACAGGAATCGTTCGGGAAAAGCGAGGTATTCCTGCAAAAGTTGGTATGCCGGAATTGCGTGTTGCCCTTTCGGCAAGACGAGTTCCTCCGGCAACAAACCGGCCGGGCGGAGCGCTTCCGAATGGAGCGGGATGGCGATCTTTTTCCAGTCATCATCGGGATTATCCAGTTCGATCCCCAATTTGTGCAGCAAGACTTTTTCGTAGACTTTATACGTTTCGAGCCGGTCGCCCTTCAGGAAAATCCGCAGTGTTTTAAGATTGCAATTTTGCAAAGGCACCGAATCGCTGGCCAATCCCAGCCGCAAAACGGAAATGGCACTGCGGCCTGTACCGGAAAAATGGTATTGGTTGGCCGGCTGGAAATCGGCCCTGACGATACGGATCGGATAAATCGTTACCGGCCAGGCGGTTTTCCATTTGATCGCAAGTTCATCCCCAGCGTGTTGGGATTCGTCGAATGCGTTGCATCCCAGCATCGTGCCTGCCGGAATTATTGCACCGTCGGCCAACTCGGAACGTTTGGCGTCGGGCTGGAATTCGACGATACCGAGCGAGGGAATCGGTGCGGTGAAATTCGGGTACAACGCACCGAGCAGGGCGGTTGAAATCTGCGGCAGCCGGGCATCGACGGAGTAACGGATTCGGCCTGCGAGCCAAGCGAAGGACTCGATTAAGCGTTCGGTGAAGGGGTCCGGCGAAACGTCTTCGGTAAGTTCGAGTTGGGCGGCAATTCGGGGGTGTTTTTGTGCAAATTCCGCACCGGACTTGCGGAGATACGCGAGTTCGCTTTGATAGTATTCGCGGAGCAGTTGTTCATTATCGTGCGTATTCATAGGCAATGTGAGGATTTTGGGGCGACGTCATTCCGAATAAAAACAGCCATCCTCGTCTTGTACAACTCCGAATGTTACTAAAAAGCCCTCGCCCAGTCCGTGGAGTTCCGCTTCGATCGAAATTCCTGCCCGAAACTTCACCGAAGCAATGTCGCGACCAAACACGTCGGTCGCACTGCGTATTCCCAAAAAAGGATTGGCGGAAAACTCATTCGCCGTGCCCGGCCGGTCTCGGAAAAAACGCTCCGGCGATGTGCCCGAAAGGTCAACCGAACGCACCGACACATTCTTTAGCCGCGGCTCGAATGCCGCAATCGTTCGTCCCAACTCGCCCGCAAGATCGGTGTCGTTTCCATCCGGCAAACCGTAATCGAGGACTGTCAATTCGGCATCGGGCTCGACATTCACACTGCGTCGGGTATTGAGCAGCCAAAGCAAATCCCGAAAGACGGACTCTCGGTATTGCTCCGGCGTGAGACTGCCGCTGCCGATGAAACGGTCTAATAATGATGGGGCGTTACCGGTCATTGCTCTTTCTCCTACAGGGCTCCTACGAGGCCCCTACGAGGCCAACTTCCCTTGCGACAGGTCGTATCCCGCAGCGGCATTGCCCGCGGAACCGCCTTCGTTCTTCTGCTTCATGTAGGCAATTTCAATCTTCGAATAGTTCATCGACACCGTCTCGCCCGGCAAATCGCCGCCGCCCGATATGTTGTAACTCGAAATGACAACATTGCTCAACTTGATTTCCAAGTATGCCAACAGCGGTGCGCTGCCGTCCTGCGCCTCGCTCCGGCAAAGCGTCAGAACCACATTCGGGATCGTCTTTCCTTCCCAAAGCCTTTGGCAAATCGACGGCGAGGATATGTCAAAACGTTTGGAAAGCGACAGGTCTGAACATTGCGGTCTCGCGACCGTTCCGCCGCCTTCCGAACTCCGAAGGGCCGACGTCGGCTGCGAAAAGTCGAGCGAAAAGGAATAGATTTCGATCTGTTCCTCGTAGCCGGATACGGTACATTCGCCCTTAATGTCATCTATTTTCAGGAACATGCTTTGCATGATAATTGTCTCCTATTTGTTGTGTGTATTGTTTGTTTGTGAACGTTAACAGGGCCGCAACCGTACGGTTGCGGTACTGCTCGTGGTGGATTAAATGTTTGGCATTATGCGGCCGGCGGCGGGAGTTCGGCAACGAGCCGAATACTGACCGTCAACTCTTCCATCTGGAAATGCGGACGCAAAAATACGACTGCCTTGAATACGCCCGGCTTGCCCGGGACTTCGGCAACATCGACGCGGGCTTCCCGGAGCGGAAACTTCGCTTTCACTTCCTGCGGAGCATCGTCGGAAAGAAGAACGTAATTGGATATCCAATTATTCAGATACGACGAAACATTTTCTGCCGAAAGGAAACTGCCGACCTTATCCCGCATGATCGCTTTGATGTAGTGTGCAAACCGCGACGCATTGAGCAAATAGGGCAAAATGGCGGAAAGTCGGGCATTGGCATTGGCCGAATCCAGGTTATAAATCGGCGGTTTGTTCGTCGTTTGGCCTCCGAAAAAGACGGCGTAATCCGTTCCTTTGCAGTACACGAGGGGCAGGAAGCCCAGCGTCGAAAGTTCTTTTTCCCGTCTGTCCGTGATGGCAATTTCCGTGGGGCATTTGACGATGGTTTCGCCGTCATCGGTTCGGAATGCATGCACCGCCAAGCCGCGGACATCGCCGCCGCCTTCGAGACCGCGAATGGCAGCCGTCCAACGGTGTTTCGCGAAGGCTGCCGTGATTCGTTCGGCCAAGGCCCAACCGGCACTGCCCCAAAGGTATTTTTCGTGCAATTTGCCGTCAACGTCTTCCTGGAAATCGAATTCCTCAATCGGGCTGGTTGCCGGCCCGTAGGGCAAACGCATCAAAATATGCGGCAAACAGAACGTAACATAACGCGAATCATCGCTTTCCCGAAACGACCGCCATTTGATCAGTTCGGAACTCTCGAACAGTTTCGTCAAATCTCGGGGATTGGCAAGTTCCGTGAAACTTTCCATATCGAACATTTTCGGCGAGACGGGCAAAATGGCCGGTGCGTGCGCCGCGGCGGCGACTTCGGCAAGTTTCTCCAGCAATTTCATATCCTGCGGATGCCGACCAAACTCGAAATCGCAGAGCAAAGCACTGTACGGAGCACCACCGAAGGTCCCGTATTCCTCTTCGTACACTTTTTTGAACAGTTGGCTCTGGTCAAACTCGACCGCTTTCTCCAAATCGTCCTGGAGTTCTTTTCGGGAAACGTTAAATACCCGTAATTTGAGCATTTCGCCGGTTTCCGTTTGCATCACGAGATAATGCAGGCCTCGCCATGCCGCTTCAAGACGCTGGAATTCGGGAGCGTGCATGATTTCGTTTAATTGAGTCGAAAGCATCACGTCAATTTCCTTGATTCGCACCATAATCAAGGAAATGCAGTCCAGCGTCGCATTCGGGTCATCCGACAGTTTGACGTTCCCGGCAATCAGTTGCTCCGCCAACTCCGCAAGCATCTTTTTCGCGTAGGGGATTTGCGACGGGTCTTTAACCATTTTGGCGTCGGTCAAGAGCGATTCGACGAGACTGTCGGCTTCGATCGTTTCATCGGGTTCCGCATCCAACGCTCCCTTGGTTTCGGTCTGGAGTGCGGTCTGTTTGGCCGAATCTTGAAAAATGTCTTGAAACAGGGCATCAAGTTTGTCGTTTCCGTCAATTTTCGCCGTCAGGTCGATGAGGCGTTGCCTTGAATCGAACAGGCTGCTTAATTCGGGAACTTGCCGAACAACACGGATCGGCGTGAAGTCATCCATTGATTTGAAGGCCAACGAGACGGCCAACTTGCTGGCTTCGGCATCGGGCGTCAGTTTGCCGGCAACGGTCAATTCAAGATGCGGGCTGAAGGCCGACAGAACGTCGTTGAGGTTGTCCCTGTCGATGTTGACGAATTTGCGATCTTTCAGGGGCCCGAAGGGAGAGGCACGGTGCGAAGAGAAATCGCCGATAATTCCCAGCACGAAGGGGAGTTGTTTCATTACGATGGCGCCTCCGACTTCGACATCGTAGGTGATTTGTACTCGAGGGGGCCGAACTCGGCTCAACTTATGTTGGATGCTTTCTGGCATTGTGGTTTAATTTCTTGTAGAAAAATTATGTTTGAATGTGAATAGAGTCTCCCCGGACGTCCAGAGTCCGCAAGCTCACAATGTATCTATCGTATGCTTCCGGCCAATCGGATTAACCTAAACATTACGTATTATACATTTTTTTTGGCAGGATCGCAAGAGCAAAATCTCGCAATTCCAGGCCAACTGCAAGTGTCAAACAGGCAGGTTGCTGAAGGTAGGTTGCCGACCGCCGGGCGGCAACTGCGGTACTCCGCACATTTGATCCTTCCAGTCGGCTGCGCCGACGCACCCGCCCGGCGGTCGGCTGCCTACCTTCCCTCAAACGTCAAACGAGGCAGTATTAACGCAAGAATATGACGGATGTGCCAAATATACCGTTTTGCGTTAATGCTCTTTTTGTACCGGCAATGATTATTCTAACAAGCGATGGCCGTTTGAGCCGAATAAAATAGATATTAGTGTCGTGAGGGTTCCGAATCCGCAAAAAGGAAGCCGCCATCCTATGTTACACCGTACCATCTCTCTTACCGTAATTGCTTCGATTGCCCTAACCCTGGCGTTTTCGGGCTGTGCGAGTATGACGGAAAGGACAGATAGGGTGCGCACGGTGTTCGTCAACGACGTAAAGATTCGTGTTTCGTTGCCGCCGGAAGGGAATGAACGGACGGGCATAGCGGTCGATTTTTTGACGGTACACAATGCGGAACTTGCCGCAAAATTGATGGAAACCGATGCGAAAACGTGGTTTTCGGCCAAAAATCAGTTCAAAAACGATTATACGGCAGGCAAGGATTTCGACATTGAGGAGCGTGAGTATGCACCGGGCAGTTTTGTGCGTCCGGTAGAGTTGCCGTGGCGGAGTCGCCGGACGGTATTGTTGATTTATGCGGATTACAGGAGTCCGGGTCCGCATCGATTTCGGGCGAATCAGCGGCAGGAATTGATTCTCACGCTCGGCGAAAAGGAGTTCAGCGTCGTGCCGAAGAATTGACCGTTTACTGCCTGGGCTATCGAAAATGTGTTGTTTTTCGGTAGTGGTTGCATATTGCCGATGCCGAACAAGTCTAGCAAATGCAAAAAACCCTCTTGAAACAATATCCTGTTTTTGGTAAAATGCAGTTGGCCCAGTCGTTGCCTCCCTTTTCCCTTCGTTTTCATGCCAACCCTAAATGTAACCGTCGCTCACCAACTCTCGCAGGCCGAAGCCACGGAGCGGTTGAAGAAAAAGAGGACCGAAATAAAAGAGCAAAGTACCTATACCGTTACCGACCTCAAGGAAACCTGGACGACCCCAGATTCGCTGGATTTTTCCTTCAAGATATTGGGATTTTCCCTCACGGGAACCGTCGAATCGCAGGAATCTTCCGTGAAAATATCCGTCGCCTTGCCCGCTGCGGCCTTAATGATGAAAGGGACAATCGAAAGCCAAGTCCGCCGGGAACTCGAGCAGGTTTTGGGCAATTCCGGTTAGCCCCGACCCGCTTGACATTTGCCCAGCAGTTTGGTAGCATGTCTTTTAGAAATGTTTTTAGCCGCTTTTTGAGGTTTTTGCTATGACACGAGTTCTCGTTGCCGACGATTCCAGCACAATGCGTAAAATCATTTTGCGTTCCCTTCAGGCCGTCGGCGTCAAAGATGTTACAGAAGCCGCCGACGGAGCGGAAGCCGTCGCTTTATTCGCTCCAGGCAAGTTCGACCTAGTCCTGACCGACTGGAATATGCCCGGTAAAACAGGACTGGAAGTCCTTAAAGATATCCGGGCCCAAGATGCCAAAGTTCCCGTCATCATGGTAACGACGGAGGCCGAAAAATCGCGTATTTTGGAGGCCATCCAAGCCGGTGTAACCGATTACCTTGTCAAACCTTTCCAACCCGACGCCCTGCGGGAAAAACTCGAAAAACACGGATGTTAGGGGGGAAGGAATTAGGGATTGGGGAGTTTTCGTCTCCCGATTCCTAACTCCAGCCTCCAGAACTCCCTCCCACCACACACTTTACTAAAAGGAGTTTTCAATGAAAATTAGACCGCAATCTTTCGTTTTTTGCTGGTTGTTTCTCTGTGCGATGACGTTCCTGTTTATCGGGTCTGCGTCGTTGTTTGCGCAGGAGGACGACCCAGCGACACCGCCGGCGACACCCGCAACGCCGGCAGCGCCCGGGGTAGGGGCGGCTGGTGCCCTTACTCAGCCGACGCAGGGCGGTATTCGCATTGATGCCCGCGGCGTCGTTGCCCGTATTGCCAACCAAGATTTCGGACGCCTCACCGCCCAACAACTCAATGCCGCCCGAACGGCCTACACGCTTTCCGATGACATTTCCGCCAAAAGTCCGATGCGCTGCATCAGTCTGAACCGAATGGAAAAAAGTATCATCGAATCCGGCGGAATCGTTACCGACGAGATGAAATATCTTGCCGGTATTCAACGCATTACGCACGTGTTTTACTTTCCCGATTCCAAAGACATCGTCGTTGCGGGTCCTGCCGAAGGTTGGTTTCCGGGCTACGAAGGCGCGATGATCGGCATCGAGTCCTTGCAGCCGGTCTGCGAATTGCAGCATTTGATTACCGCCCTGCGAGCCTTTGGGCCGAATACGGAAGGGCCCGGCCTCGTAACCTGCTCCATCGACCCGACTGCGGAGGGCAATGTGCGGCTGCAGCAGTTTTTATCCCGTTCCATCGGCTTGAATACCCGGCGGTTCGTCGAAGGAGTCAGCCGAAGCCTTGGAATGCAAGTTATTACGGTCGATGGGATTCCCGAAACGACGCATGCCGCCCAAATGATGGTCGCTGCCGATTACCGAATGAAACGCATCGCCCTCGGCCTCGATACATTGCGTGTTCCCGGCTTGCAGACGTTTATTGCGAATACCGCCCCAAATGCCCCGAATGCGCTGTTCCGTTGGTACTTCGTGCCGGATTATGATTCCGTGATTATGACGCCAGACCGGACGGCCATGCAGTTAGTCGGCGACGCTGTTCGGCTGATTGGCGAGAATGAACTCGTCAGTGAGACGGGCGAGCGGAGTACGATGGGCGGCGAATTGGATCCCGGCAGCCGGGCATTTACCGAGAGTTTCACAGAGCATTATCCGCAAATTGCCCGACAGGCGTTGGTTTTTGCCCAACTGCGGAATTGGATTGATATGCTGATTTGTGCGGCTCATATCCATCAGGAAGATTTTTATGCTCGGTCTGGCTGGTCGATGGAGTTTTTCGGCTGCGAAGAGAAATTTCCGTTGGAGACCTTCACAGCGGCTCGTGAGGTTGCTCCGGTCGTTGCGACGCGTTCGGTTGGCCGATTAACGGTCGCGCCGGTCGGCGGCGGAATTGAAATCCAAGCGGAATTGGCCCTGTCCGATGAGCACGCGCAGCCGGACAGAGACGGCAACGTCGCGGAGCAGCGGAATCAAATTTCGCTGAATCTGCCCGAGGGCGTGTGGTGGTGGGACGTTAAGTAAGGGTTCGGGGCGACTTGTTCGCCAATGTGTCCCGTTTTTTGAATATGTTATGCTGCACGTCATCATTCTCGCTGGCGGTTCAGGCACGCGGCTCTGGCCGGCCAGCCGAATTAACAAACCGAAACATCTGCTCGCCTTCGAGGGACGGCAGACGCTTTTAGAAACAACGCTCCACCGAGCAGCCGGGCTCGCTCCGCCCGAGCAAACTTGGATCATTACCAGCCAAGCCCAGGCTAAATTGGTTGCGGATTCGCTTGCTCATTCCGAGATACGGCATTTCGCTCCCCAACACATTTGGGCAGAGCCCGTCGCCCGAAATACCGCCGCCAGCATCGGTTGGGCCGCCCTTAAACTTCGGCATATCGACCCCGATGCCGTGATGGTCGTTTTGCCCGCCGACCATATCATCAAACCGGCCGCAACTTTTTGCGAAACCGTACAATCTGCCGCCGAAATCGTTGAAAAATCGCCGGAAATGCTTGTTACGCTCGGCATTAAACCGACGTTTCCCGCTTTGGTATACGGCTACATCAAACGGGGCGAGGCTCTCAAAGGGACAAATTCTGCGTATCATGTCCGCCAATTTTGCGAAAAGCCGATGGAGGAACTTGCAAAACAGTTTTACGAATCCGGCGAGTATTATTGGAATGCCGGCATTTTCGTTTGGAAAGCCGGCACGATTTTGGATTTAATCGAGCAATTCGAGCCGGAAATCGGGCAGAGTCTGCGTCAGATTGAACCCGCACTCGGAACCGCCGAGGAAAAATCCGAAACGGACTCGGCTTTCCAGAGTATGAAGTCGATTTCGATTGATTACGCCGTGATGGAACGAGCGGAAAATGTTGCCGTTTTGGAGGCATCTTTTGATTGGAACGATGTCGGAACCTGGACGTCGCTTGATCGGCTCTATGCGGAGCAGAGCGATTCGCAGGGCAATTTGGCGATCGGCTCGGAATTGTTGGCAATCAATTCGACGGGCTGTACTGTCCGGTGTGATGATGCGAATCATTTGCTTGCGATCGTTGGTTTGGATGACATCGTCGTGATTCAAACGGCTGATGCGACGTTGATTGCCCGAAAGGAGCAGGAGGAATCCGTCCGCCGCATTGCCGAGGAGTTGCGAAAACGCAATGCCGACCGCGGCGATGCACGCTGGAGTTGATGTTGTTCGTGCCGTGCTCGATTTGTGCTCCAGCCCGTCATTTCGCTTCTGGGCGGCCCGGCCCGGAAATATACTCAACAAGCGCACTGCCCACCGGATTGCAGAGCAACGCCAAAATGATGCGATAACGCAGCGATGGAATGCACACGACCCGCGAACGACGCCGAATCGAATGCAATGACGTCCTGACAACATACTCCGAGGAAAGCCAAAGCCAAGGCGGCACATCGCCTTTCTGGAAAAACTTCATCGACTCCGTCGAATGAAAGCCCGTATGCGTAAAACCGGGACAAAGGGCCTGCACCCGAACGCCGTAGCGGCGTACATCGCATTGCAGCGATTTGGAAAAACTCAAGGCATACGCCTTCGTCGCGACATAATCTGCCGTGCGATGGCCGTGTAAAAATGCCGCAACGGACGATACGTTGATAATGTACCCCTTATTCCGTTTGCACATCGGAATCAGAGCAGCCCGGGAAAGCCGCATCAACGCGATTGCGTGCAGGCGGATCATGGATTCCTCCAAGTCGGTATTGACGTCGGGAAATGCGTCCCCGAGTCCGAAACCGGCATTGTTAACCAGGATTTCGAGCGATTCTTCCTTTTCGAGCCGTTCTTCAACGAGTTTTAGTTCGTCGGGCTTGGAAAGGTCGCAAACGACGGGCTCGACTTGGATACCGAATTTCGATTCCAAGTCGGCTTTGAGTTCCTGGAGCATCGCGGCACGTCGTGCGATGACGATGAGGTTGTATCCTTCGGCGGCGAGTTGCCGGGCGAACTCTTTGCCGAGTCCTTCACTGGCTCCTGTTACAGCGGCAAGCGGCGGTGTTGTCATGCTGGTCATTATGACGCAAATCGCGGCAAGGTGCAAGGAGTCTGATTGAAAAATCGGCGGCTCGGGCAACGTTCGCATACTTGAATTGCAACGGCATTCGGGTTAGAATGGCCGCAACAAGAAAAACCTTTACACACACGCATCCAAACATGAAGCAAACGCTCACACTTGTACTCGCTCTCGCTTTTTTCGCGACAACAACACTCGCCCAAGCCGAACAATGGGCCGGATTCCGCGGCCCCAACGGACAAGGAATCTCCAAAGCGACCGGCCTGCCCACACAATGGTCAAGTACCGAAAATGTCGCCTGGAAAACTCCCATCCCCGGCGGAAATAGTTGGTCCTCGCCCGTCATCTGGGACAATCACATCTTCCTGACCACAACCACCGATGAAGGAAAAGAATGCCGAGTCATCGCCATTGACCGAAGAAACGGCAACATCCTCTGGAATACGATGGTCTTCACGCAGGAAATACAGCAAAAACATGGCCGAAATTCGGATGCCACACCGACGCCTGTTACCGACGGACAGCGAGTCTACGCCCTGTTTGCCAACGGCCATTTCGTTGCACTCGACTTTGACGGCAACATCGTTTGGACAAATGACCACACCTACTACTCCAATCACGGACTCGGTGCTTCGCCGATGCTCTACGGCGATTTGCTGATTACCGCAATCAATCCGAGCGTTGATCCCCGAAATAATCCGAATGATGAAAATGTTCGCAATGGTTGGCAAGTGCCCTGGGACCGTTCCTATCTCTTGGCTCTCGACAAAAATACGGGCCGAGAGCGTTGGCGGGCGATGCGGGGAATGAGCCGAATCAGCCATTCGATGCCGGTCGTCATCCAAGTTGACGGCAAAGATCAAATTTTGAGTGCGACGGGCGACGTGATCCAGGGTTTTGTGCCGGAAACCGGCGAATTGGTTTGGTCGGTGCGAAGTTCTGGCGAGCCGGCTGTTCCCGTACCGGCAATCGGCAACGGAGTTGTCTTTATGTCTTCATCGCCGGGCAGTCCGATTATCGCCATTAAAACAGACGGCAAAGGCGATGTTACCGATTCGCATGTTGTTTGGTCGCAGAGTCAGAATTCTCCGATGACGGCATCGTTTTTGTACATCAGTCCGCATCTTTATACGGCACACGATAATGGAACTTTTGCGGCACACGATGCTGCAACGGGCGAAATTATCTGGCGGAGTCGCTTGGAGGGCAGGCCGGATGCGTCGCCGATTTACGCGGATGGCAAAATTTATGTTACGACGCATATTGGGACGACAACGGTATTCCGATTGAATAATGATCCTGCCAATCCGGCGGAGGTCATTTCGGTCAACGAGACGGGCGAAACGATTCAGGCGGGCTTGGCCATTGCGGGCAATCAGATTTTCATCCGCACGGACAAGGAACTCTGGTGCATCGGAAGGTAATTGTTGCCCGCCGCGGTGGAAATGCAAGACTTCAAACAGGTAGAATGTCGAAACAGGTAGGATGCCGACCGCCGGGCGGCATCGTCGGCGCGAGCCGACTGGAGGCATGTTCGGCAACGGTGTGCGGCCAAGAATCGGCTACGCCGACGCACCCGCCCGGCGGTCGGCTGCCTACCTTTTCTGATGTGAAACTTGCAGTTGCCCCGCCGCACCCGTATTGACATTCGCAAATCTTACGGCTATAGTATGACTCGCAGGAGGCTCACTATGGCAGAACCAGTACAAAAAATCGAAAAAAACGATTCGCTAAAGTCAAAACCGACAAAAAAAATTAAAAAACCAGCACGACAACTGTTCCTCCGACGGGAAATTAGTTGGCTCATCTTCAACGAACGAGTTCTCCTCGAAGCCGCTGACCCTACCGTTCCCGTAATCGAAAGACTCAACTTCCTCGGGATTTTTTCCAGCAATATGGACGAATTCTACCGAGTCCGCGTTGCCATCCTGCAACGACTCGCTAATCTTAAAAAAGAAGAAGATGACGTCGAACTTGACTTCGATCCCGTGAAAGTCCTCCGCGACATCCATCGAAAATCCGTCGGCCTCCGAAATAAAGCCGACGATATTTACAAACGCATTTGCCGAGAACTTGCCGCCGAAAACATCTTTTTCGTCAGCGAACAGGACTTGACCGAAGAACAAGGCGTCTACGTCCGGCGATATTTCCGCGAAACCGTTCGGCAACACCTCTTTCCCCTGATGCTGGAGCGTTTTCGCAATTTTTCCAGCCTCCACGATGACTCCATATATCTGCTCGTTGACCTGTCCCATAAACACAATCCCACAGCCGAAAATCTGGCAATCATCGAAGTTCCTACGCAACACGTTCCCCGATTTTTCGTCCTGCCTCTCGGGCCCGACAAACGCAATCTCGTCATGTACCTCGATGACGTCATTCGCTATTGCCTCGATGATATTTTTATGGTTCACGGCTTCACCGACTGCAAGGCATATACCATCAAATTCACCCGGGATGCCGAATTTGACATAGATACCGACGTGTCAAAAAGTTTTCTCGAAGCCGTCAGCGAAGGATTGCGTCAGCGAAAACACGGCAGCACCGTCCGATTCGTGTTTGACAAGTCGATGCCGAAAAAAGTCCTGGCTACCATCCTGAAAAAATTTAGCCTCAAACGCGGCGATTCGCTCGAAAAGGGCGGCCGCTATCATAATGCCCGAGACCTCGTGCAGTTTCCGCGAAGTTTGGGAACCCGAAAAATGCAATACGAGCCGATGCCGCCGCGCGAAGTTGCGGACTTCCCGCACGGCGTTTCGATGCTCGACGTGATTCGGGAAAAAGATGTGCTGCTGCACTATCCCTATCATTCGTTTCAGTACATTATTGAACTGCTTCGGGAAGCATCCATCGACCCTGCCGTTCGGACAATCAAGATGACGATTTATCGGGCGGCGAAGCGTTCGGCAATCGTCAATGCTTTGATTAACGCAGCCCGAAACGGCAAGGAAGTGATTGTGTTCGTCGAATTCCAAGCGAGGTTCGATGAAGCGGCAAACATCTCTTGGGCGGCGAGAATGCAGGAAGAAGGCGTCCGTGTGTTGCCGAGCATTCCGAGTATGAAGGTGCATAGTAAACTGATTTTAATCCGGCGTAAAGAACATGGAGCGAACGTCTACTATACGGCCATCGGGACGGGCAATCCGAATGAAAACACGACCAAAGTCTACTGCGATGAGCATCTTTTGACGGCGGATAAGAGCATTGCTTCGGAGGTTAACAAGGTATTCCATATTTTGGATGACCAAAAATATCAGAGGCCGGATTTCAAGCATATCGTGGTGTCGCCGTTTGGAACACGTCGATTTTTCCTCAAGCACATCGAACGGGAAATACGCAATGCCAAAAAAGGCAAACCGGCTTGGATGATTGTGAAGGTCAACAATTTGGTGGACAAAAAATTGATCGGCAAACTTTACGAGGCGAGCGAGGCGGGCGTCAAGATTGATTTAATTATACGGGGGATATGTTCGCTCATCCCGGACTTACCGGAGGCGGCGAACATTCGTGCGATTCGGATTGTGGATCGTTTTTTGGAGCATTCTCGGATATTTGTATTTTGCAATGATGACAAACCGGAATACTTTATTGGTTCGGCGGATTGGATGGAGCGGAATTTGGATCAGCGATTTGAGGTGATTGTTCCGGTCAAGGATCCTGGACTTTGCCGTCAGATTTGGGACATATTGCAGATACAAATATCGGACAATGTCAAATCGCGATTGATAAGTGTATCGCATCCGAACGAGAAGATGGTTGTACCGAAGAATGCGAAGCGGATTCGTGCTCAGATGGAGATATACCGTTATCTCAAAAAGGCCCCGGAAGAGGAGATGCAATAGAAGGCACGAGCCGGGGGCTAACGCCCCCGGCTATGGCGCAAAAGTGCCCCGCAAGCGAAACGGCCAACACTTACTCGACATCCACTCCCACAGCCGCTCCGCGCATGTCGATGATGAGACCGATGTTGCCCTCCGCCGTAATGGTTCCGCCAGCCCTGCACAGAGTATCAATGTATCCGTAACTATTGTCGAAGGTACCGCCACGCAGAGCAAACTCTCCAATAGAACCTGAGTTCACAAATTTTCCAGCCCGAATGTCCACAGTTGTTACAACGCCATCAAGGTCGTTCGTCATCTGATCGCCGGTCATCTTGCACTCGTCAATGTTGCCGCAAACGTTCGTCATCACGCTGTTGGTTACGGTGAGACTGTCAATGTTGCCATTTATCTTTTGTATCTTTAGTCCAACTTCTTTAATGGATCCATTCTGGAAACTCCCGTTGCTTAGTGTCGCATCGTTAATAGTGCCGTAGTTTGTAAGCGAACTGCCAGCGCACGACAACCGAACGAACTTGAGCACGCCGCCGGTACTATTGAGCATCTCACCTCGCAGACTCGCGTGCTCAATCGTGCCGTTGCTCGTAATGCGACTGAAGTCTCCGACTTGAAGATTCCCGACCTTGCCGTCACTATTTTGGACATTTGACCGCCGTTCATTATTGCGTGAAACGGTACCGTAGTTGTCAAGATAACCGCCGTTGACCGTCAAATCCTGAATGTCTCCGTTCTTTCGGTTCTTAATGATGAACTGAGTATCTCTCCATTTCTCGTCCACCCCCCCATTTTGAGGTGGTTTTGCTACCGTAGGTGATTGATTTTTCATTGAGCACCAAAGGTTTGTTGGCAATCCGATTGCCGAAAGACTGGCCATACACATTCGTCGTGCCCACTTGCAGGATAAAGTTTTCGATTACCGACGTGTTGAACCATCTGGAAGTTGAGCGATCGCCATTCAAGGTGTCGGTGGTTACCCATAGGTTATCGAAGTACGTGTTGGTGCAATCGGCAATGACCCTCGCTGTCACCATGCATTTGCTCGGCGGTGCCGTCGAACTGTTCGGTTTCTTCGATCATCGGGTCTTCTGGTAAAGAATCGTTGTAAAATTGTGCGTACGCGGAAGAGATTCCGCCGAGCGTGATGGCCGCCCCGGTCAGTTTTTTGTGAATTGAGGAAGTCATGGTCGGTTCTTCTTACATGAGGGGTTTGCGGTGGGCGAAATGTCAACCGGTCTATGAGGTTATGGCAAATGGGAAGCGATTTGCGACAGGGAGCGGGGAGGATTTTTTTTTGCGTCAAATTAAAGAGCCGGGGGCGTCAGCCCGCGGGTTGGTTCGACGTAGATTTGTTCGATAGACTCACCCGGGGGCTAACGCCCCCGGCTCTTGCGTGCACTTGCTCGTGCCCCCGGGTTGACACCGCAAGCAAATATGGTAAAAAGGGACCTTTCCAACCAAATAGGAGTATCAACCATGCGAAATTATCGCCACAAAATGTTAACTTGGGGGGGGGGGGCAGTATAGGAAGGCACAAAACGCTCGCTTCCGCTCGCAATCACGCCTTCACCCTCGTCGAACTCCTCGTCGTTATTGCCATCATCGGCATGCTCGTCGCTCTTCTGCTTCCCGCCGTTCAGGCCGCTCGCGAAGCCGCCCGACGAATGCAATGCAGCAACCACATGAAACAAATCGGACTGGCCGTCCACAACTTTGAAAATACCCAAAGTGTTCTGCCGCCATTGGTTATCAGCCGAGGCAGAACAAGCATTTTCTTCCTGATTTTGCCCTTCATGGAGCAAACGGCAGTTTACGAATCGCAAACCGGCGTCGCAGCACACGGTTGGGGCGAACGAAGAGATCCCATCACCTCCGTTTGGGTGATTAACTGGCCGGATCAGGCAACTGCAACCTCGTTCACGCCAAGCGATAGGATCGGCGGACAGGGAAGCGATGAAGCAAGCCGAAGAGCCTGGATAGACGCTTTGGCAGCGATTTCCGTGTATGTTTGTCCGACACGCCGCCCGGCGGGAAGACTAACGAGCGGCGGAATGACCGACGATTGGTGTAACGGGACCCCTACCCGGGATTATGGCTGGGGGCCTGCAAGCGATTATGCCGCCGTATCGCTTTCGTTCAGGGAAGGCAGCGGAATGATGCAGCCCGCCGACCTGAATCGGGAAATCCATGAGGATTATATGCACGTGACGATGGAAAATACCAATGCCGTTTCATCGAGGTTTCGCGGCCCCTTCCGACCAGCAACCTTTGGCACATCGCCTCCGTCCGGTTCTGATATGAACTGGCTTGAAGAAATCGCAAGTTGGCGGGGCCGGGATTCGATGGCTTGGTGGCGCGATGGGGCCTCCAATCAGTTAATCTTCGGAGAAAAGTATTACTCCAATGACCAGCAGTATTCGCATTTGAACGATTCGACTTGGCTCGGCATCTATTGGAATTCGCACCAAGGTGCTGCACGAAGTTTTCACGGGTCATGGTGGCCGATTGCACGATCGGGAGTGAAGGAAAACCTCTCGAACTGTTGGGAAGCCAGAAACCGATTCGGCAGTTGGCATCCGGGCGTTTGCCTGTTCCTGCTCGGCGATGGTTCTGTGCGTTCTATTTCGCACACGACGCCGACCAACGATGTTTTGTTCCGGTTGGCACACGTGAATGACGCCCAAACGGTCAGTTTGCCGTAGATCGCCAGCAAGTTCGTACAAGAGCGGGAACATTGGCCTTCCCGCTTTTTGGCCCCGTTTTTGGCATTTTTCTCACCACGAATCCCTAACTCCTTTATGAAATACCATATTTTCCCCTTATTATTTGCATTACTCATCGCGGCTGGGTGCAGCGGCAAGGTGCCGCTTACCGGGACAGTAACCTTTTCCGATGATGGTTCGCCATTGCCCCAGGGAGTCATTTATTTCCAGTCGGACACGCTGGTGGCACAGGGCGGCATCCAACCTGATGGAACCTTTAGAGTCGGGACGGACAAAACAACCGATGGTTTGCCGCCGGGAACGTACCGGGTATACATTGGCGGAGCCGAATTGAGCGAATTTGTGCCTCATACGGTTGGAATTCACCAAACGTTGCGGCAAAACATTACGCCGTTGATTGATACGAAGTATAATGACCCTGCCACATCGGGTCTTTCCGTGGAGGTCGATAACCGAACCCGGACGTTCGACATTCAAGTCGACCGGGCTCGTTAGACGTCATTGCAATATCATCGCAATTTAGGTAAAATGTCCCGCATATTGCGGTTATTCCACCAAACGAGAATGGGTGAATGGGAAGAAGAACTACGCCGGTTTCGCAAACTTACTCTGTCCTGTTGGTTCCTGACAGGACCGACCAGCGTCGGAAAAAGTAAAGTCGGACTTGCTCTCGCTAAAAGCCTCGATGCCGAAGTCGTCTCCATGGATTCCATGGCCGTCTATCGCGAAATGGACATCGGTACGGCTAAACTCGCGCCCGAAGACCGAGCCGGTATCCCCCATCACCTCGTTGATATCATTGATCCCAGCGATAACTATTCCCTCGCACAATACGTCAACGAAGCCGCCGATAAAATTGCCGAAATCCATCTGCGCAACAAAAACGTCCTCTTCGTCGGCGGAACACCGCTGTACCTCAAAGCAATGCTCCGCGGCATCTTTGAAGGCCCGCCCGCCGACCAAGAATTCCGGATGGAACTGCAACGAAAAATGCAAGGAAAACCGCCCGAAGCACTGCATAATCTGCTTAAAAAAGTCGATCCCATCTCCGCAAAGCGATTGCATCCCAACGATGTCAAAAGGGTCGTTCGGGCATTGGAAGTCTATGAAAAGATGAAAAAGCCGATCAGTGCGTTCCAAAAACAATTCGATAAAGGCTCCCCGCCGGAAAAATGCAACGTCTACGTCCTGCAAATGCCGAGGGAACTTTTGTATGCTCGAATCGACAAACGTGTTGATCGAATGATTTATGACGGCCTGCTCGATGAAGTCAAATTATTGACGAAGCGCACTGCTCCCGTCAGTCAATCGGCACGTCAGGCTCTCGGTTACAAGGAACTTTTTGATTATCTTGAGGGGAAGAGTACTTATTCGCAGGCGGTGGAGTATATTAAGCAGAGTACGCGAAATTTTGCCAAGCGTCAGGAGACGTGGTTTCGTGGTTTGAGCGAATGCCGATTTATTCCGTTCGACAAGCCTGTTTTTGAGGGCGTCGATGATTTCAAGATGAGTGTATCGCCTCAATACAGCAACATGCCGGCTGGCGTTCGCATTCCGACTGGCGGCGAAGATGACGCGGCATATCCGTAGTGGGTTTGTGGAATCCCTTAAACGGTCCGGAATTGCGTTGCGCACGAGCGAGTGAGCGCACGAGCCGGGGGCGTAAGCCCCCGGGTTAGGTCTATCAAAGAATATCATATGTCGAAGAACCCGGGGGCTAACGCCCCCGGCTCTTGCGCGTCGCCCCCGTGTCAGAAAATGCCCGGGTTGAAATTCACGCAAAATGTGTCAAAATGAGCAACAGAATGCCGAAACCCTATGCGTAAACTACTCGACGAAACCCTCTCGCGATTTGAAGAACTCGAATGCCTTATGTCGGATCCCGATGTATTGGCCGACTCCCATCGTATGCAACAAATCGCCCGCGAACACGGAACACTCGCCAAATTGGCAACCAAATACCGACGATTCCGACAACTCAATGCCCAAATCGAAGAAGCAAGCGAACTGCTCCGCTCGCCCGATGCCGAAATGAGGGAACTCGCCGAATTAGAACTGCCCGAACTCAAAACAGAACGCGAATTCCTCTGGAATGAACTCCTCGATATGACCATCGGCGGTGCCGATGCCAATCGTACCAATCTCGTGATGGAAATCCGAGCCGGTACTGGCGGCGATGAAGCGGCCCTCTTCGCCCGCGATCTCTATGATATGTACAAACACTATGCCGAAGCGCAGGGTTGGAAAGTCGAAATCCTGTCCTACAATGCCACGGAACTCGGCGGATTCAAGGAAATGATCCTCGGGATCGACGGCGATGGATGTTTTCGGCATCTGCAATTTGAAAGCGGAGGGCATCGCGTGCAGCGTGTTCCCGAAACGGAAGCCAAGGGACGAATCCATACTTCGGCAGCGACTGTTGCCGTGATGGCAGAGCCGGAAGATGTCGAAATCGACCTCAAACCGGAGGATTACCGAAAGGATTTATACTGTGCCAGCGGTCCGGGCGGACAGCACGTCAACAAGACGGAATCGGCGGTGAGGCTCACGCACCATGCGACGGGAATTGTCGTTAGTTGTCAGGATGAAAAGAGTCAGCACAAAAATTTTGCCAAGGCATTGCGTGTTTTGAAGACTCGTCTTTACGAAGCGAAACGGGAAGAGGAGCAGCGCAAGCGTTCTGAGGAGCGGATGAGCAAGATTGGCAGCGGCGACCGCAGCGAGCGGATTCGGACGTACAATTTTCCTGAGAATCGGGTAACGGATCATCGGATTGGTCTGACGTTGTACAAATTGGACACGATACTTTCTGGCAGTTTATCGCCGGTGATTGATGGTCTTTTGGAATACGAGCGTCAGGAACTCCGCAGTGCGTTTGGGCAGGCGGAATAGGGGCAAGGGGCAAAATGGCCGCCATTCCGGCTCCTCTACGTCGTTCCGGCGAAAGCCGGAACCCAGTCATTACGTGTAATGCCGGTTCCTCTGGATTCCGGCTTCCGCCGGAATGACGGTTTTTTGTCTATAGCAACGCGAGCATCGCTCTTTCGACGCTTTCGGCTTCCTCAACCGTGTTGATTCCCAGCGATTCAATCGGCTGCAAGACAGGCAATGCCAACACCCGTTTGCCCTGCGAACGCAGGATCGCTGGCGCGTCCGTCAAATAGTATTCCTTTTGAGCATTATTCGTCTGCAAATGCGTTAAAGCATCCAGCAAATCCGGCGTGTGGAAAACGTAATAACTCATATTCACCTCCGTGATTTTTTTCTGCTCCGGCAAAGCATCCTTTTCTTCGACGATCGCCTGAAACCCGCCCGACGCATCGCGAACGATTCGCCCAAGTCCAAAGGGATTGTCCTTATATGCCGTTCCCAAAATGCACGATGCATGCTCTCCGGTCGCCGTATCTTGATAGGCCGTAAACATTTTTTGAATCGAATCCACCTGGATCATCGGACAATCGCCGGCAACGACCATCACGGCATCGTTGCAGGATTGCAATTTATCGCGGCAGACCATCACGGCGTGGCCGGTCCCGAGTTGCTCCGTTTGTTCTACAAATTCCAGGTTTCGGCGATGGGATAAGGCTTTTTGCACCAATTTGCTTTGGTATCCGACGACGGCGAAAATTTTGTCGATACCGGCTTGTTCGAGGGCATCGAGGACGTATTCGATCATTGGCCGATTGAGGATGGGATAGAGCACTTTGGGCAATTCGGACTTCATTCGGGAGCCTTTTCCGGCGGCCAAAACGATGGCGTGTTTCATAGTTCGGGTTCTGTTACTCTATAAATTGCATTGCACAGCGATTATACCGCAAAAGAGAATGAAAAATTCCCCCGTTTTGGTATTATTAGAGCGTATTCCAAATGGCCCTGGACAATTTTTCGTCATTCCGGCGCAAGCCGGGAACCAGGAAAACGGCATGCACGCCGCTCGGCTGGATTCCGGCTTGCGCCGGAATGACGATGTGTTCGCCGGAATGACAGAAGCGATTCCTGGCCAATTTGGACTAATACGTCAATAGTTTGGTTTAACCGAAAACAAAAATCATGCGAATTATTCTAGGAATGACCGGTGCAAGCGGGACGGTTTACGGCATTCGACTGCTCGAATTGCTCCTGAAAAAAGGCCATGAAATCCACCTCGTGATGAGTCCGGCATGGCAACAATCCGCTGTACACGAAGGAGTTTCGCCGCCGCAACCGAATCCGCTTCTCACGATATACGATCCGGCTGATTATAATGTTCCGATTGCCAGCGGTAGCAGCAATTTTGATGCAATGGTCATCGCACCTTGTTCGGGCAGTTCGCTCGGCTGCATTGCATCGGGCATCAATCAGCACTTAATACATCGTGCTGCCGAAGTGCAACTGAAGGAGCGTCGCCGATTGATTTTGCTTTTTCGCGAATCGCCGCTTTCGTTGATTCACATTCAAAATATGGAGCGGATCACATTGGCTGGTGGAATCATTCAAGTTGCTGTTCCGCATTTTTATACTGCTCCGCAAACGCTCCAAGATATGGTAGATACCGTACTTACACGGACAGTGCAACTTTTGGACGGGAATGCAACGCGGACGTGAGCGGGGCATACTTTACCCCCTGCTTGACGCTTTTCTCCAAATCAGTACAATTTCCGAAAGTTAGCCCACGCTAACTAACACCAAACAATGCCCCAGTGCCGACTCAATCAGTTCATCGCCTGCTCCGTGCTCGCTCTGTATCTGCTTGCGCTCGTTGCCGCACCCGCTCTGCATTGGCACCTCTTCGATCACCATATCGCAATCGCCGAACAGTCGCCCGAAAACGAAGACGCCTGTCCGCTCTGCGAATTCCTCCGTTCGGCCATTCCGCTCTCCACGGAATACGAACCTCCATCTCTGCAGGCAGATGCCGTTGCCGAAACGGTTCACTCGCCGGCAACTCCCTTGGTTGCATACGCAACCATTCTTCCGCCAGCCCGCGCTCCACCAAGTGTGTGATGCTCAACAAACAGCACCGCACGTTCGCCGCGTATCCCAAACTGGTCTGGAATTGCCTCCGTCATTCCGGCACAAGCCGGAATCCAGAGGAATCGGCATCGCACGCAGTGTCTGGATTCCGGCTTTTGCCGGGATGACTGCTTTTTTGTCCAGAGCTTTTTCGTCCAGAGCAAGCAACACGCTCTAGCCGCTCCGCCTGCGGAGGCGATGCGGCTCACATATCCAACCACACTCAACCAATATAATCACCATGACAATAATCACCATGACAAACAAATCCAATTACCGAGCGTTCACGCTCGTCGAACTCCTCGTCGTCATCGCCATCATCGGCATGCTCGTCGCCCTGCTCCTTCCCGCCGTTCAGGCCGCTCGCGAAGCCGCCCGGCGAATGTCCTGTACCAACAACTTCAAACAATGGGGTATCGCCCTGCATAACTACTATGCCCAAAATAATGCCATGCCCCGAATGGAAGCACGCTGGGCCGAAATGAATGGACGGGGAAATCCCGTCTGGCCCACCGATACAAACGGCGAATACGCCTTCGATCCCGCATTCCCATCCAATACCGACCTGTCGATTCACACTCGGCTCTTCCCCTTCGTTGAGCAGGGAGCGTTTATCGCTGCACACGACGAGGCTTTACAGGGGCCGCTTTACCGAACGCGAACCGGCATCAGAACACCGCTGTTGAATCCGATCAATGGCGTTGCCCTGCTGGATTATACGGCTCCGCTCCTTATCTGTCCCAGCGAATCGGAAAGCCGAATACAGGGAACGGCGGCGGGAGATTCGGGAGCGATCCAGGAAATGATGGGCGGTACGAATTATGTCTGGTGCAACGGAACCGGCATCGGTCCATTTTGGAGCATTGCCAATGTAACGACTTCGGACGGCTTGTTCAGTCGGCGGACGGGCGGGATGTCGCAAATGCAAGATGGGAGCAGTAACACGCTGGCAATCAGCGAAACGCTTCTTGCGCAGGCCAGCCGGACGGCAACGACGGACAGAAAAGTATGGCGTCGGGTATTTATGTCATTTCAGCCTGGCGATGAACTTCCGGCATCGCAGTATGAGGATCTCGACTTGTTGGCAATCGCACAGGGGCTTAATCCAGGGCCGGGCGGCGGCAATCGCGGATTTCCGTGGCTTTCGTCGCGGGGGACGGCAACGGGATTTTCGACGTATTATGTTCCTAATGCGGGCATACCGGGAAATTGGATACGTAGGATTGCGGGAGGCGAGTCGGTCAATTCCAATTACAATTTTACGAGCAGCAATCATCCTGGCGGGGTGGGGGGATGTTTTGCCGATGGGAGTGTGCGTTTCATTACGGATGGCATCGCATTGGAGGTATGGCGGGCGTTGAGCACGTGTGCAGGCGGCGAGTCGGTTTCGCTGTAATGTGTTGCATTGCCGTTAGTTCTGGAGGTGCTTTTGCGAGGGATTCACGAGCCGGGGGCTAACGCCCCCGGGTTGGTCTATCAAAAAACATCATATGTCGAACCCGGGGGCTTACGCCCCCGGCTCTTGCGCTCGAGTCGCCTGTTTATGCAAAAAAAGATGCGATAAAACCCGGATGCAGCCGCTGGAGCCGGAAATTCGAGTCGTTCCCGTTTGCGGGATCATACTTTTGTGGTATAATGAGCCAGGAAGGGGCACGAGGATTCACGAAAAACTGCCGGTTTATCGGCACTGCACCGTACAACAATAGCATCATACAACCATGCGACACTTAAAAAAAGGACGAAAACTTGGACGTAATCCCAATCACCAAAGGGCTTTGCTGAAAAATCTGGTGATTTCCATTCTGATGACCGAACGCGATGCCGAACACGATGATAACAAGCCCAAAGTGCCCGGCCGAATCGTTACCACACTGCCCAAAGCAAAGGAAGTCCGGCCGCTCCTGGAAAAGTGCATCACCATAGCCAAAAAAGCACAAAAGCACATCAAAGCAGCGGAAGAATTTGAGTCCTCCGCCTCCCGAGGCTCCACGGAATGGAAACAATGGCGGGAAAGCGAAACCTGGCAAAAATGGAACAAGGCGATTGCACCGGCCGTTGCGGCCCGCCGCCGGGTGATGCAACTCATCGGCAACCATAAAGAGGCCGTCGCCATTCTTTTCAATGATGTCGCACCGCGTTTTGCCGACCGCAATGGCGGATACACTCGGATATTGAAGTTGTCCAAACCTCGTTTGGGCGATGCCGGAAAACGGGCGGTCATCGAATTCGTCGGCAAAAATGACCGAGCGAAAAAACGAACGCAAAAACCCGTGATGGAGTAGGCTCGTTCGGAATCCGTCAAAATCGTCATTCCGGCGGAAGCCGGAACCCAGAGGGACACCTTGCAGGCCATTCGGCTGGATTCCGACTTTCGCCGGAATGACGACAACAAGTCCATGCCAATTTGGGAAATGCCTATTTTTATCGCACGCGATTGATTTTTCTGCCGTTTATGCTACAAACTGCTGGCGAACTTTTCCCGTTCTCGATACTAATGTCCGACGCATCCACACCGTCCAAATACGAGCAGTTGAAAAACCATCTACGGCAACTCAAACGGCTCGTCGTCTCGTTCTCCGGCGGCGTCGATTCTACGTTTCTGCTCAAAACCGCATACGACGTCCTGGGAAATAATGTCATTGCCGTCTCCGCTCGCTCTTCAACGTTTCCAAAACGCGAACTCGATGAAGCAACCGCATTCGCCCAGCGCTACGGCATCGAACATATTATCGTTGATTCGGAAGAACTCGACGTCGAAGGCTTTGCAAGCAATCCGCCGAACCGCTGTTATCTGTGCAAAACAGAACTGCTCGGTAAAATTCGGGCCGTCGCCGACGCTCGCGGGATCGCTCATATTGCCGAAGGTTCCAATGCCGACGATGTTGGGGACTATCGGCCCGGCCTGCAAGCCGTACAGGAATGCAAGGTGTTGAGTCCATTACGGCAAGCCGGATTGACGAAAAACGAAATTCGGCAACTCTCGAAAGAGCAAGGGTTGCCGACCTGGAATAAGCAGAGTTTCGCCTGTCTTTCGTCGCGGTTCCCGTATGGCGAAACGATTACCAGAGAACGGTTACGGCGGATTGATTTGGCGGAGCAGTTTCTGTTGGACAATGGATTCCGGCAAGTTCGCGTTCGTTTTCACGGCAATTTGGCACGGATTGAAACCGACGAAGACGGTTTTCAACAACTTGCCGACCGGGAGTTGCGGAGCCTGATTTATGCCGAGTTCAAAACAATCGGTTTCGATTATGTTGCACTGGACCTTCTCGGTTATCGGACGGGCAGCATGAACGAAACGCTTACGATTCAGATTTCTCCGTGATGTTTGTTTTGGTACAATAGACAAAACAGCAAGAAAATGAGCAAAATGCAGAATCCCAAAAATTACAAAACCAATCTCACGGACTGGCTCTGCATCCATTTCGTTCGGCTCCACGAAAAAGACGGCGATAATACGCCCTCCGATCCCAATCTCATCAAACGAATCAATCCGGCGGAAAAAGACCCTTGCGGTAAACTGCTCCATCCCGTATATTCGCTCGCACAACGAGCAAAAGATCTTCTGCCCCAAATTGCCGGATACTCGCACGATGAACTCCAAAAAACGAAAAAAAATCTGCAATACTCCGCCCTTTCGCTGATTTTCGGCTTCGCCCTGCTTCTCCTCGTCGGCGGAGGCGTTGCCAACTTCTTGCCCATCACCCGAGAAGTCAATCTCTTCATCTTCCTGCTCGCTTTCGCCTGGATTATGTTTTGGCTCGCCTTCTACATCGTTTTTGCGATCGTATCGGCAATCTATCCCGCTTTTTGGCAACGCAGCACCTGGTTCCAATTTCTCTCCGGCTTCGTCGGCACCGTCTTCGGGCTTCTCGCCTTTCGCCTCTTCACCGTCATCGACAGGCTCCGCGAAAAATGGGGACTCAAAGAATTGCAGTCGGCTACGACGGTGTTGCCGCCCGACGGTCAGCAACCTACCTTGCGGCAATCGCCCCTGTCCGGCGAGTGTCTTGCATTTTTCTGCTCCAAAAAACGCTTTTTGGCCAGCACGGCAGCCCTGCTCTCGCATTTCTATTGGCTGACATTTCTGCTCTGCTTGCTCCTTGCCATGCTCTTTTATCTTTGCTTTGAATCGTATACTTTTTCCGTCCGAACGACTATTTTAACGAGCGATGCCGACAGGACGATCGTCCAAATCCTGAACATTTTGGGGAAACCCGGCACCTGGCTGGGCCTGCATCCGCCCGTCGATGAACAGCATTTCACGCAAATCAAAAATCCGCATCCCGTTAGAGCCGTACCGAGACCGCCGACGGAAAATGAGGTCCATGCCTTTTGGGGCCGATACATTTTAGGCCTTGTCGCAATTTGGGCATTCGCTCCCCGACTGTTTTTGTTTGGCATCGCGTATCTGTCCTATCGCCGCCGAAGCCGAGATTACCGGCCCGACCTCGCAGAACCCTATTTTGCGGAACTCATCAGGCAGATGGAAGCGGAAATCGAGGCTGACCCGCCAGCGCACGAAATCGTCGAAACTGTTCCAGCGGAACCGGGATCCAAGCCGGTCAACGTTCCCAAATTGCTGGCTGCCGTCCAATCCATGCAAGGGGTTTTAGCAACCCTGGACTCGGCAGAGCAGATTTCGTTCGCCAGTCCCCGAGCGTTGGTGTTCGGATGCTTGCCGCATCAGGCAATCCCCGGGGATATTTGGCAATCGCTGCTTCCCGACAACGAATTGCAGCAGTTTCATTGCCTTCGCCGGGATGATGCCGACATTGCTTCTTGGCTTGACGGCCATGCCGAACAGGTTCAAAAGGTTGTTATTCTGCTCGAATGGGGCCTGGTTCTCAGCGGCACGATGGCGGATTCGCTCGAAAATATCATCCGAAAAACGCCCCATGCCGAACATTTTGCGATTTTGTCCGGCGGGAAACGCTATCGGGCAAAACTCAAAAGCGATGAGCACAAAATTGCCGCCCTGTGGGACGATTACAAGGCCAAATTCAATCGGCACAGCGTCGAATGCTTGGAATTTGACCTCGATGCTCCGACGGATCACGCTCGGGAATTAGTGCGGGGACGGCTTGCGGGCAAGGATTGTGCATTCCAGATTGCCGGCAAATTTGACGAAGCACTGGAATTGATTCTCGCTGCCGCCGAAGAGGATGGCCGAGCGGTGCAAGACCGGACTGCAAAATTGCACGAGGAGATTTCTAAACTTTACGACAAGGAAATCACCCGGTTTTACAATACATTATCGAACATTCGCTTGCCGGAGGATGTGCTTGAAAAGGCTTTGGATGCCGCCGAAATGTTTCACGATGCGGCGGGGCGGACGGAGGAATTCATTCGGGCCGAAGTCGAGAATGGAATTAAGAAAGCGTTGGGACTTTGGTATTATCTTCCTCGTCTTAAGACGGCGGGGATGATGGCGCTGTCGGGCGCGACGCTTGGAGCGGGCGCAGCGGTTGTTGGAACGGTTGCGGCAGCGGGCCCGTGGGCCGCATTGCCTTTTTTAGCCTACGCGGCGGGGGCGGGCGGGGGCGTTGGCGGAGCGGTAGCGGGTTCGCTGCCCTTTGTCGGCAATTTACTGAAGGACTCGTTCCCGACGCTGCCCTGGAAGAGGGCGGAGTCGATGCCGGCAGAGGCGGACGATACTGAAATTGCGGAATTGGTTCGTTCATCAGCGGCTTGGGCATTGACGCTGGAACTCCAGGGATTGCCGGAGCCGGAATTGGTTCGGCGGCTTAATGAATTTAGCGAAAAATTAGGCATTGTTCAACATGGCAGTCGGCAGGGCAATCGGCTTGCTCAACTATCTGACTGCCGTGCGGTACTGGAAGGCATTGCGGCGGAATTGCTGATTCCCGAACGGGTCGATTAGCGAGCCGCAACCATCGCGACGTCCTTGTCCCCGCGACCGGAAAGATTGACTACGATAATCCTATCGCCCGACATTTCCGACGCAACCTTAACCGCATACGCAACCGCATGAGCACTTTCTATCGCCGGTATAATCCCTTCCGTCCTGGCCAACAAACCAAATGCCGATACCGCCTCATCGTCCGTGATCGAAACATACTCCGCCCGGCCTGTATCAAATAATTCCGCATGCTCCGGCCCAATGCCAGGATAATCCAAGCCCGCCGAAATCGAATAAACCGGAGCAATCTGGCCATACGCATTCTGGCAAAAATACGACTTCATTCCATGAAAAACGCCGACACTGCCCGTCGCAAACGTTGCTGCATTTTGCGGTGTGTCAATTCCTTTGCCCGCCGCCTCGCAACCAACCAACGCAACGGATTTCTCCCCCAAAAACTCATAAAATGCTCCGATTGCATTGCTCCCGCCGCCGACGCACGCAATCACGCAATCCGGCAGCCGGCCTTCACGCTCCCAAAGTTGGGCCCTGATTTCCTGACCGATGATTTTCTGAAAATCCCTGACAATCATCGGAAAGGGATGCGGCCCCATCACGGAGCCGAGCACATAATGCGTATCCTGCATCCGGGCAGTCCATTCCCGCATCGTTTCGCTGACCGCATCTTTAAGTGTCATCGTGCCCGATGTTACGGCATGAACTTTCGCTCCCAAAAGTTCCATCCGAAAGACATTAAGTGCTTGCCGTTCGGTATCTTCTTTGCCCATAAAGATTTCGCATTCGAGTCCCAACAGAGCGGCGGCGGTTGCCGTCGCGACACCGTGTTGGCCCGCACCGGTTTCGGCAATCACTCGGGTCTTCCCCATCTTTTTCGCGAGCAATGTTTGGCCCAGCACATTGTTGATTTTATGCGAGCCGGTATGGTTCAGGTCTTCGCGTTTGAGATAGATTTTTGCTCCGCCGAGTTCTTTGGTCAATTTTGCGGCAAAGTAGAGCAGCGAGGGCCGACCGGCATAATCGGTTAGCAGTTGCGAAAATTCTTGCTGGAAGTCGGCATCGTTTTGATAAAATGCGTAGGCTTTTTCCAATTCCAGCACCGCATTCATCAGCGTTTCCGGGATGTATTGCCCTCCGTGTTGTCCGAAGCGTCCGTTGTGCATGGTTTGTTAAATGTTAGCCGCGTCGCCCTGCGACTCGCACGACTCTCCGACGGAGGGGCCATTCTAGCATATCGTTATGGGCAATGCAACCGACACGGCATGAGCAAATCCTGTCGGCACGAGCCGGGCGTCAGCCCCTGGGCAGGGCGATGATTCCACTGCGGACGAGTTCGATAATGCCAAAGGGACGCATCGCTTCGACGAAGCCCTCCAGTTTCGTGGCCTGACCGGAAATCTCAATCATCATTGTCGTATCGCTGACATCGACGACTTTGCCTCGAAAGATGTTGACCATTTCGAGAATTTTGCTCCGCGCACCAGGCAGTGCTTCGACTTTCATAAGCATCAGGTCTCTTTCGACATGCTTTTGATTGGTAATATCTTTGGCTTGGACGACGGTAACGAGTTTTTGCAATTGTTTAAGGACTTGTTCTTGTACTTTTTCACCGCCGACGACGACGAAAGTCATACGGGACAGTTTTGGATTTTCCGTTTCGCCGACGGCCAAACTGTCGATATTATAACCGCGTGCGGCGAGCATTCCCGATATATGGGAGAGCACACCGGGAACGTTTTGAACAAGAGCGGAAATTACGTGTCTCATGGTAGAAATCAGTTTACCGCATTTTTCCGTTTTGGCAAGGCCAAACGTTTTGCGGGCAAGGGGGGCTGACGCCCCGCCCCGGCACCCTCTCGCAAATCTCTAATTTTCGCTTGCTTATTGCCAAATACATGCTATAATAACCCGTCGAACCGCATTTCTGCGCCGAAAACAGCATAAAATTTCGACGATTGCGGCTCTTGGGCTTCACAACGGACGAAATATCCTCTAAAAACGACATCCAAAAATGATTGACACCCTAAACCGCTTCAAAATTGGCACCAAACTCGCCATTGCCTTCGGAATCGTCATCTTTCTGCTGCTCGCCATTACGGGCGTCATGATTTACTCCTATGCAAACATCACCCGATCAACCGACCGGCTGCTCAACTACTCCGATGCAATGGTCCGAGCCGGTGATTGCGTGAACCTCGCCAACCAAATGCGAAGAGATTTCCTCGTCTACCTGGCAACAAATAATCACGATGAACTCGATTCCTTCGATCATGAACTGCACCAAACCATTGAAACCCTGGAAAATATCGCACAAGCGACCACCATTGAGGCAAACAAAACCGCAGCCAACGAAGCCGTTAGACTCCTGCGGACCATCGCAACCCTGAAGGACAGTTTTGTCCGACAGGAACAAGCCGTCGATGCTCTCCGCGATGAATGTTCTGCGACTTCCAACAAAGTACGCTCTACTCTCCAAGAAATGGGCCAAGACCTCTATGTAAAACACTCGGCGGAAGCCAGGAATGATACCGAAGGGCAGCGAGCCATCCGAACGGCCAATGTGGAACTGGAAACAAGCCTTTATCAGGCACAAATCATCGTCGGCAGAATCCTGCAGTTTAGGGACAGTTTCGTTTTCGCAACTGTACCGGCACGGCAAGCCGTGTACAAAGAGTCTCTGTTCAAAGCCGCAGACGAATTGAGAGAACTTCTTGAAGAAATCAGAAGAAGTCCTGCAATGCCTAATGATTTTGCAGGCCGGATGAACAGTGCCATCGCAGACCGCAACGAATGGGCAAATGTCGCGGGAAGATACGTCGCCGCCATCGAGGAATTACGCGGAATGCAGGAACCGATGCTGGCACGCATTCGGGAAGTGATGGCGGTTGTCCAGCAAATCCAGGAAAATGTTACCGAAGAAACGAAAAAAGTGGGGACGGAACAGAAAGACATCGTCAACGAGTCACAAACGATCAGCGTCGCCGTTGCGGCTACGGCAATGATCGGTGCTGTCCTGATGGGCTGGCTCTTAACCATCTCCGTGGCTGGCGGTATCAAAATTGCCGTCGCTGCAATGACCATTGTCGCCGAAGAGGGTAAGGTCGATATTGACATTCCCGAAAGGGACCTTGCCCGCGGCGATGAAGTCGGCCAATTAGCCCACGCGGTCCAGGGTATTTTACAACAGTTCAAAAACGTAGAACAACTCGCGAACGACCTTGCCGACGGCAACTACACGGTAGAAACGAAAGTCCGCAGTGATGTGGATACGATGAACATCTATCTCAACAAAATGCTTGACCAGGTCAATCAAGCGATGAGTGAGATTAACGAAAACGTCAAACAGGTTGCCATCGGCTCCGGCGAAGTATCGAGTGCGGCACAGTCGTTGTCGAATGGTGCTCAAGAGTCGGCGGCCAGTTTGCAGCAGATTACGGCCTCGATGAGCCAAATTAGCAGTCAGGTCAAAATGAATGCCGAAAGTGCGAGCCAAGCGAGGGATCTTGCCCAGCAGACCAACAAGGCGGCTTCGGAAGGGCAGGAGGCGATGCAGGAAATGACGGTAACGATGAACCGGATTACGCAAAACTCCAACGAAATTCAACGGGTCATCAAGGTTATTGATGACATTGCGTTCCAGACGAACTTGCTTGCGTTGAATGCGGCGGTCGAAGCGGCCCGAGCGGGACAGCACGGCAAGGGGTTTGCCGTTGTTGCCGAGGAAGTGCGGAATCTTGCATCTCGGAGTGCGAAAGCGGCTCGGGAAACGTCGGAGTTGATCGCCAAGAGCGGTCAGGAAATCGAGACGGGCGGAGAGGTTGCGACGCGGACTGCCGAAATGCTTAATTCGATTGTCGAGGAAATTAAGCAAACGACGGATTTGGTGGCGGGCATTGCGGTTGCGAGCAATGAGCAGGCACAGGGGGTCAATCAGATCACCATCGGTTTGCAGCAGATTGACCAGGTTACGCAGCAGAACACGGCGGCGGCGGAGGAGTCGGCGAGTGCGGCGAACGAAATGAGCGGGATGGCAACGAATTTGCAGAACTTGATTGCGAGGTTTAGGCTTCGCGGCCAGTCCAAGGGGTTGGCGTCATCGAAGCCTGCGGCGGCACCGGCTCCATCGGCGTCGGCTCCGGCACACACACATACACCGCCGAAGCCTGCAGCACCGGCTCCGGTGCACAAACCGGCGGCACCGGCTGCCCACAAGCCTGCGGCGGCGGCACCGGCGTATAAACCGGCGATCCCGCACAAACATGCGGCGGGTTCGGATCCATCGGCACCGATCGAGGGCAACCAATGGGGCGGTGGCGGCAGTGCGGAGATCAAAATCGACCTCGACGCGAAGGATTTTGGCAAGTATTAGAGTGCATTTCGGTTTGCCACGGATAAAAAACCGTCATCCCGGCGCAAGCCGGGATCCAGGGGAACTGGTACCACACGCAATGTCTGGCTTCCGGCTTTCGCCGGAATGACGGCAGGTATACCGGAATGACGAGGATGAGTCCAAACCAATGCGAAAAACGCCCTGGCCTGGCTTCCCGGTTGTTGTTCTCTCACAGTTCCGCGTAACATCCCAGGAACACGAAGTGATCCGTGCCGTTTTCCAAAAGGGAAAACAATTTCTGGATCTTGTCATCGTACACGGACATATCAAGGTCGAAATAGAACATAAACTCAAAGTCCCTATCCGGTATCGGTCGGCTCTCCAATTTCGTCAAATTGATGTCGAGCGTCGAAAATTTCGTCATCAACTGGTAAAGCGAGCCAGGCCGGTGCGGTATCGTTACCACAATGCTGATTTTCTGCGCACCAGGATAAATTTCCAACTGCTTTGATATGCACACAAAACGCGTATAGTTGTTGTCGTTATTTTGAATGTCATTATCCAAAATGTCCAATCCGTAGAGTTCCGCACAGTTTGTCGATGCAATCGCCGCTATATCATTTCGCGGGGACTCCGCAACGAATTGGGCGGCCAAAGCCGTATTTTCATGAACTTGAATTTCGTATTTTTTGTCTTTCAAGAACAGACTGCACTGGGCTAATGCTTGCTCATGCGAATACACGGCTTTCACGTCGGTGAGTTTGACGCCGGGTTTGGCAAGCAGGGCGTGATTGATTTTCAATTTCAAACTGCGGACAATATGAAATTGATACCGTTTCATCAAATCGTAGATGTTCGTAACGGAGCCGTGTAAACTGTTTTCAACCGGCAGGATACCGTATCGACACAGTCCTTTATCGACGGCATTGAACACGCTGTCAAAACTGTTGAAATACAGGATGGTCGGCCTGCTAAACAATTTTTCGCAGGCAAATGTCGAATTCGCTCCTTCGGTTCCTTGGCAGGCGACTTGTGCTTCTTTGGGAAACAACTGCGGCGTTTCCGCCAGGGCTTTGGTAATGTTTTCCGTCGTTTTGGAACTTCTGTCAGTCAGGACGATTTGGTGCGACCGGGAAATGTCGAGAATCGTCTTGAAGAGGACTTTGATGTAATCGGCTGTCGAGCCGTCTTGCCCGTTGGTCAATCGGCTGATAATTTCGCGTTCTCGCGTCGGTTTATGGACGGAGGCGTTGGTATCTTTTTTGAGTTGTGCGACGGATTCAACGAGTTTGAGGCGTTGTTTGAACAGGTTGGCGATTTCGTCGTCAATTTTGTCGGTTTCCGAACGAATTTCTTCGAGGTTCATGGTGCGATATGTGGGTGCTATTGCCCGTATTATACCGCAAAAATGTCAAATCCGGCAAGAGCCGGGGGGGTGAGCCCCCGGGTTCCTCGCCGAAGGGCTATTTTGCCGCTTGCAAACGCTTCGCAAAAAAGTTACAATCCAAAACACCATGATCAAAATTTGCTCCGCTCTTGCCGTTCTTGCTCTGTTCACGCTCGCGTCCATCGCCCATGCAGACGGCACGGACTGGCGGAACCATATCATTCCCAGCGAAGAAAGAACGTTCGACTTCAAAACCGTCGCAAAAGGGGCAACGCCTGAACATCAGTTTATCCTCAAAAATCCTTTCCTCGAGCCAATACACATCGGTGCAATCACGGCAAGTTGCGTCTGCACCACGCTTCATTTCGATACGGAAAAACTGGTATTAAAAACCTACGAGGAAATCATCATTACCGTTCGCCTTCGCGGGGATTTGTACGACGGTCAGCGGAGTTCCACGCTCACCGTGTTGATTGACCAACCGAGCCGAACGGAGATTCAACTGAATGTTCGCGGGGACATCCGGGCCGACTTGAATATCTCGCCGCAAAATGTGATTGATTTCGGCAACGTCGAACTCAGCCAAGAACATGCCCGACAGTTGACCGTAACCTATACAGGCCGTAATCCGCAATGGCGATTGCTTGATGCCCTGTGTGAAAACAATTTTATCCGCACGGCCGTTTCAAATGAAACGGCACGGAGCGGTGCTCGAATTTTTAGAGTTGATGTGTCGATCGACGAATCCGCACCGCACGGGCCTATCAATTCGCATTTGATTTTAATCAGCAATGATACCGGAGCCCGTCGGGAGATTCCGATCGCCGTCCGGGCAACGGTTGGGACGGTGATTCGGGTGAGTCCGCCTTCGTTGTTTTTGGGAGTATTGTCGCCGGGCGAGGCATCACCGCGAAGGAATGTTATGCTATCGGGCACGCAGCCGTTTCGCATTGAAAAGATTGAGAGCGACAATCCGGCAATCGAGGTATTTCTTGCGGCGGATGCTGATGCGTTGCCGCAGTTACGGCATTTCATTCCGATTGCGTATAAAAATCCGCTTGAGGGCGAAGGTTCTCCCGAAAACGGCGTGATGCGTTCGGCTGTTCGCATCACGACGGACGTTCCAGGCCTTACTTCGATGTTTTATGTTACGGCAAGCATCCGGCCAGAGGGGGCTGAATAGTTGCCTCGTTCGTAAACCGGTCATTCCGGCCGCCATTCCGGCGAAAGCCGGAATCCAGCCGAGCGGCCCGGCGACGCGGCTTGCTCCTATTTTTTCCGTTTAGGCAGAGCATCCTTTCGGAAGGGCATGCCGAACTCACGCAGCAGTTCCCGGGACTCATCGTCGCTATCACCCTTGATGGTGAACGATATGTTGAGACCCTGACTCTTGGAATATTTGTCGGGATTCAGTTCGGGAAAGACCAAAAATTCCGTGATTCCAAGATTATAGTTCCCGTTTCCATCGAAACTTTTGGGATTGACACCCTGGAAGTCGCGAACTCGCGGCAATACCAATGAAATGAGCCTATCGAGGAATTCGTACATTCGGCTACCGCGAAGCGTTACCATACAGCCGACGTTCATCCCTTCGCGGAGTTTGAAACTCGCGATGGATTTTCGGGCTTTCGTGATCACGGGCTTTTGCCCCGTGATTTGCGTCAGCACATCGACGGCCTCTTCCATGTACTTCTTCTCGGTCAAATTACTCCCGACTCCCATATTGAGGACGATTTTTTGCAATTTGGGAAGCGACATCACATTTTCCCTGTTGAACTGTTTTTTCAAGTTGGGAATAATCGTTTTCGTATATTTTTCCTGTAATCTCGGTAGGGCCATGAAACGCGGGAGTTGTGTTGCGGCATTGTACGCAACGATTCCATAGGGACGCAGGGTATTATAGCGTATGAGTCCCATTTTGAGAATCCCCCCCTGTCCGGGTCGGGACTTACCGCCGTGTTACAACACAATTAGGCCTCGCGTTTTCGGTCATGAACTGTCCGTCGATGCCATTATGATATAACGTTGACAATTCCCGCCCCATAACGGATAATGCGAGAGACTATCGCCCAAGCAGGCAACCACGTTCAATGGCTTTTCTACGGACCCGCGATCCCAACATTATCGCCAAACATACCTTCCCCCTCGATGATGCGGTCAATCGAATCGGCCGCTCTGCAAACAGCGAAGTTGCCCTCGACCATCACGGAATCAGCCGAGAACATGCCGTTATTTCGCACGACGAAACAGGATATTATCTGACCGACCTCGGAAGCCGAAACGGGACGTACATCAATGGAAATGCCGTCAAAGAAAAAATAAAACTCGCCGACGGCGATTTACTTCGGTTCTGCGACCTCGAACTCATTTTTCTCGAATACGAATGCTCCTACGATTCGCAACTCAGTCATCTTCAACACCATAATCCGCCATCCGAGAGCGAAAGCCGACGGCGGCAAAATGAAGCCCGAGTCAATCAAGTTGTCGTAACGGACACCGTTCCCGAAGAGGGATATTACGTAAAATCGAAGATCGCGTTGGACGAAAAACGGCCCGCTCTGACCTCGGCCAAGGCATCCGTCAAACTTCGTGCAATGATCGACATCGGACGCAATCTCGGTGCTGACATGCACCAAGTTTTGCCCCAACTCGTCGAGAACTTGCTCAAGATTTTCCTGCAAGCGGACTGTGCGTATATTTTTCTCCAAGAAGGCCAAACGCGGCGTCTCGAACTGAGGGCATTTCTGCACCGCGACCCGCATAACCAGGAATCTTTCCATGTCAGCCGGTCGATATTGGAACGCGTCGCGAACTCCAAGGCCGCCATTCTTTCCGATGATATTGCCAATGATTCCCGATTCGAGCCGACGGACAGCATAATCAGTTACAATATCTGCTCCATTATGGCAGTTCCCATCATGGATTACGACCAGGCGGAAGTGTTGGGCGTCATTCAGGTCGATGCCCGGTCGCGGGGCCAAAAATTCACGCACGAAGACCTGGATTTGCTCGTTTCGCTGGCCTATCAGGTTGCGGTCTGTTATCAAAATGCCAAACTCCACGAAATCGCCCTGACGGAACGGATTATGGAACAGGAGATGCACATTGCCAATTCGGTGCAACGTGGCCTGTTGCCGCAGTCTTCGCCGGTCGTTGAAAACTACAGTTTTTTTGATTTTTACCGTCCTGCCCGATTCCTCGGCGGTGATTATTACGATTACATTCAACTCGCCGACGGCCGATTGGTGTTTGCATTGGGCGATGTATCCGGCAAGGGCGTCGCGGCATCGCTTCTGATGGCGAAACTCTCGGCGGAGGTTCGCGGAAGTTTAATCATCGAATCCTCCTCCACCGGCATGATGCAGCGGCTGAATAGGATATTTTGCGATCCGCGTTGGGATAATCGGTTTATCACCTTTTGTTTCGGCGTGTTGGACCCGCAATCGCACGAAATTTGCTTTCACAATGCAGGCCATTATCCGCCGATTTTGGTGTCGCCCGAAGCGAAGCCCGAAATGTTGGGAGAGTGCATTATCGGCCTGCCGTTGGGTGTTTCGGACGATACGGAGTATCCCGAAAGCCGATTCACGATACAGCCGGGACAGAAATTGGTCGTGTTAAGCGATGGAATCACCGATGCGATGAACTCGCAGGGGAATTATTTTACGATGACAGGGGTGATCAAACACGTTTCTGGAATGCGGGTCGATTCGGTAAGGGAATTTGGCGAGCGTTTGGTTAGTGCGGTGCATAGTTTTTCCGGTCGCACGCCGCAGACGGATGACCAGAGTTTGCTGATCGTCGGACGGAACCTGTAATAGGGGAAATTCCCTTGCTTCCGCCTGCAAGTTTCGCATTAGGGAAAGGTAGGCAGCCGACCGCCGGGCGGGTGCGTCGGCGCAGCCGACTGGAAGGCTCAATATGCGGCCAAGACATCGGCTCTGTCGCACGTTGCCGCCCGGCGGTCGGCAACCTACCTTCAGCAACCGAACCGCACAAGGTCGGCAGCCCACCGATTTGAAACTTGCAGTTGCCCGGAATCTGCAGTTGCATCTCCGTTAACTTTTTCAAGTTTACGGTATAATAACGGCGGCGTCAATGAAAGCAATCACACAATCCTCATTTTTCTGGATTTTCCTCGGCGGTCTGTGCTATTACCTGGCCCTGCCGCCGCTTAATGTCGCACCACTCGCCCTGGCCAGCCCCATCTGCTGGGGAATCGCGATCCTCCGAAATGAAACAAAAATTAAAAGATACGTCTTCCCCACCGCATACCTCTTTTGGCTCGCCTCCATCTGGTGGGTCGCCTGTCCCTATCCGCCCTATACCGCCATCGGCCTCTTCGCCCTGGCAGCCGTATTAGCCCTATTTTGGCTCCTCTTTTTCGCATCCGCAAGAGTTGCCGTCCATCGTTACCGTATCCCGCTGACCGTTGCCATGCCGCTTTGCTGGCTCGGTACGGAATACATCCGCTGCCGATTCCTCGGCGGGTTTTCCTTCTGCGCAATCGAACACGCCTTTTACCTCTATCCGCCGCTCATCCAGTTGGCATCAATCGGCGGAAGCCTGCTCCTCGGCGGAATTATTATGTTCCTCGGTGCGGCTGCCGTCAGCATCTGCTCCGTCAGCGCGCCGGGACGGGAAACACAAAATCGTTGCCGAACAGGCTCGGCAGCGAACGGACTGGTCTTGATTTTTACCATTTTAATCATCATTGGAGCATCGTTTACGATACAACGCATTGACCCGAACGACGAAAATTACACCCCGTTCTCCATCGTTGCTCTACAGGGCAACCGCCAGGTCTACATCGACGGCGGGCAAACCGAAGCCAACAAGACTTTTCAGCAATTTCTCGACCTGATACACGCCGAACTCAACCACCGGGTAGAAAACGGTATTCCCCTGCCGGACTTGATTGTGTTTCCCGAAACCGTCTGCCCAATTCCGCTGTTTGCATTTGAAGGAACAACTAACATCGACGATCTCGGCTTGCACGATGATGATCGCGAGATGCTCGAAGACGGCAGATGGTTTCGGGAATTCGCTCAAAATGCTCAAACGGCAATCCTGTTTGGCCTTTCGACCTGGGTTTACGGCGACACGCTCGACTCGATTCGCCTGAATTCTGCCCTGTTTGTTCGACCGCAGTACGACTCGCATTCCCTGTCCGCCGCGTCGTCCTGCGAAGAGCATCCCGCCAAAATGCTCCGATACGACAAAATGCACTTGGTGCTGTTGGGCGAATATGTTCCGTTTGCGGAATACCTGCCGGACGACTTTTTTCTCCGCACGCTGTGCCACGAAGCCCGACACGGTACGGAGCCGTTGGCGGTTCCGATTGGTCGGGGCGATCATATCGTCGAGGCGGCAGTCAATATCTGTTTTGAGAGTACGGTTGCACATTTAATTCGGCAGCAGATTTTGACGTTGCGACATCAGGGACATGATCCGCGGATATTGATCAATTTGTCTAATGACGGCTGGTTTCGATTTTCGCGAGCGATTGAGCAGCATTTGGCAACGCATATATTTCGAGCGGTGGAGAATCGGAAGTATTATGTTACGGCAACGAATGGCGGATATTCGGCAATCATCAATCCGTATGGGGAGATTCGGGCGAAGGGCGAGCGTGGCGGAGCCGAAGCGGTCAGCGGGCTGGTTTCGGTGAATTTGAATGGGCCGCAGGCGTTGACGTTTTATCAGGTTATTGGCGATTGGTATGCATTGCCTTTTGCGGTGTTGGTTGTGTTGTTGGCAAGCGTTAGGGCGAGGGGCAGGAGGAGTGGAAATTTCGAGTTGGGGGATCGCAAGGCGTGAGTGCAAGAGCGAGTGTGCACGAGCCGGGGGCGTAAGCCCCCGGGTGAGTCGTTGTTAACCCAGCGCACTGCCCGAAAGGAAACTCTGCAAAGTCGCCGAATCAAGCGAAAATGGGTCAAGTGTTCCCTCCGGCACGGCAGGCAACAAACGATTGTGCGGACACACACTTTGACACGTATCGCAACCCAAAAACCGACCACCCCGCTTTGCCGCAATCTCCGGCGGCAATTCGCCGTGGTGAATAAGCGTCCAATAACTCAAACAGTGCCGAGTGTCCAAAATATAAGCCTCCGCCAACGCTCCCGTCGGGCAAGCGTCGAGACACCGTCGACAATGGGTGCAAGGGGCAAACGATTCTGTTTGCGTCGTTGACTCCAACGGCTCCGTGGAGAGCAATGCACCGAGGAAAAACTTTGAGCCAAATTGCGGATGAATGAGCAGCGTGTTTTTACCTACCGTACCCAGACCGGCTTCGGCGGCGTAGTGTTTTTCAAGGAACGGGGCTGTATCGACCGCGATTCGGCAACGGCCAGTGGGGAAAAATTCGCGGTGCTTGTCCGCTAACTTTTCGAGCCGACTGCGAATCCAGTGGTGATAATCGACACCGCGGGCATATTCGACGATGCCGTGTAATTGCTGGATGGGATGCGGTTCGCTGGTTAAAACTTTGGCATAGGAAACGCCGACCATCAGGATCGACTGCACGTCGGCCAGGAGGGATTTCGGGTGCTTTCGTGCTTCAAAATTCCGAACGAAGTGCTGCATTTCGGCGTGTTTTCCGGCTTGGAGCCAGCGTTCAAAAGCGTCGAAAAACTTTGGCGGTTCGGCTTTTGCAATTCCGCACAGTTCAAAGCCCAGCGATTTGGCGTCGTGTAGTAGTTGTTGCATAGAAGTCTATTTTCCCGTCAACGGGCCTCGCCGCGAGGCGTGCGTTCCGCTGTTGCGTTTGTGTTCCTTGCCTTGGATTCGCCGGTCGATAATGTTATCCAACCGCTCAAAATTTTCCTTCAAACAAAGTTGCAAAATGACACTCTCCGCAGTTTGCGTATGATAGGTTTTTAAGCACCGTAAGGCAATTTTCGTCATTAAATTGTAATGTCGGGCTTCACCGCGTTCTTCCGTCCATTTTGGGCCTTTGACGAGCAGCATTCGGTCAAAACTCGACCAACAAGGGGCGAAATGCCGAAGGAGCGATACCATTCGGGAGACGGCCCTAATTGTAAGCGTTGTAAAATGTCGGCCTTTTTCCAAGAGCAACGCATCTGCTTTTGTATGGTGGATCGGGATATTGATCCGTAATTCTTGCATCATTTCGCTCACTGCCAGTGTTTTTTTGCCGGTGGAGTCGCAGAGTTCGATGTGCAAATCTGGCCGCAAAATTGCCAAAATGATACCAGGCACACCGCCGCCGGTTCCGACATCGAGGACCCGTTCGCCTTGCCGCAAAAACTCGGACAGTGCCAGGGAATCGACGACATCGCGGGCAACGAATTTTTCGTAATCGGTATGCCGGGTCAAATTGATTTTTTCGTTCCAATCCCAGAGCAGTTGAGCGTATTGATCGAGTTTGTTAATTTGAATTTTTGGCAGCGAGATGTTATGTTGTTTTAGGGAATCGGCCAGTGTTTGATGTGTCATATTGCCTGGGTTTCCATTTTTTCGGGAACGAAGGTTGAGCGGGAAAAAGAACGGGGCCATTGTATCATAAACGGCGGGCACAATGTATGCAGTGGCCAACACGGAATGGGCTTGGCCTCTTGTCGGTCGGCTTCGCTGCCGCCCGTCGTTGTGAACCACACATTGTAGCCGACGACGTGGCCGTCCGGCAAAACACCCGGGTCGCCGTTGGCGTCCAGCAGAATGCTGTGCCCGTTCAACTGGAGGTCAATCCTAAAATTGTCATTCCCGCTGAGGTAGCCCGGCTGACTCACCGTGATCTCGCTCAAAGTCGGTGTCGACAGTTCAAACGGGAGGGGAGCCGAAGTGGCTGCCGCGTAGTACCCCGGCTTACTCGCATCTTCCTCACCGCCGATCGTCCAATAACCGGGAATGGTTTCCCCGTCTTCATCTTCGTCTTCAGGCACCCAGGTATCCACAACGGGCGCGACCCATTCGCCGGGCGGCGAGTAAACTGCGTCACTCCCAGGACCCACCGCTACGACCCAGAAGTAGTACGTTTCCCCTTGTTCCAAGTCGGCTACGAACTTCAAGTTGGGAGCGCTGTCGGGAGATCGGGTTATAGTCGAGGTGTCCACTCCCTCGGCATCGGCGAAATTCTCCGTCGTCGAGGCGAAAAGTGTGTAGCGGGTCGGCGATTCCTGGCCCGCAAATCCACCGACCGCGTTCGTCCCAACCGGCTGGACATTCACGTTCGTCGTGATGGTGTACTTGCCAAGGTTCGGGTTGACATTGCCGTTTTCGAGGAGTCGCTCGGTGTCGAGCGTAACCGTGAAGGGGTTCGCCGCGGCCTCGTTGGTCTCGATTATCGGCGGGACGGCATAGTAAAAAGGCACCGTGATATCCACTCCATCCGACGGCGCGAAGGTTACCACCGGCGGCGTGAACGTGATCTGATCCGGTTCGCCATCGCCATTTATATCTATTAGGTAGAGCACCCTGTTACCGTGGTACGTCATGCCGGTAATCCGGAAGACGCCCTCCGGCAGAGGACCCGCCGAGCCCGGAACGACCTGGAATTGGAAGTATTCTTTGCCATCAGTTGGATCTGTGTATACTGTCCCGGCTGGATCCAGTTTCACGAAGATATCGCCGAGGTGGTAACTCGTAACCCAGAAGGTAACATCCACGCCGGAGGGGAGGTTCAAATCGCTCGCGGTCGCCAAGCCGAGGCCTGCATCAAGCAGTCTGGGCTGGGAAACAACAGTTTCGCCCGTTGCCGGATCGGTATACGACCAGTTCAGGTACGACATGAGTTCATTATTGTATGCATCCTGGCCAAGTTCGCTGCCCACCCGCAGTTCGACCGTCCACAGACCGGTTGTCGTATTTTGTACGAAGGTCGTGTTATTGGCATAGAAGGATGTCCCATTTTCCGGCAAGTTCTGGCCGGTATTGGCCGTGAAACTGAGGGTCAAGTCCCCCATCAAGCCGTATTCTGCGCCGGAACCATTCTCGTTTCCACCGGCAGTCGCTTGCAGGGTGAAAATATCCGAATCCGGAGCGGTAACGTGTTCCGCATCCCCCTGAACCGCGATGATGAATTCGTATGTTTCGCTCATCTCGAGGTCGATATTGTAGAACGTCAGCGTCGTAAGGTTCTGGCCGCTGGCTATACCGCAGGCAGTTGCGCTGCCGTTGGCGGTAACGCCGAAAGCGTCGCAACTCACGAAGCCGCGTTCTGCCAGCGATGCTTCCGGGTCATCCACGAAATTCGGGTCTGAATTGACCGCCGGCCGATACCAAAGTTTGTAGTAGGTGGCATTGGGAATCGGCTTGTCAATCGTAACCGTAACTTCCGACTTGCCCATTGGCGTAAAGGTACTGAGGTTATTGTTGACGGTCGCATTTGAGGAGACGGTCGGGATGCGTTGCTGCGTGGTAATCCCATTGATGACCACGGCATC